>CAZYPO010000003.1:35455-101114 GCA_964649225.1 uncultured Gemmatimonas sp. | reverse complement strand
CGGCTGAATCGCTCAAGCGGGCGGCTTTCCTGGGACCTTGGCTTCAGGGACGCGGCATGGCAATGCCCCCACGCGGCGCTCTTTGTGCCCTAAAGCGGGGCTTTGGTGCTTCGCTTTCATCCACTTTTCACGAAATAGTGCCCGTAATCCGTCCGCTAGCGTCCCTAGTGTATGCTCTCAGGTCTGCTCCTACTGGCTGCGTTGCAGGCCGCGCAGCCTTCCGCAGGGATTGCGCCGGACAACGTGGTCAGTGTCACTCCGGGGAAAAAGTATGGCGGTGGTTGGCTGCATCGCTTCTTGCTGGGATCCGCCTGGCGCGATCTCTGGCTGGAACCGATTCCGGTACCCGTGGCCAACCTCGACACGCTCGCCGGCGGACTCACCGCGTTCGAAAAGGGCGGACACGCTCAGACGCTTTCCCTCCGATTCTCCTCGCCTCAGGGCCGGATCTATAATTTCCGATCCGTCGACAAGCGTCCGGACCAGGCCTTCACCGGGCTGATGCGCAGTCCCTTCACCCGTTGGTTTGCGAACGAACAAATCAGCGCGATGTTTCCCGCTGGTGCGCTGGCCGCCGGGGAGCTGGAACGTGCGGCGGGGCTGCTCGCCACAGAGCGCTGGATCACCGTATTGCCGGACTCCCCGCGTCTCGGGGAGTGGCGCGACCAGTTCAAGGGAATGCTGGGTGTGTTCGAGCGGCGTCACCCCGAGGACACGAAAAGTGTTTCGGGCATTCCCGGAGCCGCGGAGCTGATCTCGTCCGACTCGCTCTTTCCCCGCCTCCAGGCCAGCGCAGCCAACCGCTTCGATCAGCCAACCTACCTCACCGCACGCCTGCTGGACTTTGTCATGGGGGATTGGGATCGTCACGGAGGGCAGTGGAGCTGGGTGGGATTCGACCGTGGCGGTTTCCGCTGGTGGACGCCCTTGCCTCGCGATCGCGACTGGGCATTCTCCCGCTTCGATGGAATTGGCAATGACCTGATCCGGTACGCCAAACCCAATTGGGCCGAGTTTGGTCCCCGGTACGGAAAGCTACGGAGCCTTACCCTTCAGGCGGAGCCGCTGGACCGGAGGCTCTTGACCGGACTGGACCGCGCCGCGTGGGATAGCGCTGTGGCCCGGCTGCAGGCTCGCTTGACCGACGAATCCATTGCAAAGGCTCTCGCTGCTCTGCCCGCTGGGTACAACCAGAGCGTCCTCGCCGACGTCGCGGCCAGTTTGCGGCGCCGGCGCGACGCCCTGGGAAAACTCGGCGGGCAATACTATCGGCAGCTCGCCCGCACGGTGGACGTCCGCGGCTCGGATGACGCCGAGCTCGCCGAAGTAACCCGGGAACCCGGCGGTGCGGTGACTGTGGAGCTCTTGGCCAATCGGACCTCCGTGTTCAAGCGCCGGTTCATTCCGGGCGAAACCGGGGAAATCCGTCTCTACCTCCTCGGGAACACCGATACCGTACGGGTTCGCGGGGAGCCCAACGGAATCCCGCTTCGCGTGGTTACCGGTGGGGGTGCCGATCTCGTGACGGACTCGACCGGTGGCAAGCTTCGCGTCTACGATGATTCCGGCCGTGCGAAGCTGCGGGCAACCAGCTCGGTCCGTCACATCGTCCGGTCCTTCGAGTCTCCCGTACCCGACAACCGCCCGGGCGAGCTCTTCCGGGATTGGGGCCACGGGATAGGTGTGGCGCCGTGGTTCGCGGTGCGCCCGGAGATCGGTGTGGTGCTGGGCACCGGCCCGGTCTTCTATAGTTACGGCTTCCGCAGAGTTCCCTATCGGTCCCGCATTGCTCTCCGCTTTGCGACCACTACCGGTGTCGGCGAAATCAACGCCGACCTGCAGGGTGATTTCCGCTTCGAGCGGCCCGACCGGCGGGTCTTGCTGCGGGCGGCAGCGCTCAACGCCGACGTGATCCGGTACTTCGGGCTGGGCAATGAGACGGTCCGGTCCGACATCGACGGCTTTAACAACGTGACCCAGCGTCAGTATTCGGCGGAGCCGGTGTTCCTGTTCGGGATCGTCGGGCCCGCCAGCCTCAAGGTGGGCGGACTGCTGCGCTGGTCGGATACGGACGATCGAATCACGCTCCTCTCGGTCGACCACCCCTACGGCGCTGGGTCCTTTACCGAGGCCGGAATCAGCGGAGGGTTGCTCTACGATTCCCGAAACGATGAGAAGGTTCCCACCAGGGGAGTGAGGCTCGAGCTCACCGGCCGGCTGGTTCCTGCCGCCTTCGACGTGACATCGACCTTCGGCTCGGCCGAGCTGGTGGGAACGACGTACCTGACCGCGACCGTGCTCCCGACCGAGCCGACCCTCGCCTTCCGGGTTGGAGCACGTCGGGTCTTCGGGACTTATCCGTTTTTCGAGGCGGCGGACATCGGCGGGTGGCAATCCATCCGGGGCTTCACCACCCGCCGCTTCACCGGCGATGCCGCTGTGTACGGCAATGTCGACCTGCGCCTGAATCTGGGTGACCTTGGACTGGGCCCCGATCGCTGGGGCATCCTCGGTCTGGCGGACCTTGGGCGAGTGTATCTGGAGGGTGAGCAGTCCGACCGCTGGCACACGGCCTTCGGCGGGGGTTTATGGACCACTTTCTCGGGTCATGTAGTCACGGCAACCTTGGCCGGCGGAGGAGAGCGGCTCCGCTTCTACGTGAAGTCAGGATTCCATTTCTGACGCTACTGGTCAGGCCGTGCGAACCCACCTGATCATGTCCCGCAACGTCGCCTTCTTCCCATAGCTGAGGATGCCGATCCGGTAGATCCGCGACGCCACCCAGACGATCAGCAGCATGCCCAGCACGGTCACCGCGAGCGAGGCGAGCAACTCCAGCGGCGGCAACGGGGAAATCGAATAGCGCAGCGGGACGACGAACGGCGTGAGCATCGGCACGAACGTGAGCACGTGGGCGGCGGTACCGTTCGGGTCCCGCATCAGCGCAAAGGTCGAGAGAAACCCCGCCAGCACGAAAATCATCACTGGCATCTGCATTTGCTGCGCGTCCTGAGTCGTGCTGCACATGGCCCCCACCGCCGCATAGGCCGCGGCAAAGAGCAGGAAGCCCAGCGAGAAGAACAGGAAAAACACGGCCATGAGAGCAGGCTGCATCGCGGGGAGGCTGATTCCCGGCCCGCCGCCCGCGCTCGCTACGCCGAACGCGTGCATGAGCTGTTGCTGGTGTCCGCTGAGATACGTCGCGATCCCGACCCAGATGCCGATCTGCAGCAGGGCCACCAGGCCTACACCGACCACCTTGCCGAGCATCATCTGGAACGGAGTGAGGCTCGAGGCCAGAATCTCGACGATGCGGTTGTTCTTTTCCTCGATGACCGAGCTCATCACCTGGGTTCCGAAGATCAGCAGCGAAAAGTACAGAATGAATCCCATCGCGTAGGCCAGGGCAAAGGTCGACGCGCCACTCTCGCCCGTCAGCTTGCCGTTGGCCACCTTAGTGGTCGCCAGGTCGATCCCCTGCACCGATTTCATGACCGTTGCGAGGTCCACGCCCACCCCTTCCAGCCGCTTGGCGATCACCATCGGCCGGAGGGTTTGCTCCAGATCGCGCATGTCGTCGAAGCTGGCGACGTTGGCCCCGTAGTAGTACGCCTTCCCGGTGGGCACAGTCGAGTCGCCCACGACCAGGATGCCATCCCAGCTGGCGCTGGTTTTCCTGGAGAGTCCGGTGGAGGGCACCAGTGAGTCACGCACCTGATCCGCGCGACCCGGGGCCGGGAAGCGTGTCACTGTGTAGCGGGGCCGGGCATCGGGACCCTTGCCGATCCGGGCGGCCTCTAACGCACTCTCGAGGTGCTGGCCGAGGTCGTCGCTCGTCGCATCGACCAGGGCGATCACCTTGGTTCCGGTGCTGCGGCTCATAAGGTATGCGGGGAGCACTACCAGAATTCCCATGAACAGCGGGAACAGCAGTGTGCTCAGGATGAACGCGCGAGTGCGAACACGTTCCACGAATTCCCGCCGGATGACGGCCCAGACCTTACGCATGGACCACCTCCCGCGCCGGTGCGGTAGCCGCGTCGGCCCCGACCTTGGCGATAAAAATGGATTGCAGCGAGGGTTCGACAACTTCAAAGCGCGAGAGGCCGACCTCTTCCTGAACCAGCGCCCGCAGCAGGCGGTCCGCGTCCCCCGTTGAAGCCAGCTCGACCTCGGCGCTCGGCCCGTAATCGTCGACCTTCTGGATCAGGCTGCGATCGGCCAGGATCCGCGCCGCGCGGTCTCGGTTTCGCGTGAAGCTCAGCGCGACGTGACGCCCGCCGAACTCCCGCTTCACGTCACTCAGGGCACCATTTACCACCGTGCGCCCGCGCGCGATGATCACGATCCAGTCGCACATCTTCTCGGCCTGCTCCATGATGTGCGTCGAGAAGAGCACCGTATGCCCTGAGCGGGCCAGATCAACCACCACATCCTTCATTATCTGACTGTTGACCGGGTCGAGGCCGCTGAAGGGCTCGTCCAGGACCAGCAGCTCCGGCTCGTGCAGCAGCGCTCCAATGAACTGCACCTTCTGCTGCATCCCTTTGGACAGGTCTTCCACTTTCTTGATGGTCCAGTCGAGCAGACCGAGCCGCTCGAGCCACTGACCGGCTTTCTTGCGTGCCACCGCCCGCCCGATGCCTTTGGCCTCGCCGAGAAAGGTCAGTTGATCGATCACCTTCATCTTCTTGTAGAGGCCGCGTTCCTCCGGCAGGAAGCCGATGCGCCCGGACAGATCGCGACTGGCAGACTCCTGGCCCAGCACCGCGATCCGCCCCTCGTCGGGGGTGATGATATTCATGATCATCCGTATCGTGGTGCTCTTGCCGGCTCCATTGGGCCCCAGCAATCCGAAGATCCCTCCCTTGGGAACCTCCATTGAGAGCTGGTCCACGGCCGTATGGCCGGAGAATCGCTTGGAGACGCGGTCGAGTTTGATCACACTGCCATTGTTCATGCGGTCTGGCTCCCGAGAGAGTCTGCAGAAGTCGGCTCGTCGTACGGAGACATCCAAGGCCGGGTTTCCATCAACCCCGCCTGAAAAGACCCGGAAGCCGGCACGCTGGCGGCTTCGACCGGCCGAAGACGTAGGGCCACAGCATGCCCGTGAAGAAGATCGCCCATCCCAACATCTTGGCGAGCGAGAGCCGGCCGTCCAGCATGGTGGTCAGCAAGGCGCCGGCAAGGATCGCTGCCACCGTGAGCAGCCGGCTACGCATGGGGTCGTCCTCCATTGGGATCGAAGATCTGCTCGATGGGTTGAGCGAAGAGCTTGGCAATCGCGAACGCGAGTGGCAGACTCGGATCGTACTTGCCGGTTTCAATCGCGTTCACCGTCTGCCGAGATACGCCCAACCGGTCCGCCAGCTCCGCTTGAGACCAGGCGCGTTCGGCACGGAGCACCCTGAGGCGGTTGGTCACTCGTACTTGCGTCGAACCACCAGAAGCCCGACACCCCACAGAAAAAATGTTCCGGTCCAAACGTAGCTCGCTGCCTGCGCCGCGGTGAGGTCAGGCAGCACCCCGGCTTTGGCGAGAGCCCCGTACGCCATCACCAGGACCGCGGTTGCGCCGAATTGAAAGAATAGTGCTTCGAGATGCATCAAACGCTGCATCTCGTCGATACTCTTTAGATAGCGGCGCATCCCGAGAAAAAACCCGACCATTGGAACCACCGGCAGCAACGCCACAATGCCCCGCAAGGCGGGCGGAATTAGCCCCGCTTTCCGAAGGGCCGAAACGACGACGGTCAGGACCGCGGAAGCTATGGCCCACCACACCAACCGCCAGCTGAACTTGTTCGGCTCGCAATACATGACTCATCCCTCCGCAGAGCCATGGTAAAGCACAATTTAACTTATTGTCAAGGTTGCTTTACGTTACTCAGAGCGACACGATGGGAGTCAGCCGGGCGAGGCGTGCCACTCGGTAAGGCGGGTGATCTGGCCGGCTTCCTTCAAAGGGAGGAGGACGAACGGCTCGTCAATCCTGATGCCAAACTTGCGAAGCCGCTCGACCCAGACGCCGCGCGGGACCGCGACGGTGGCGGGGTCGTGGATTGCGACGTCGTGCATGACGACTCCCCGCTCATTGCTCTCGTGGTAGCGGCCCACCCAGAGCCGACCTGAGGAGCCTTCCACGACGACGGTGACGCCGTGGAGCTCTTCGTGACCGGGGTGGAAGACCGTCACGCTACTTCTTGCTTCGAGCAATGCTTATCAAAGGCAGCGGTGAGGTCAGCGGCGATCGCCTCCGGCCCCCGTCCTTCGATCATGTGCCGGTGGACGAAGTGCACTACTTCCCCATCGCGCAGGAGGGCGATAGAGGGAGAGCTCGGCTGGTATTCCGCGAAATAGCTCCGGGCCCGTGCCGCGGCGTCGGTGTCTTGGCCTGCGAACACGGTGAAGAGTTGCCGCGGCCTGACCGGGTGCCGGAGGGCCAGACTCAGCGCCGGCCGCGCCGCACCGGCCGCACAGCCGCAGACGGAATTGACGAATACCAGCGTGGTCCCTACACCGGGTCCGAGCGCCGCATCCACCTCGGCCACGCTGCGTAGCTCCTGCACGCCCAGCCGCGTGACTTGCTCGCGCATGGGCTGCACCATCATTTCGTTGTACGGCATGGTTCCTCGTTGATTGGACGACTATCGAGTGCTGCCTTCATCGCATGCCAGCTCAGCGTCGCGCACTTCACGCGAATGGGAAATGCTCGCACGCCCTTGAACACCTCGAGTTTGGCGGGAAGGGCGGTTCCACCGCCACTGCTACTGCCGACGGTAACCAGCGCATGGAATTCCTCGAACAAATCCTTCACCTCCTGCACCGTCTTGCCCTTCACCGCCTGGGTCATCATGGAGGCACTGGCTTTGGAGATCGCGCAACCCTGCCCCAGGAATGCAACGTCGACGATTCGCTCGTCTTCCACCTTGAGCCAGACGTCGAACGCATCGCCGCAGAGCGGATTACGTCCCTCCGCGTGCGCGGTTGCGCCTTCCAGTTTGTGGAAGTTCCTCGGCGTGCGGTTGTGATCGAGGATGAGGCTCTGATACAGCTCGTCGAGCTCGCTGCTCATCCCAGTACTTTCCTGGCCCGGCCGAGCCCCTCCACCAGGGCATCGATCTCTTCGTGCGTGTTGTAAGCGCCGAAGGAGGCGCGAAGGGTCCCTGCCACGCCGAAGCGCCGCATCAGCGGCTGAGCGCAGTGATGGCCGGCTCGCACCGCGATACCCAGGGTGTCGAGCACCGTGCCGGCGTCGTGGGGATGAACGCCCTCAAGCACCAGTGACAGCACGCTCACCCGGTCGGCACCTTCGCCGAGAATGCGGAGTCCGGGTACGCCGGTAAGTTTGCGCGCCGCCTCCGCCACGATGTCCTGCTCGTAGGCCACCAGGGCTTCCCAGTTCCACTTACTCACATAATCGAGTGCGGCTCCGAGGCCCACGACTTCAGCGATCGGCGGGGTGCCCGCCTCGAAACGCTCCGGCGGTGGCGCGTAAGTGCTGCGCTCGATCTGCACTTCACGGATCATCCCGCCGCCGCCTTGCCACGGCGGCATGGCCTCGAGCAACGCACCCTTGCCGTATAGCAGGCCGATCCCCGTGGGGCCGTAGAGTTTGTGGCCGGAACAGGCGAAAAAGTCACAGTCAATCGCTTGCACGTCGACCCGAAGATGCGGCACGGACTGGGCCCCGTCCACCACCACCACCGCGCCCACCTCGTGGGCCATCGCGGCAATCGCGTTGATCGGGTTGATGGCGCCGATCACGTTCGAGGCGTGGGTCACCGCCACAATTCGGGTCCGCGGCCCCAGCAGACTTTCCAGCACCGCGAGATCGAGGCCTCCCGACTCGGTGACCGGGATGGCTTTGATGGTAGCGCCGGTCCGCTCGGCGATGAGCTGCCAGGGCACCAGATTGGAGTGGTGCTCCATTTCGGTGACCAGGATCTCGTCTCCCGGTTGCAGCACCGAGCCGCCGTAACTCTGGGCGACCAGGTTGAGCGCCGCCGTGGTGCCGGAGGTGAAGACGATTTCGGAGGTCGAGCTGGCGCCCAGGAATCTCGCGGCCAGCTCGCGCACGCGCTCGTACTCGAGCGTGGCTTCCTGGCTCAGCGCATGCACGCCGCGGTGCACGTTCGCATTGCCGGTCTCGTAATAGTGTTCCATTGCCGCGATCACGGCGGCGGGCTTTTGGGCCGTCGCGGCGTTGTCGAGGTAGACCAGAGGCTGTCCCCTCACTTCGCGCGTGAGAATCGGAAAATCGGCCCGCACCCGCGCGACATCCCACGCCGTACCCGCCCGCCCGACCCGGGATTCCCCAGCAGGAACGGTGGCCATCGGAGTCATGGCGGGTTCAGGCCTCGATCCCCAGGCGCGCCGCCACCAGGCGATCCAGCGCTTCGCGCACCGGCCTCGACGCAACCTCGTTTACCACTTCCGCGGCAAAAGCATAGGTCAGTACCCGTTGCGCCTCGGCCCGAGAAATGCCCCGGCTCTGGAGATAAAAGAAGGCGCTCTCATCGATCCGGCCCACCGTGGCGCCGTGGGTGCACTTCACGTCGTCGGCAAAGATCTCGAGCTGCGGCTTGGTATTGACCTTGGCACCCTCGGAGAGCAGCAGGTTGCGGTTGGTCTGCTTGGCGTCGGTCTTCTGCGCCTCGGGCTTCACGAACACCTTGCCGTTGAACACCGCGTGGCTCCTACCGTCCAGAATCCCCTTGTACACTTCCCAGCTGCGACAATTGGGCTGGTCGTGAAAAATGGTAGTGTGGTTGTCCACCAGCTGATCGCCCCGGCCAAGATAGAGCCCGTAGAGCAGCGTCTCGACATTCTCGCCGGAGAGTCGAGCCCGGAGATCGTGCCGCGCAATCGCGCCGCCCTCTGCCAGCGTGAAAGACCGATAGTGGCTGTCCCTCCCCTGCTCCACCTCGGTGAGACCGATGTGGTACGCGGCCTCGTTTTCGCGTTGGATCCGGGTATGCTCGACCCACGCTCCTGCACCGACCACGACCTCCGTTACGACGTTGTGGAAAGACGCGGCCGTGCCCAGACCCGCGTAGCTCTCCACCAATTGGGCGCGGGCGCCGCGGTCGATCAGGAGGACGGTGCGGACCTGCACCGCCGCACCCGAGGCCGCGCCGGTCGTGACGTAGAGAAGGTGGATGGGCTTCGTGAGCTCGACCCCAGCCGAAACGTGCACAATCGCTCCGTCCCTCGCGAAGGCGGTATTGAGCGCGGCGAACGGAGTGACGTCGGGCGTGGCCACCCGGGCATACGCCCGCTCGATGAGCGCCGGATCCCGTGCGAGGGTTTCGGCGAACGGCTCGACCGTGACCCCCGGCGGGAGCACCGGGCGGTGAGACAAGGTGGATTCGAATTGCCCATCGACGAACACGAGCGTACACCACTCCGCCCCACCGAAGCGATAGGGCTCGAGGTCCTGCGTCCCGACCACCAAGCCGCTCGCTCGCTCGTCCAGCCGCCAATTCCCGCGCGCGATCGGCGTCACCGAGGTGAAGCGCCACTCCTCGTCCTTTGCTGTCGGGAAACCTGCCCGGGCAAACCGCTCGAACGCTTCCCGCCGCCGGGCGACCAGGGCGGCAGGCCCCTGGCCACCACCGTTGCCGGCAAAACGCTCGAAGGCCTGGAGGTACGCGTCGTTCACGCGGAAACCACCTGCGGAATCCCGGTGAGCCATTCGTAGCCCCGGGCCTCGAGCTCAAGCGCCAGCTCCTTCCCGCCCGACTTCACGATCTGCCCCTCCACCAGGACATGCACGAAGTCCGGGACGATGAAATTGAGGAGTCGCTGATAGTGGGTCACCACGATGATGGCGCGATCGGGGCGGCGAAGCGCGTTGACCCCGTCAGCCACGATCCGCAGCGCGTCGATGTCGAGGCCCGAATCGGTTTCGTCGAGGATCGCCAGCTTGGGCTCCAGAACCGCCATCTGGAGAATCTCATTGCGCTTCTTTTCGCCGCCGGAGAAGCCGCTGTTGACGGCTCGCTGCATGATCTCCGGCCCCCACCCCACGAGCTTGAGCTTCTCCTCCAGCAGGTCGAGAAAATCGATCGGATCCAGCTCCTCCTGGCCCCGCACCTTGCGGAGCGCGTTGTAGGCGGCCCGGAGGAAATAGGCGTTGGTGACTCCCGCGATTTCGACCGGATACTGGAAGGCGAGAAAGACCCCCGCCTGCGCCCGGGCTTCGGGCTCCAGATCGAGCAGATCCTGCCCGTCCAGCGTGGCGCTTCCCGCGGTGACCGTGTAGGCGGGGTGCCCGGCCAGCACCTGGGCAAGTGTGCTCTTGCCCGACCCGTTGGGGCCCATGATGGCGTGGACCTCGCCGGCGTTCACGCTGAGAGTGATCCCCAGCAGGATCTGGTTCTCGCCGGCCGAGGCACACAGGCCTTTGATCTCGAGCATCAGCCGACGCTCCCCTCGAGACTGACGCCGAGCAGTTTCTGCGCCTCGACCGCGAATTCCATCGGCAACTCCTTGAAGACTTCCTTGCAAAAGCCGTTGACGATCATAGAGATCGCGTTCTCGGTATTGAGCCCGCGCTGCTTGCAGTAGAAGATCTGGTCCTCGCCGATCTTGGACGTGCTGGCCTCGTGCTCGACCGACGCCGACGGGTTCTGGACGTCGATATACGGAAACGTATTGGCGCCGCAACGATTGCCGATCAGCATCGAATCGCACTGGGTGTAGTTGCGCGCCCCTTCGGCCTTGGGGAGCACCTTGACCAACCCACGATAGCTGTTGTTGCCGCGTCCCGCGCTGATCCCCTTCGAGACGATCGTGCTGCGCGTGTTTCTGCCCATGTGGATCATCTTGGTGCCGGTGTCCGCCTGCTGCCGCCCGTTCACCACTGCCACAGAGTAAAACTCGCCGACCGAGTCGTCTCCCTGGAGGATCACACTCGGGTATTTCCAGGTGATCGCCGAGCCGGTCTCGACCTGGGTCCAGGAAATCTTGGCCCGGCGCGATGCCTTGCCCCGCTTGGTGACGAAATTGTAGATCCCGCCTCGCCCTTCCTCGTCACCCGCATACCAGTTCTGCACCGTGGAGTATTTGATCGTGGCGCCTTCGAGCGCCACCAGCTCGACCACCGCCGCGTGGAGCTGATTCTCGTCCCGCTTGGGGGCGGTGCAGCCCTCGAGATAACTGACGTAAGCGCCTTCGTCCGCGATGATCAGGGTGCGCTCGAACTGACCAGTGTTTTGGGCGTTGATCCGGAAATAGGTGGAGAGGTCCATGGGGCAACGGACGCCCTTGGGGACGTACACGAAGGAACCGTCCGTAAACACCGCGGCGTTGAGCGCCGCAAAGAAATTGTCGCTCGCGGGAACCACCGAGCCGAGGTACTTCTGCACCAGCTCCGAATGTTCCTGGACCGCCTCGGAGAAGGAGCAGAAGATGATGCCCATCTCGCCGAGCTGCTTCTTGTAGGAGGTTCCCACCGACACCGAATCGAAGATGGCATCCACCGCCACCCCGGCCAGAATCTTCTGCTCCGTGAGGGGAATACCGAGCTTCTGGTAGGTCTCCAGCAGCTTGGGGTCGGCCTCGTCCAGTGAGCCCAGCGGCTTCTGCGTCCTGGGAGCCGAGTAGTAGATGATGTTCTGGTAGTCGATGGCCGGATAGGACACGTTGGGCCAGTGCGGCTCACTCATTTTGAGCCAACCGCGATAGGCTTTCAGGCGCCACTCCAGCATGAACGCCGGCTCGCCCTTCTTCTCCGAAATGAGGCGGATGGTTTCCTCGCTCAGTCCGGGCGGAACCGAGTCGGCCTCGATGTCGGTAACGAAGCCCCACTTGTACTCGCGATTGACCAGTGACTCGACCGGGCTACTCATGGGAGGTCCTTTTCCTTCTCGGTCACATATTAATATGTAGCCGAATCCTAAGTAAAATAGTCGGGATTGTCAAAAGTACAGAAGACCCTGTGGGGCAATGAGTTAGCATTTTAGGTTTCAGGGACATGACTGCTGGTGTAGCCACCCTGGACTGCGTTGGGTCCGCCCAATTCCATTCTCCAACCGGAGCATCTACGAGAGGTGCACCGAGGATGCAGATCCGGGTTAAGATAAACGTAGTTGCAATAACTACCTCCATAGCATCCAGTCTTTGACCATCCATCTTCGTCCCCGCTCTTGAGGAATCCTCCGGTTAGCCGGAGATTAGACCATGACCATCCACCGCATCCGGTTACTGGGAGATCCGATCCTGAGGGCCCGCTGCGACCTCATAACCAAACCCCGCTCCACGGCGGTCCGGGTCATTGCAGACGACCTGCGGGAGACGCTGCGAGATTGGCAGTCGCGTTTCGGCAGCGGACGCGGGATCGCCGCGCCCCAGATCGGCGCGCCGGTACGCATCGTCCAGATCGAAATGGAACAGCCCTGGACTCTAATCAACCCCGAGATCGTGGACATCGGCACCGAGGACTTCTCGGTCTGGGACGACTGTTTTTCCTTCCCCAACTTGTTGGTGCGAGTCCAGCGTGCCTATCACATCAGAGTGCGCTACCAGGACCTCAAGGGTGAAAGCAACGAGATCGAGCTGGAGGGCGATCGCGCCGAACTGCTCCAGCACGAAATCGACCACCTCGACGGCGTCCTGGCGGTGGATCGGGCTTACGGATCCGATCCTTTCTGCCTTCGGGAAGAATGGAATCGCCTCTACACGGCTTCCGACCGCTGTGGCGAGCCGGAGCCCCGTAGCGAGCAAGTCCCCACCCCGCTCTCCGCGCTGCTCTGAACCACAGTGTCCCTGGGCGAGATGTTCCAGTTTCCCGCCAACGGGAGCCAGGCGACCGGCTATCTGGCGGTACCGGCGTCGGAGAAGGGCCCCGGCATACTGGTGATTCAGGAGTGGTGGGGATTGGTGGATCACATCAAGGACGTCTGCGACCGCTTCGCGAAAGAAGGTTTCGTCGCGCTCGCCCCCGATCTTTATCACGGCACAGTCACCAAGAGCCCGGATGAAGCGGGAAAGCTCTTTATGGCGCTCAATATCGCCAAGGCGGGCGTCGATTTGTGTGGTGCCGCCGATGCACTGCTGGCTCGGGCGGAGCTGACCTCACGGCGGATTGGCATCGTGGGCTTCTGCATGGGAGGACAGCTCGCGCTCTATGCAGCGGCGGAGTATCCCGATCGCGTCGGCGCGGCGGTCGACTTCTACGGGGTGCACCCGAACGTCCGGATCGATCCTTCCAAGCTGCGAGTACCGGTACTGGCGCACTTCGGCAAGCGAGACGGCTCAGTGAAGGAAGCCGACGCCCGCGCTCTGGTGGAGAAGCTCAAGGCCGCTGGTGGCAACATCGAGGCCCACTTCTATGACTCGGATCACGCCTTTTTCAATGACACCCGGCCGACCGTCTACGACAAGGTGAGCGCCGGGCAAGCGTGGAAGCGGACCCTCTCCTTCCTGCGCGAGCAGCTCTCCTGATCGTCTAGAACCATCGGCCCACTCGAACGAACACCGCATTCCTGCCATTCGTCGCCAAGCCATACTCGAACACAACCGGACCAAGTGGAGTCTCGGCGCCGAGACCGGCCCGAGCGCCTCCCAACCAGCCGGTGGATTCGAGGAGAGGGCCCCCCGTGGCCGAGCGACCGGCGGCGAGCAGCAGCCGGAGCGCGAGCGGGCCGCGCACCAGAAAGGCGCTCTGCACGCTGAACACCAGCTCACGATCACCGCGGCGCTCGCCAATCACCAGACCGGGAAAACCCTCGCTCCCGCCAAACTCGAAAGTGGCTTGTAGCGGCAGGCGACGACCGGCTCCCAGCCGTGCTCCCGGCTCCAGACTGAGCCGACCCGCCCGCAGCACCACGGTCCCCTCGGCGAGCGCGAAGCGGTAGGCGCCGGTGAAGCTCGCTTCACCGCCAAACCGTGAGGTGCGGCCTGGTTCGGTTCGTGCCGAAACAACAACGCCCGCTGTCGAATGGCTCTCGCCCTCAGGCGTGTCCCAGGTGACGAATGCCCCGGTACCGCGCAGCCGCCATGCCCCAACCCGGGCCCATTCGATTCCGGCCTGCCCGGAGACCTCGCGGACCGGAAGCCGCAGATAATCGTGGCCATCGCTGCTGAATTGCCGGATGTCCTCCGTTCTGAGCTGCACCGCAATCAACGGCATGAGACTCATGCGGCGCACGCCCAGATGCGTCAACACCACGCCGGTGAGGTCGCTGCGAAAGCGGCCCAGGGTGAGAATTCCGCTCGTCTCGATGCCTGGAAGCAGCACCCGGTCCAACCCACCCGCCCAAAGCCGGCCGCCAAGATCATGGTCATACGCCAGACCGAGTCCTGCCACCCGAGGCGGAGCGGGAACGATCGCCGCACGAAATCTGACACTGTCTCCTTCGCCGACCGGCCCGAGCCAGAGCTCACGAAACGCCTCGACGTGGGAGAGGTCGCTGAGTTGAGCTTCGAGGCCATCGAGGCGGAGGGGGCGCTCGCGGCGGAGTCCGAGCACGCGACCCACAGTGATCCCATCCCGTTTTGTGCCGTTTACCACCGCCCAGTCGATCAAGTGTGTCGGGAGGGGCGGAGGAACCGCTCGAAGCGAATGGGGGAGACAGCGCGCCCGGCGCAGCGATGAGTCCGCGGCCAAGCGGCCGTTGACGAGCATGCGGTCGCGCGTCGCAGCATCGAATCGCAGGTTCGCCACGCCGCGCACGTCAGGCCGAACAGACACGTCGTCCGGACCGAGGGAGTCGAGTGGCTGCGCGAACAGAAACCCGGCGAGCCGGCCCGCCACCGCTTCCGGCGAGGAAAGCACCACACTGTCCCCTGCAGGGCGATCCCTGAGGTCCACCACGATGACACGCCTGGCACCGGCGGCTCGCGCGGCGCCGATCGGCACGTTGGCTGAGATCCCGCCGTCCGTGTAGGTCTGATCGTCGATTCGTTCCGGTGAGAAAACCAGCGGTACCGCGATGCTGGCACGGACCGCCTGTGCCAGATCGCCGCTGCGCAGCACAACGGCCTCCCGATTCCGGAGGTTGGTCGCCACGGCGCGGAAAGGAATCGGAAGCCGGTCGAAGTCGCCGCGCGCCAGAAGATTGGCCCGCAACAACACGCGATTGAGCAAGGCATTGAGCTGTAGCTCACGCAGGCCGCCGGTGGCCAGCACAAAGCCCCCGGTGCCTTGTTCCCACAGGACCGCGGGCGGCAGGCTGCCCCACTCGTGCGGCGCGCGACTGGCAATGACGGGGCGGCTGTCGAAGGGCGGGAGGGAGCGAGTGAGCGAATCGATCTGTCGGGCCGACAACCCGCTGGCATAGAGCGCCCCGACCATCGCTCCTATGCTGGTGCCGACTACCAGGTCGGGGCGGACACCCAGACTGTCGAGTACCTGCAATACTCCAATGTGTGCGAAGCCCTTGGCACCTCCACCGGACAGCACCAGCGCCATTGGCCCGGATGGGCATTGCTGCGCTCGAGCGGGCGGCGCGCTCACCACCACGAGGAGCAGCCACCGCAGGCAATGCCGCATACGCAAAGTTAATCCCCGGCTCCCCTTGCGGAGCGTGGCCCGGCTCCTTAAGTCTGTCCCGGGACCCGCAAGCCCGCACCAGGACACGCAAAAGCGATTACTCACGGAGAGCGGAAGGCATGACGTACATCATCACCGAGGCATGCATTGGAGTGAAGGACCGGGCCTGTGTGGACGTCTGCCCGGTCGACTGCATTTATGAAGGGGAGGATCAGCTCTATATTCACCCTGACGAGTGCATCGATTGCGGCGCCTGCGAGCCGGAGTGCCCGGTGACCGCAATATTTCCGGAAGAAGACGTGCCGCCGAACCTGGAGGGCTTCATTCAGAAGAACAAGGAGATTTTCAACTCTGACGCCCCGCCAGGGAGGCCGCGGAAGTAGGGGATCAGAGGCGAGACGACCCCGAGGCGGGCACCTGCCCGCCCCGGGGCCGCACTAAGGGAGTACTGCATGAGGCTTGGCGGTGATTCGATATAGAGCATCGAATCGGTCCCGCCATACTAATAGACGCCCCAACTCGGCGAAGGGTTTCATCCCAGGGACTGAAGGAATTTCAGAATCGCGCGGGTCGTGGGAACTGGCTGCTCCACACAGGGCAGATGTCCCGAGCCCGGGATCTCCATGAGCCGCGCACCAGGAATCGCGTTCGCCATGGCCTGGGCGATTGGCGGCGGGGTGATCATGTCCTCGGCGCCGACCAGCACGAGGGTTGGAATGCCGGTAAGGGTCTCGAGCAACGGGGTGCTGTCGGGACGCTCCCGCATGGCCGAGAGGGCGCCGACAATGCCGGGCACCGGGGTGCGCAGGATCATGGTTCGGATCTGCTCGATGATTTCCGGCGAGACCTGTGCGGTGAAGAAACGCGGCAGCATGGCCTCGGCCGCAGCGATCGCCCCCTGCTCGCGTACGCGGCTGATCAGCGCGTCCCGTGCTCGGCGCCCTTCGGCGCTGTCAGCCTCGGCGCGCGTATCCACCAGGATCAACCCACGCACCCGCTCCCGCCAGCGTCGCAGGAACTCAAACGCGACGTAGCCTCCCAGCGAGAGTCCGCACAGCACCACCTGCCCCTCCCCGATCGCGTCGAGGATGCCCACCAGATCCTCGGCGTAGGTGCTCATGGAATAGCCCAGGTCGGGGGCGTCGGATTGCCCCATGCCGCGAAGATCGGGGGCGATGCGGCGATAGCCGGTGAGGCTGTCGAGTTGATGTTGCCAGATGGTGCGGTCCAGCGGGAACCCGTGTACGAAGAGGACAGCCGGACCGGTGCCCCGCTGCTCTACGGCCAACCGCACCCCATTCACCGAAAGCCGGTCGGCCGGCTCCGAGCTGGGCCGTGCCTGAAAGTACTCTCCGACCTCGTCGGGGACCGGGACCGGCCGGCCCTCGCGATCGATGCAGACGAAGACGAACTCAGCCGTCGCGATCAACGCGCCGTCACCGGCGCGCCGCGCCGTCTGCCGCATGGTGAAACTGGTCCGGCCGTGATGCACCAGGGCCTGATGGACCCGCAATACGTCACCAGGAAACGCCGGGGCGAGGTAGTCGATGGCGGTCTTGCGCACGGCGGGCCACGCGTCGTGCCGCACGAAGACATCCATTCCCGGGCCGCGGCCCAGCACATCCCAGCGGGCGCGCTCAAAGACCCGCAGGAATGCCGCCTGATTGAGGTGGCCGAACGCATCGCAATCATCGGGATAGACGACTTGTTCGACCTCGGCGAGGCTCATCGGCGGCTCCGTGAAGCCCGAAAAATACGCCGGGTCGCACCGGGACCGCTACTATTCCTTTTCTCTTTCCGGAAGGTGTGCACCGGGGTGTTGCAATTGATCGAAGGGCCCACCGACTTCACCGAGTTGCTCGCTCGTCTTCGAGTCGAGTTGCTGGTCGCTGTGGATACCGAAGCCGCCAGCTTCCATCGCCATCGCGACCGGGTCTATCTCCTGCAACTCTCTACCCGCACCGAGACCTGGCTGGTCGACCCTCTCGCGGTCACCGGGCTCCCGGGGTTCGGCGAGCTGCTGGCAGACGCCGGCATCGAATTCGTGTTTCACGATGCCGACTACGATCTGCGCCTGCTGGGGCATGAATTCGGCTTTCGCGCCGCCCGGCTTTTTGATACCAGGGTGGCTGCGCAGTTTCTCAACGAACCGGGCATCGGGTTGGCCGCCCTGTTAGAGAAATACTTCGGCGCCCGCCTCGACAAGCAGTTTCAGCGCGCCGACTGGTCCTTGCGGCCACTCACCCAGCCCATGCTCGAGTATGCCGCAACCGACACGCGCCACCTCCCGAGGCTGCGCGACGAGTTGCACCGGCAACTCGTCGAACGGGGACGCTTGAGCTGGGTGGAAGAAGAATGCGAGCTGCTTACCCGGGTGCGCTGGCCCGAGCCGGAATCCCCTGAGGTACAGGCCCTTGGAGTGAAAGGCGCCCGGGTGCTCTCCCCCCGCGGACTCGCCCGCTTCCGCGAACTCTATGTATGGAGAACTCAGACCGCCGATACACTCGATCGCGCCGCCTTCCGCATCCTCGGTAACGAGGCGATGTTCGCGCTGGCGGAGCAGCCTCCCGGGGACCTCGCCGGGTTGGCGCGGGTTCGCGGGGTGGGTCGCGAGCTGGTGGAGCGCCGGGGAAGCGAGCTTCTGGAAGCGCTCCGCCGGGGGACGGTGCTCCCGGATGCCGACCTGCCCCGATTTGCTCGCCCGCCCCGGCACCGGCCCGACCCGGCATTTGAAGACCGGATGGAGCGACTCAAGGTAGCTCGGACGGATCTGGCAGGCCGTTACAAGCTTGCCCCAGGTGTGCTCTCCCCGAACTGGCTCCTCGAGGCCATTGCCCGAGCTGCCCCTCGGGACCTGGAGGCCCTCGCGGCCGTCGACGGAGCGCGGCGCTGGCAAGTAAAGGAGTTCGGGAAGGAATTACTGCTGGCACTTCAGTAAGTAGTTATTACAACTACTATAAAATTGCCATGACCCCTCCCTCCCATCCAACCGCTTTCGGCCTCCCCGCGTCATACGTGGTGCAGTTGCAGGCCACTACCCATGCGGCCGCAAGGGATGGTGTGTGGACGATTCCGAGCTGATCGCCGGCGCCCGTGCCGGCGACCGGATGGCAGCACGCCGCCTGTACGATCGGCATGCGCCGCGCGTGTACCGGCTGATCTATCGATCGGTCGGCGACGAAGAGCTCGCCCGCGAGTACACGCAAGACACCTTCGTGAAGGTGTTCCAGCGGCTCGAGCAGTATCGCGGCGAATCGGCCTTCTCGACCTGGCTGCATTCGGTGGCCATGTCGATGCTGTTCACGGGGCTGCGGCGTTTGCGGCGGGTGCGGGCGCGGGAGTTCGAGTTGGCAACGGCGGCCGAGGTGGCCAGCCCAGAGGGCGAGAGCGATCCCCACTTGCGGGATCGCTTGCAAGCAGAGCTGGAACGTTTGCCGGTGAGGCTCCGGATGCCGGTCGTGTTGCATGACATGGAAGGTTTCACCCACCGGGAAATCAGCCAGATGCTCGACATTCCTGAGGGGACCAGTAAGGCCCGATTGGCAGAGGCCCGAGCGCGTTTGCGCGAGGCGCTTGCCGGGATCGTGACCGCGTAAGAAGGGATTCGAACATGGACGACAAGGAACTGGAACGCCGGCTAGCTCAGCTCAAGGAAACCTGGCGGATTCCGCAGGATCCTCCCCTCGATGAGATCTGGCAGGCGGTGGACGCGAAAGTCTTCGCTGCGAACGTCCGCCGCATTCCCTCGCGCTGGATCCGCACGTTGCTCCCATTGGCGGCGATGCTCGTGCTCGGCTTTGGCCTGGGACAAGTGAGCCCCGCGCTCTTGAGGAAGTCCTCGGCGATATCGCTGGAGGTGGCGCCGAACCGCTCCACCGGCAGCGGTGAGACGCCGGTGCGGGCCGCCAGCGAGGCGGCACCGTTCGTGGGCGTTGCCACCGACTATCTCGAACGAGTTACCGCGCTGCTGGTCACGCTTGCGGACGCCAATCGCCGCGGGGGTCAGCCGACCGAGTATTCGACGGCACCGGCGCGCGACCTCCTCGCCACCACACGCTTGCTGCTCGATTCTCCCCAAGCGAGCGACCCGCATCTGCAGGCCTTGCTCAATGATCTCGAGCTGGTGCTGGCGCAGATCGTCCGGCTGCCCCGTCGAGCGGCGGCCCCGGAGGTGTACCTCATTGATCAGGCTCTCGATCAGCGGGAAGTGCTCCCGCGTCTCCGCGAAATGCTCGCGGAGAATTCTCCTTCTCAGCCGTAAGCGGCGGAGCGCTCGCTATGCATACTTCTCTGCTCCTGGTGATGCTCGGTGTGGCGGCTGGTTCGGCTGCCGCCCAGACTCCCTCTCCGGTGCCGCCCCGGCTCACGCCCCCGGTACGAAGGCCTCCCGGTACACCCTTGCCGCCGAACGCGCCGATGGCGCTCATGGATCAATTCGAGCAGCTCGACCACATGCAGTTTGAATTGGCGGTGCCCAGCATGCAGTTCCATGAATTCGGGCTGGAATTTTCGCATGAGCCCTTTTTCCCGCTGCTGGCCGAGCTCGAGGTCCCGGTTCCCCCTCAGGCGCTGCTTGCGACGCTCCCGCCCCACGAGGGTTTGTTCGGCTGGAGTGACGAAACCCCCAGCGGGATGCTGAGCCGCCGGCGTCCTGAACAGAGCAGCCCTGAGGATTCCCTCTTCCGCGCGGGCCGCGAAGCCCTCAATCGCGGGGAGTATGCCCGGGCTTCGGCGCTCTTCCAATCGTTCGAGCAGCGGTATCCCCGCTCGCGCGTGGCTCCGGCGGCAATGTACTGGAGAGCCTTCTCGCTCTACCGATCCGGCGCTTCGGAGGAGCTGCGCACCGCGCTGGCGGCTCTCAAGATGCAGCAGGACCGCTATCCTGAGGCGGTGGAGGATCCCGACGCGGCCATGCTGCGGACCCGGCTCTATGCGGCGCTCGCCGCCCGTGGCGACGCCCAGGCCGCGAGCATGCTCCGCGCCGCCAACGCCGCGGGCGTAAGCTGCGACCGGGAAGAGATGGAAGTGCGCGCCGAGGCACTCAACGCCCTGGCGCAACTGAATACGACCGAAGCCCGGCCCACCCTGAAGCGCGTCCTCGCGCGGCGTGACGAATGCTCCGCCACCCTGCGGCGCCGCGCGGTCTACATCCTCGGCCGGAACGGAACGGATGAGGGCAGCGCGGATCTGATCGAGGTGGCGAAGAACGATCCCGACCCTGGAGTCCGGAGCGACGCCATCATGCTCATCGCCCGCTCCCCCGGTGTCACGACGGTCAAGGTTTTGGAGCAGCTCTTCAATGAGAGCACCGATCCACGCACCCGCGAGGCCGCCCTTTCGGCCCTCCGCTCCAAGGGCGGGCCCGAAGCCAAGCGCGCCCTCCGCGCGATCATCGAGAAGGGCGACCTGCCGGAGCGGACTCGCGCCGAAGCGATCATGCAGCTGGCCGCGAGCTCAACCAGTGACGAAAAGCTCCTTACCGTTTCTGGACAGCGGGTGGCCTCTCGGTCCGCTGGCGACGAGGCAGACGCGGCCTTTCTCCGTGGCCTTTATGGAAAGACCGATTCCCGTCCGATCAAGAGCGCCATCCTCTCAGCGGTGTCCCGGATCGGCGGACCCGCCAACGACCAGTGGCTGCTCGGCATCGCAAAGAATCGCGAGGAAGACACCGGCCTGCGGCGAGAGGCGCTCTCCCGGATCAAGACGAGCACCTTGTCGATCGATGAGCTGGGCAAGCTGTTCGATGCCCTACCCGAACGGGAGCTCCGTTACGCCGTGGTCAACCAGCTTGCCAGCCGTGAAGATCCCGCCGCGGTCGACAAGCTGATCGAGATCGCGAAGTCGGGTACCGACCCGCAGGTGCGTCGCCAGGCCATCGCGGCTCTGGTACGGAAGAACGATCCCCGCACCATGAAGCTCCTGCTGGACCTGGTGGAGAAGCCATGAGCGCCCGGGCGTGGGGCCTCGGGATGGCCGTCGCCGCGCTGGGGGTCGGGGTGGCATCCCTGACGGGACAGAGCGGGTTACGGTCGAGGATCGAGGGCACCGGGGATGCCAGGGTGCAGTTCCGTTACGCAGCCCGCGCCGACGTGTGCGGCGTAGGCAATTCGATCTCGATCGGTCGCTCGACCTATATCTCGACCGGCAATGTGAATGGGCTCGACGGACTGGAGCGGATGCAGTGTCGCCGCGGCCCGGTGGTCGTGCGGGTGACGCGGGCCGGCGGCCAAGTCGTCGGCATCGACGTCGAGATCGCTCCGGAATCAGTGCCGGAGGGCATGACCGACCTCGGCTCCGTGGCGGCGAGCGCCGCGGCCGAGTACCTGCTCGACCTCGCCGCCCGGGCCGACGGACGCCCAGGCCGTGGAGCGATTCTCCCCGCGGTGCTCGCCGACAGCGCGACGGTGTGGCCGGGACTGCTGGCGCTCTCCCGCAACGGCGAGCTGTCTCGCTCGGTACGCCAGAGCGCGATGGGATGGCTGGGCCGGGAGCTGGATCGGATGAGCGGCGAGGACGCCCGAAAAGCGTCGGCCGCGCTCATCGCGCTAGCTAGCGATACCGAGGAAACCCTGCCGATTCGCCAGCAGGCGGTTTCGGTGCTGGCGCGCTCGGAGCGGGCCGATCTGTCCGCCCTGACGCGAATGGCCAATGGCAACGACAGTTGGCTCAGGCAGGCGGCCATTCAGGCGCTCGCCAACTCCGGAGACCCCCGAGCCCGCGACTACCTGCGCAGCGCCTTTCAGGATCCCGCGCTGCCGGAACAGTTGCGCACCTCGGTGATCCGCGGGCTGGGACGGGACTACGCCACCGCGCGGGACCTAGAGCTACTCCGCTCGCGCTACGCCGGCCTGGGCTCCGCCAACGCGAAACAGGCGGTGCTCTCGGTGGTCGGGGAGCAGGGCGGCAACCCAAACTTGCAATGGCTGCTCGGTATTGCGGGCGACCGCAACGAGACCCCCGAGCTCAGAGCGCAAGCCGTGGAATCGGCCCAGCGGGCCGGCGCCTCGACTTCGCAGCTGGGCAAACTGTACGATCAGGCTCCGGACCGCCGCGCAAAAGAATCCACGATCAACGCCATGTTCAAGAACGGCGATCGCGCGGCGATCGACATCCTGCTGCGCATTGCGCGCACGGAAACGGATCCGTCGGTACGCCGATCGTTGATCAACCGGATGGGACGCATGGAAGACGAGCGGGTCAAAACTCTCTTGAAGGACTTGATCGAGCGGTAATCGCTTATCCCAGGAAGGCTCGCACGCGCGGGTCCATCCGCTCGGGGGTCCAGTAGGGCTCCCAGACCAGATCGATCTCCACGTTTCGGACGCCCTCAAGGTCCCCCAGGACCGTGCGGGCGTCCTGCATGATCTCCGCACCCGACGGACAACCGGGCGAGGTGAGCGTCATGGTGACGCGTACCTCCCCTGCCTCGTTGACCGCGGTGTCATAGATCAGCCCGATATCCACGATGTTGAGGCCCAGCTCGGGGTCCTTGACCGCTCGTAATGCTTTGCGAATCGTCTCCGGCGTCAGGTCGTTCGGCATCGATCCTCACTCAATAAGCGCTGCCGGAACAATGGTGAGGGCAGGCAAAGGGGTCAACGGTGGCCAGGCTCGCGCAGTGGACCTAGTGGTAGTCGATACAACAACTCAACGGTTGTCCGATCTCTCGGGCTGAGTCGGCTGTTGCCGCTTACGGGAAACATCACATCCGCAGGGTTAGCGGAGTGGGGCAAACCGAGTGCGTGGCCAAACTCGTGAACGGCGATGGCCAGCGCAACCGGCGCCGGAATCAGTCTACCTGTGCTGTCCCTGCGGGCCAGCATGATGGCGGCGCTTCGGATGGCGCCCTGCTCGCTCCAGCTGAGATTGGTCTGACCCGCCCGGCCACCCTTGAGGCGTTCAATGGGCTGCACGATGAGTTGGGCGTCTGCGGTATCACTGGTCAGAATGAACCGAACACCGAGACGAGTTTCTTCCCAGACGCTGAGGGCCCGCCGAACCAACTCACGCAATTGGGGGGGATCGGGCTGCCCAGGATCAGGCCGAATCGCCACCAGCAAGGGTCGCTCATCGGTCCAGCGTCGCAGCACCGAATCCGTATCGACCAACAGCGAATCGAAATAGGTGTAGGAAGCTGCCTGAGCCACCAGGCGTCTGCTCTCGAGCCGCGCGAGCAAATCGATCGCAGGGGTTCGAGATGCGGCGGGCGCGGCGGTCTCCACAGCGGGCAGTTGCGCTGGGGCACCCCTTGCCGGCGGTCCGCCGGACTGGGGGGCCACTACAATGGCGGGCACCGAATCAGCTCGACGGAGCCGTCCGATTGCGATCAGTCCCAGCAGGACCACCAGCCCGCCCAGCAGAAATCGTGTCATGGATACCGAACCCAAATATGCCGGGGTCCAACCTGTCGTCGCCACCCTGCTCTATTACTGGCGCGTGACAGGAGGGAGGCCTAACATTCGGGCTTGCAGAGTCTTGCGTTCTTCCAGCATGGGATTGACCCGCGCCCATGAGGGGCGACCCTCTCCCCGGGATCTCGGAACAGGCCGCCGCGCTGGTCGTCCGGTTCCGCTGGCTCGTGGTCGCGCTTTGGGCCGTAGTGGGCACGGCGGGGATCGTTCGAGCCAAGCACACTCCCGAACTTCTCAACGTGCGCGGAGGGGCGGATCGGGAAACCGAGGCGGCGCTAGCCGACCGACTGCTCAGTAGCAGGTTCGCGCGGCCATTCAGTGAGTTTTTCGCGGTGGCTCTCGAAAGCACCCAGCCCTTCACCGCCGGGCTGCCCCGTGCGGCCCTCGATTCCATCACGGCAGATCTTCGCAACGAGCCCTATGTCCGGGCGTTGCTCTCTTACCCCGGCACGAAGGACTCCCTGTTCCTGAGCGCGGACGGTCGCAAGACCTTCCTGCTGGTTTCGGTCGATGCTCCGGCCGGCGACAGCCTCGGAAAGCTGGTGATGCGATTCCGGGGCGCCTTGGGCCGGGCGATCGGGCGGGTACCCCATCGCGACGATTATCGAGCCTGGGTAACCGGCCGTTCTCCCCTGGATCTCGATGTCCGGGTAGTCAGCACCGACGACAGCCGTCGGCTGGAGGCCCGGCTGATTCCGCTGACCCTGGTGATCCTGATCCTCGCCTTCGGCGCACTGGTCGCCGCGTTGCTCCCACTGCTGGTGGGGGTCATTACGGTCACCCTCTCCCTTACTCTCATCGGCGTACTGGCGCGTTACACCCCGATGTCGGTGTTCGTGCTCAACTTGACCACGATGATCGGGCTTGGCGTCGGGATCGACTATTCGCTCCTGATGGTGACCCGCTTCCGCGAGGAGCTGACTCGCGGGCACCGACGGCGCGAGGCCGCGGCACGCACCATCCGCACAGCCGGGCGGGCGGTACTCACCTCCGGGTTGACCGTCGTAGTCGGCTTTGGCGCGCTGGTGCTGACACCACTGGTCGAGACGAAGAGCGTCGGACTCGCGGGACTCGTCGTCGTGGCCGTCGCGGTGCTGCTTTCCACGACGCTGCTCCCCGCCCTGTTGGCGCTCATCGGCCGTGAGATCGACCGGCCGCGTTGGCTGGCGCGGCGGCTCACCTGGTATCACTCCCCGCGGGGATGGGAAAAATGGGCGCGGACGCTGTCGCGCAGCCCCAAGCGGGCACTGGCGCTGGGCGGCGTCGCCGTGGCAATCCTCACCGCGCCCCTGCTCTGGATCCGCATCGGGCTGCCGGCCCGACATTGGTGGCCGTCGCACACCGAGGCCGGGGAAGGCGTGGAAGAGCTCACCAAGATCGGGGTAGCGGGTTACCTCTTTCCGATCCGGGTGGTGGTCGAGTTTCCGGCCGGACAGTCGGCGACCCAGCTCACCTCACTCCGGGCGCTGCGGCGGCTCTCGGATTCGCTGCGCGCCGATCCACGGGTGCGGGATGTTCGGAGCCTGGTGGATCTCGAGCGCGGCCAATCGTTGCTGGGGTATTCGCTGCTCTATTCCGACCTCGACGCTGCGCGTGTCAAGCACAAGGATGCGATCGACGCGTACCTGAGTCAGGACCAGCAGTTGGCGCTGCTGGACGTCATCGCCCGGGATTCGACTTCCTTGACGACCGAGATGGAGCTCGTCGCCCATGTGCGGCGGGTAGCGGCCGGCAAGGGCATTCGCCAGCTCGCGGGCACCAAGGTGGCGACCGGCGGCTACGTGGCTGGCGCGGTGGATTTTCAGGCGGATCTCCTGGGGCGCTTTCCCATGATCATTCTGCTGGTCCTGGGGGTAACCGGCATCATGCTGGCCGTGGCGTTCCGCTCGGTGCTGGTGCCGATCAAAGCCGTGATCATGAACTCCCTGTCGGTGAGCGCCACCTTCGGATTGATCGTGTTGGTTTTCCAGCACGGTGTGGGCGCGCGAGAATTCGGACTCGATGGCGCCACCGAGGCGATTTTTGTGGCCGTGCCCGTTCTGGTGTTCGCGGTCGTCTTCGGCTTGAGCATGGACTACGAGGTGTTTCTGCTCTCGCGAATCAAAGAGGCCTTCGACCGTACGGGACGCAACACCGAAGCGACGATGGAGGGCGTCAGTGCCACCGCGTCGGTCATCACGTCGGCTGCGCTGATCATGATCGTGGTCTTCGGCGCCTTCGCGTTTGCCCGGGTCCTGATGGTCCAGTTCCTCGGCTTCGGGTTGGCGATCGCCGTGCTGCTGGACGCAACGGTGATCCGGATGGTTCTGGTGCCGGCCTTCATGCACCTGGCGGGACGCTGGAATTGGTGGCCGGGAACGAAGGGAGCCAAAGAACCTCTGGCTCCCTAGCCTTTCGCATCCAGCCAGTTGTCCCCCACCCCGACCTCCACCACCAGCGGGACCTTGAGCCGGGCGGCTCCCTCCATGTGGGTCCGGACCAGCGCCGAGACGCGCTCCACTTCCTCGCCGGGCGCCTCCAGCACCAATTCATCGTGGACCTGCAGGAGCAGCCGGGCGGCAAATTTCCCCTCGCAGAGCGCCCGATGCAGCCGCACCATCGCGATCTTGATGAGATCGGCGGCTGATCCCTGGAGCGGGGCGTTCTGCGCCTGGCGCTCACCGAACGCCCGCAGATTGAAATTGCGGTCGCGCACTTCGGGGATGTACCGGCGGCGGCCGAACAGGGTTTCCACGTAGCCCCGCTCCCAGGCGAGCGCCACCTGGCGATCGAGAAACGACCGTACGCCGGAGAAGCGCCGAAAGTATTCGGCGATGAACGCCTTGGCTTCGTCCTGGCTGATCGCGAGCTTGCGGGAGAGCGCAAAAGCGCCTTGCCCGTAGATGGTCGCGAAGTTGATGGTCTTGGCCCGCGCCCGCATGTCCGCCGTCACCTCGGTCACCGCCACGCCGAAGATGATCGAAGCGGTCTGCCGATGGATGTCCTCGCCCGCCTGGAAGGCCGCGATGAAGGCCGGGTCTTCCGACAAGTGCGCCATCAGGCGCAGCTCGATCTGGGAATAATCCGCCACGATGAACTTCCATCCTGGGGCTGGCACGAAGCCGCGGCGAATCTCTTCCCCGCGCGGGGTGCGGACCGGAATGTTCTGCAGGTTGGGCTCGGAGGAGGAAAGACGTCCCGTGGCCGCACCCACCTGATTAAAGCTGGTATGGATGCGGCCGGTCACCGAGTGGACCTTGGCCGGGAGAATGTCGACGTAAGTCGAGCGGAGCTTCTCCAGCTCGCGATACTCGAGCAGCAGCTTCGGCACTGCGTGCCCTAGCTCCGCGAGCTGCTCGAGCACGTCGGCATCGGTCGAGGGACCGGTCCGGGTTTTCTTGAGGACCGGCAGCTGCAGCTTCTCGAAGAGGACCGCGGCGAGCTGGCGCGGGCTGTTGACGTTGAATGCCACCCCGGCCACGCGCGCGATCTCCGACTCGAGCCGCCGGAGGTCGGCGCCCAGCTCGCGCGACAGCCTCGCGAAGAGTCCCGGGTCGATCGCGATCCCGGCCCACTCCATGTCGACCAGAACCTGCACCAGCGGCATCTCGATGTCGTCGAGCAGCGGTTGCAGCGCGGTCTGCGCGAGCCGCGGAGCAAACACCTCCCGCAGGGCCAGCACCGTGGCGCTGTCCGCGCCGCAATAGGCCGCTGCCTCGGTAATGGCAACCTCGGCGAAAGGAATCTGCGCCTTCCCCTTCCCCGCATAATCCGCGTAACTCGGCAGCGGCACTCCGAGGTGATCCAGGGAGAGGGTGTCGATGCCGTGGGAGCGCCGCCCGGGATCGAGCACGAAGCTCGCGAGCATGGAATCGTAGCCCACGCCCGCGAGCTCCACCCCCGCGCGCCGCAAGACTTGCCAGTCGTACTTGATATTGTGCCCGGCCTTCTTCACCCGGGGATCGCGCAGAAGGTCCGCCAAGGCCGCGCACGCAGGATCGTTGAGCGGGGGCAGGTTGACGACCGGGGCGGGAGCCGCCAACTCACCCCCCCGCGGGCGATGTCCGAAGGGGAGATACCAGGCGGTATCCGGAGCGATGGCGAGCGAGAGCCCGATGAGCTCGGCGTCCCGCGGCTCGAGTGAACTGGTTTCGGTATCGAGCGCTACTAAAGGAGCGGCGCGCAGCGTCGTGATGAGCTCGGGAAGCCGCTCGACTTCAGCAAGAACACAGGGCTGTAGGGCCTGCGCGCTGGCGGCGGCTCGAGCCGGGGCCGCCACCTCGGCCGCTGTCTCCGGCACCAGAGGCTCCCCGGGTCCTGCGGCCTCCATGAGGCGTTTGGCGAGGCTGTGGAACTCCAGCCGCGTGAGCTCCTTGAGGAGCGCGGCGCGATCCGGCTCATGCGTGGCGGCCGTCTCGAGCTCCAACGAGAGCGGGACATCGGTTTTCAGGGTGACCAGCTCGAGCGAAAGCCGGGCCTCCGCTTGGTACTGCTGCAGCGCCTCACGAGCCCGTTTCCCGGGAACCTCTGCGGCCCTGGCAAGAAGCGTTTCCAGATCACCGTACTGTTGCAACAGCTGCACGGCCCCCTTCTCCCCGATGCCGCGCACACCCGGAACATTGTCCGATGTGTCGCCCACGAGCGCGAGATAATCCGGCACCTGCCGCGGCGGCACGCCGAGCCGCTCGATGGCATTGGTCTCGTCCACCCAGTGCTCTTCGACGCCGGCCGGTCCGCCCCGCCCGGGATTCAGCAGGGCGATCCCGGGACCGACCAACTGATGGAAATCCTTATCGCCCGAAACAATCACGACCCGCAGCCCGGCACCTGCCTCCCGGCGCGCCAGGGTCGCGATCACGTCGTCGGCCTCATAACCCGGCACCGCGAGGACGGGCACCCGGAAGGCCGCGAGCAAAGCACCCACCTGCTCCAGGGCGAGGTCGAAGTCGGCTTGCAGCTCCTCGCCCAGCTTGGCCCGAGTGGATTTGTATTCCGAATAGCGCTGGGTGCGGAAGGAATCGCCGGCATCGAGCACCCAGACCAGGTAGTCGGGCCGGTACTGGGTCTGCAACCGAAGCAGGAAATTCACGATGCCCCAGGCCGCCGAAGTGTTTTCACCCCGGCTGGTCCGCAACGGCCTCGTGATCAGCGCGAAGAACGCCCGGTAGATGAGGGCATGGCCATCGACGAGGAAGAGCTGGGGCGGGTCGTGTTGGGGCATTCCAAAAAGCTAAGGGGTTAGGGCTCCCCAATCCCTAGCCCCTACCGAGTATTCCCCTGCCGCATCACCTGTGCACGGGCGCGAGAGAATTCTGCCCTGGAGCTGGGTGTCATCCGGAGCCGGGAAAAGCCGAGCTGCCCGGTAAAGTTGATGACCGCCCGATAGCTGCTGAACACCCACTGGACGATCCGCTGCTCGGTGCCCGGGGGCGTTTCCATGACCTGATCGGGCTCGCCCAGGGTCACGAACACTTCGCCGCGATCGGTGCGCCAGCCGGGGCCACCTTCATCCTTGAAGCGCTCGTTGGCGATGGCGATCCGGGTGAAGTACTGGTCGAGCGCTTCGTTTTCGCCGGTTTCCGGCACCGGATCACTGGCCGCCCAGAATTCCCGCCACAGCCGGGGACGATCCCCGGGCTTCGCGCTACGCAGCGCGTTCAGACGGTCGGGCGCCCAGGGGAAGAAGCGGAGCAAGGCGAGCAGGTTGTCGTAGTTGGTCACCACCCAACTGCGTGAAAAGGACACCAGCGCGGTGATTTTCTTGGCCTCGCCGGCTTCGCCGAGGGTAACGCGCAGCTCGCCGAGAGGGGGCGCGTCCGAGGCCAGACGAACGACGTGGGCTTCGAGCGGACGACCGCCCTGGAAGGGGATGCTCCCCAGGTAGATGACGCTGTCGCGGTCGTCACGCACCTCCACCGGGATCTGACGAGGCCCGGCCAGTTGATAGCCCTCGACGTACATCAGGAGCGAGTCCCCCCCGCCATTGGCGACGGTCCCCCGCGGATTGAGCACCAGCATGAGGGAGTCGGTGAGCCGCTGCCGCGGCCGGGCCTGATACACCAGGATCGGTGAGGTGTTGCTCCCGGCGCGGAAGGCCGGCACCTCGATCGCCTGCTCCGCCCGCGAAAACGCGTTGGAGCCGGGATCCCGCACCGTGACCGAAAGAGCGTAGTTGCCGGGGGCGAGGAGAAACCCCTGCTCAACGATGACGCTCTCGTCGCCCCGCTGGGTCTCGCGGAAGGACTCGACCCGGATCACCTCGTCCCGAACCGCCTGGACCGGAGCCCCAGCGGCCCGCGTCTCCGACCCGGGTGCCACCCGAACCCCGGGAGTCCCGCTCACCGGCGCGAAGCTGTATTCGACCCGAATGCGCGTCGAAAAGGCGCGGCCATCGCGCGAGAATGCGAACGCGTGGTTCTCGAAGGAGAGTCCCACCCGGGCGACGGTCGAATCCCCCTGTCCCGCAACAAACGCGATGTTGCCAACGAATGGCATCGGCCCGCTCGCGGCGAGGCGTCCCATACGCTGGTACAGCGCGGGCAGGTTGAACAGCTCGGTCAGAGTTTGTTCGGTGGAGGGGGTGACCCCTCCCGCCGCGGTGCGGCTGCCACCGCAGGCCAGTGCCGCGAGCAGCAGTCCGGCCGCAGGGGCGCGCCGGAGGGAATCGGAGGTCGTCATACGAGCGCCGCGATAAAGGTGGCGTAGCCGGGTCTGGGAGGTCGGGTATTCGAAGAGGGGACGCTCCACCCCGGGGGATCCTACACGCGCGCTTGTAACCACCCTGCCCCGGCTGTAGCTTGGACTGCCTCCCATGAGCCAAGATAATCTCGTCGGCCGGACCGTGGCCGGATACAAACTTCTCTCGCACGTCGGAGAGGGCGGCACGGCAACTGTGTATCGCGCCGAGCATTCGGAGCGAGGACCTGCCGCCATCAAGATCCTGCGGCCGCGCATGGCGCAGGACCCGATCGCGGTGAAACGGTTCCTGCGCGAAGCGGAGTTCGGGACCCGGGTCCGGCACGACAACATCATCCGCACCTACGACTTCGGCGAATCGGAGGGGCTGTATTACCTGGCGCTCGAATGGGCCAAGGGTGAGCCGCTCGCCAGCTTCCTCACCGCCGCAGGCAGGCTGGCCCCACCGGTCGTGGCGAATATCATCGAGCAATTGGGGCAGGCGCTGGCTGTGGCGCACAAGGCCGGGATTATCCACCGCGATCTCAAGCCTGCCAACATCATGTACGACCCCGAGACCCAGACCGCCCGACTGCTCGATTTTGGTATCGCTCGCGACGCCGAGGACAACCCCGCCGAGCGGCTGACCCGTGCGGGGTTTTTTGTCGGCACGTTGCAATATGTCGCGCCAGAAGCGCTCTCCGGCGAGCTGGTGGGGGAACAGGCCGATGTGTACAGCCTGGCTACGATCGCCTACCACTTGTTGACTGGCGTGCTTCCCTTCCCTGGGCGCAGTCCTCGAGAGCTGTTCCAGCAGTTGCTCACGCAGTCCGCGGTGCCGCTCAATGAGGCGGTCAAGGGCTTGAAGTTTTCGCTGGCTATCGAGCAGGCCGTCATGACGGGGCTCGAGCGTGACCTTTCCAAGCGATGGAAGACGGTGGAAGAGTTCGCGCAGGCATTTTGCGCGGCGAGCAACGAGGATTCTCCTTCCGGGGGGAAGAAGGCCGGCTTTTTTTCCTCGATCTTCCGCCGAGGAACGGAGTGACCGATCGGGAGTCGCTCGCGGCCCTGCTCCGCGAGCGCTCTGTCAGCTTTGGTGACTTCCGCCTGGCCTCCGGACAACATTCCCGCTACTACATCGACGCGCGTAAGACGACCATGTCGGCCCAGGGCCAGCTCCTGGTGGGACGACTCGGTCTCTCTAGTATCCGGGAGGCGGGTTGGACGCCGACGGCCGTCGGCGGGCTTACCATGGGCGCCGACCCGGTGGCCTGCGCGATTGCCCGGGCTAGCGCCGACCTGCCTCCCCTGATCCAGGCGTTCAGCGTCCGCAAGGAGACTAAGGCCCACGGCACCACCCGCCGCATCGAGGGCAACTTCAACAGCGGTGACTCGGTGGTGGTACTGGAGGATGTGATTACGACCGGCGGGTCGGCGCTTCAGGCTATCGCAGCCGTACATGCCGAAGGAGGCAAGGTGCTTGGCGTGCTTGCGGTAGTCGACCGCCTGCAAGGTGGCCGCGGTGCGATCGAGGCAGCAGGGATTATAGTAGTTGTATTTACAACTATAACAGAGTTAGGTGTCGACGTTACCTGAGCCCCAGGCTGCTTCGCGAGCATTCCCGTGCAAGGGATGGAAGGAAGCCCAAACCTCCTCATAGGGCACCACGAGCTGGGTCAGAAAGCGCTGCAACGCCGCGGGAAATGGAAAGCGCCTGCGGAACTCTCCCGGTGTAATCCCCAGCATCGCGCGCAGGGTGCGACCGAAGCTCTGCGGAGAAGAACAGTCGAGCCGGTACGCCACATCCGAGACGGAGCGGCCACCTCCCTCGAAATACTGCGCCGCGTAGAGCAGGCGGATGGCGGCCAGGTAGGTTTTGGGGGAGGGCAGCCCCGCTCGTGAGAAGCGCGACATCAGGGTGCTGGGTTTGATTTGAGACCGAGTGGCGAGTGCCCGCACCGCTGGTGTTTCGGGCGCGAGACGAATCAACAGCTCCAGAAAGAACCGGGCATCGGCCGGGAGCCGCGGCAGCACCGCCAGCACGGGCGCCAGGATCCGCGCGGCCCCGCGAGTCGCCGGTTCAGCGATGAGCTGGCGCAAACGCGCCCACCCGGTGGCGGCGGTGACATCCACGACCTGGCGCACGCCGGTCGCTCCCAGACGAAGCAACGTCTCCGAGGCGGCAGCGTCGTGCCGAGTGACCAGGGCTACGGTGGGTACTCCCGGGAAGCTACGAACCAACTGATCCACTACGTCGGTGCGCACATCGGCGCATTGGTGTACCGAGAGTAGTACGGCGTCGACCGCGCGCTCCCGCACCGCTCGTACGGCTTCGGGCACCGAATCCCGGTGCAGCACGGCAAAGCAGCCAATGCTTGCGGCGTCGAGGCTGGCGCGCTCGGCGGGCGCAAGCACGGCCGCGACAGTCGGAGCGGAGCTGCGGGGCAGGCGACTCGAGTAGCGCGAAGGAGGAACTGTGAGCATCTAGGCCGGTCCGATGGGGTCGCGGCCACGATAGTGCTCCACTCTCAAAACCCGCTCAACCAGGTCTTGGAGTAATCGACGACTCCCCGGAGCGAAAACCCGCAATACTGGCTGAGAAATTGGCTAGAGTCTATTCTTCAGCACGGGTAGGACGAGATGGTCGCGGAGCGACGAGTACTTGCTCCGAGGAAAGTCCGAGCTCCATCGGGTAGACTGCCAGGTAACGCCTGGGCGCCGCGAGGCGACGGATAGGGCCACAGAAAACAAACCGCCCCTGAAGGCCCGCAAAGGCCGAAGGGGTAAGGGTGAAACGGTGGGGTAAGAGCCCACCGCCCCGAGCGTAAGCAAGGGGGCACGGCAACCCCCAGTCGGAGCAAGGCCAAATAGGCGGCGAGGTGTGACCCACACCGTTAGCCCCGAGCGCAAGCAAAGGGCCCAGCCGCGGGTAGGCTGCTCGAGGTGGCCGGCGACGGTCATCCCAGACAGATGACCATCCCACGAACCTGGACCGCAAGGCGAAGGGGAAGGGAACAGAACTCGGCTTACGTTCCGACCCGTGCCCCCGGCATCCTACGAGCGATGCCGGGGGTTCTGCATAGATTTCTTTGCCTCCTGGGGCTGGCAGGTGTCGGCCCCTTTTACCATGAGAGGGAAACACCATGTCGATGCGTCCAGCGGCCTGTGCCGGCTTTGCCCTCGGAATTCTGGTTCTCCCGGCGCCGCGGAGCGCACCGGTCACCACGAAATACCGAATCGAGACCAAGAATGAAACCACGGTGGATCTGAGCGCCTTCGGCCAGCCACCGCAGCAGGTCAACTTCGGTCTGGTGAGTTGGATCGAGGTGACGCTGAGCGACACCGCCGGCGGCCGGACCTTGCACGTCGTGGTCGATTCGATGCAATACGATGGCGCCACCCCACAGGTGACCCAAACCACCGCGGACAGCGCCAAAGGCGGCGTGCTGCACGGCTTTGTCGATCCCAGCGGCCGCGTCAAGAATCTCATCCAGCAGCCCAGCACCAATCTGTTTCTGGCGGACGTCCAAGGCATCATCCACAGCTTCTTCCCGAAAGTGAAGGCGGGAGCAAAATCCGGCGAGGGCTGGAGCGACACGGTGGAGGTGACCACCACCACCAATGGCGCCAACCTGAAGAGCAAATTCCTGATCAACTACACCGCAGGCGGGCAGGAGAGTGTGTCCGGCATAACGGCGCTCAAGCTCGGTGCAGTCAGCAGCGCCAGCGTGACCGGTACCCTGGAAAACCCGCAGGCGGGGACGATGGAAGTCGAGGGGAAGGTCACCGGCAGCAGCACCAGCCTGGTCGCGGCAGATGGCCGCTACCTCGGCGGGACCTCAAACTCCACCAGCGATCAGACCCTTAAGTCGGCGATGATGCCGGCACCGATCCCGGTAAAGGTGATACGGAGCGTGAAGGTGACTGTACTGCCTTGATATTATCATAGTTGTAAATACAACTACTTGAGCTAGGTCTTGGAAACCGGTCGGGAGCCCGTAGAGAGGGGGGCAGGGAAGTCCCGGCGTCGGGGAAGGCTCATCCTGCGCGGTGCCCAGCTCCTTTTGCTTGCTCTGGGAGCATGGTTGTGGTTCCTCTGGCCGCCGCCAGCCTGGTACCGCTGGGCGTGGCCACGCGAGACGGCGTTCATGGCAATGCGGCGGCACGAGCTCGAACCACGGCCCCGACTGTACCAGCCGGTGGCGCTCGGCAAGATCGCACCGACTCTCAAGAGCGCCGTGCTGGCGGGAGAAGACCAGCGCTTCTATGAGCATTCGGGGATCGACTACGTCGAATTCCGTCATGCGCTGGGTTATCGTCCCGACGGCTTCTCCTGGCTGGAGCGACGGGATCGCTCGCAGCTCTGGCGCGCTGTGCAGCAGGGCTGGGCGCGTCGGGGCCGTATCCGTGGGGCAAGCACCATCACGCAGCAGCTGGCAAAGAACCTCTACCTCTCACCCTCGCGGAACCCGCTCCGCAAGCTCAAGGAGGCGATCACCGCCTGGCGACTGGAGTACTGGCTGGGGAAAGCACGGATACTCGAACTCTACCTGAACGTCGCGGAGCTGGGTTCGGGAATCTGGGGCGCTGAAGCAGCGAGCCGGAAGTACTTCGGGCATGGTGCGGCGACGCTCTCGCTGGAAGAAGCCGCCGCGTTGGCCGGCACGCTTCCGTTTCCGCTCAGCTCCAACCTCAGTTATCGGCCAGGCCGGATGCGTTGGCGGCAGAGCATGATCATGCGCCGGCTGCGGGGAGAAGATGTGGTGATCCCTCCGGTGCCGGACGTGCCGGACGCGCCACCCGACACCCTGCCCGATTCACTGAAGGTCAAGCCGGATACTGTGATCGATACGCTGCGGGTAAGGCAGGACTCTTTGACCAGCTGGTAGCAACCTCCTAGTCGACCAGCCTCAACGGCATGACCAAGGTGAGATAACTCGCTGGATCATCCCAGCCGACCGGCTCGCATGTGGCCGCGCGCTCCGGAGCCTTGAAGGTCATGCGAACCTCATCGGTGGGCATGTACTTCAGAATCTCGAGCAGGTAGGCCGCATTGAAGCCGATCTCCAGGGCATCCCCCTCGTAGGCCACCGCCAGCTCTTCCTGCGCCTCGCCCAAGTCGGGGGTCTGGACCGAGAGCTTGCAGGCGCCATTGGTAAACGCCATGCGGATGCGGTGAGTCTGATCGCTCGCCACGATGCTCATGCGGCGAAGCGCCGCGGCAAGGGCCGCTTTGTCCGCGGTGAGCGACTTGTCGTTTTCCCGCGGAATCACCTGTTCGTAGTTTGGGTAGGGCCCCTCGATCAGCCGGGTGTAGATGTGGGTCGTGGTCGAGCGGAACCCGAGATGATTGTCGCTTTTGCCGATCTCGATTTCCTCGTCGCCCCCAAAAAGCCGGCGGATCTGTTCCAGAGCCTTGGGTGGGATGATCAGATCGACCTGGCCGCCGCCCTGGCCGCTGGCGGGGACGTCCATCCGCGCCAGGCGGTGGCCGTTGGTGGCGACCATGCGCATCCGGTCGGGCCGGAGCTCCCAGAGCACGCCATTCAGGATCGGGCGACTCTCTTCGGTGCTGGCGGCAAAAGCCACGTGTCCGATCAGTTTCTGCAGCTCGCGGGCGGCGACCTTCCAACCACCCTCGAACTTCACAGTGGGAAAAGCGGGAAATTCATCCCGGGCCAGGCCGAGCAACTTGAACTTGGACCTGCCGCACTCGATCTGGACCCGCTGCTCGCCCGAGCTGGTGATCCGGATCGCGGCGTTGGGCAGTTCCTTGACGATCTCCACCAGCTTGCGCGCCGGCAGCGTTGTGGCTCCTTCCTGGTCGACCGATGCCGGAACGGTTGTGCTCACCGAAATATCGAGGTCGGTGCCTGACAGGCAGAGGCCGTCCTTGGTGGCCTCTACCAGAATGTTGGCCAGCACGGGAAGGGTCGTCTTGGTCGGGACACTCGCCGCGACGGCCCCGAGACCCTCGTGCAGTTTTTCCCGCGTGATCGTGAACTTCATCCGAGCACTCCCCGCAAGGCCCAATAAGAAGAGACTACGTACAGATACTTATACCTAGTAGCCGTAGTAGAGGGTCTGGAAATGTGGACGCGATACCCAAGTCTCATCGCAGTCAGCTTCTCCAGCACTTCAGCAGCGTACAGCGTGTGTGGGTGATGGGGATGACGAGCCGTACCGCCGTCCTTTTCCCACTCCTCCACAGCGCGCGCATTCGCCGGCGCGATTACGGTGCGTACAACTCCTGACGAGCGGACTCAACCCGTTCGCGGAACTGGCGATCACGCTGCAATTGTCGCTGTACTTTGTCCACACTGTGAATCACGGTCGAGTGATCGCGCCCGCCAAACGCCTGGCCAATCTCTACGAGCTGCATTTGCAGCACTTCGCGGGCGAGATACATCGCGATCTGGCGCGGCACAGTGAGTGTTTTGATGCGTGCCTTGGAGCGCAAACCTTCGGGTGTCACGCCCCAGCGCCGGGCCACCACGTCCTGCACCTTGTCGATCGTGGGATTGAGCTTCGGTTGTGCGCTCGCGGCTTCCTGGCCGGGCCGGATCTTGTCGGCCAGGGCCTCCCGGGCCAGGTCGATGGTGATTTCCCGATGTCGCAGCGAAGCGTAAAGCAGGAGCTTGATGATGCAGCCCTCGAGCTCCCGGACATTCGAGTGGACGTATTCGGCGATAAAACTCAAGACTTCGTCAGGAATCGTGGTCTCAAGATGGTCCTGCTCCTGCTTCTTGCGCAGGATCGCGATCCGGTGCTCGAGGTCGGGCTGACCGACATCGGCCACCATGCCCCACTCGAATCGGCTCACCAGCCGGGCTTCCAAGCCGGGCATTTCCTTGGGCGGCCGGTCGGAGGTCAGGACGATCTGCCGCTTGGCCTCATAGAGCGTATTAAAGGTGTGAAAGAACTCCTCCTGGGTGGCTTCCTTGCCTTCCAGGAAGTGCACGTCATCGACCAGGAAAAGATCCACGTCGTTGCGATAGCGGCGCCGGAGCTCCGGCATGGTGCGGGAGTGGATGCTCTCGATGACTTCGTTGATGAATTGTTCGGCGCCGACGTAGAGCACGCGTACAGCAGGGCTACGGCGGGCCACTGTATGCCCGATGGCCTGCATCAAGTGGGTCTTGCCGAGCCCAGTGGCTCCGTAGATGAACAAGGGGTTATAGAGCTTGCCGGGCGCCTCGGCCACGGCGTGGGCAGCGGCGGCCGCGAGCTCATTGGACTTCCCGATGACGAAATTCTCGAAGGTATAGCGCTCGTTGAGCGGCTGGGCCGAAGGATTGGCCTGATTGCCCGCGGTGGTGGGGGGTGGTGCGACGAAGAAATCCATTTGCGGGCGCTGCAGCCGCTCTTCGTCTACGCGGAATACCACCGAGACCGGGCGCCCGAGCGCGCGCTCGGCGAGCCGGGCAAACAGCGCGGAGTTCTTCGCCTCGTTCCATTGCACGGCGAATTCGTCCGGCACGCCCAGCACTAAGCGGTCGCTCTCGAGTGCGACCGGTTTTGCGGGCTCGACCCACGCCTTAAAATCCTTCTCCGGGACTTCGCGCCGGGCGTCGTCCAGGATGCGGGTCCAAGCCTCTTTGAGCGACAGCTGCATGCGGATCGTTCGGTCGGATGCCGGTAGGGATGTTATTGGGGCAGGCGAAGCTACGGCGCGGTTGTGGAAAAGTCAACCTTGACCTGAGGGGGCTGATTTCGCTAGCTTTGCGGGCTCATTGGGGAACAGGAATTCGCATGCAGCCGACCTATCGACCTCGCAATCGCAAGCGCCTCAACCGGCACGGGTTTCGCACCCGCATGGCCGATCGTTGGGGTCGCGAGGTGCTGTCTCGCCGTCGCAAGAAGGGCCGCAAACGGTTGACGGTCAAAGTTCCCTCGAAGCACGGAGGGCGCTGACGGTAGACGAGCGGTTCCCGCGGGTGCGTCGCCTTGCCCGCACGGCGGAGCTCGACCGAGTGCAACGGACGGGGCGACGGAGGCGGCTTCCGCATCTCGATGTGCTGTGGGTAGACAATCAGGCGGGCCATTCGAGGATGGGACTTATCGTACCGAAGTTCCAATCCACCGGGGTGGCCCGCAATCGTTTGCGCCGGCGGCTCAAGGAACTATGGCGCCGGGAACTAATGGGAGCGATACCGGCATGGGACGTCGTGATTCGCGCGCGGAAAGAAGCCTACGGCGCCCGATTCGGCATGCTGCGCGACGACTTGCTCGCCTGGCGCTCGGGGGTGGCGTGAACCGGTGGCAGCGCTCCCGCTTTGGCCTCGTCGGTTCGCGATGCTGTTGATTCGCGGCTATCAGCGGGTCGTTTCTCCCGGGTTGCCTCCCAGCTGCAGGTTCTCGCCGAGCTGCTCGCAGTACACGCTGGAGGCGATCGAGCGTCACGGGCTGTTGCGCGGCGGCTGGCTGGGCGCGCGGCGGATCGTGCGCTGTCATCCCTTCAATCCGGGCGGATTCGACCCCGTCCCGTAGGATCCCCGAGACTCTCCCCTATGGATCGTCGTGTCATATTGGCCGTCGCGTTGATGATGGCCGTGCTGGTTTTGCCGTCGTTGCTGATGAAACGGCCGCCGCCGCGGCTGGCCGGTCAGGCGGACAGCAGCCGGAGAGTCGGACGGTCGGACAGTGGAACGGCAACAGCCTCTCCCACAGTGGCGCCCCCGGCGCACCCGTCGGTCCCGCCATCCGACTCCAGCTCCATTCCCGAGGACACCATCACCGTGTCTTCGCCGCTCTATCGCTATGGCTTCAGCACCCGGGGCGGCCGGATGATCGAGGCGACGTTCCTGGGCTATCGCTCCATGCGGCCCGAGGAACGTGGCCAGCCGGCCCAGATTCTCCCGCCGGGGAGCGAGCTCCTGGCCCTGGCCCTACTGGTGGGGAGGGACACGCTCTCGCTCCGGGACTGGCATTTCACCCCGTCCGCGCCATCGCTCAACGTCAACGAGCCGACCCCGCTCACGCTCAGTGCGCAGCAGGGTGCCCTGGCGGTTTCGCTGACCTACACCTTCCGGCCGAACAACTATCTGGTCGACGTCGCCGGTAAAGTCGAGGGCGCCGGCCCCAACGGGGCGGTACTGTTGATCGGGATGGGGCCGGGGCTGCGGAACACCGAATCCGACAGCCTGGAACACCACCGCGAGCTCGGAGTCGTGGTCAAGGGCGGCAAGGCCAACCTGACCCGTTTCACGGGTCTCACCCGGAAGGCAGGCGACCTGTACGTGCCGCGTCCAGCGGCATTCAACGGCCCCTTTGAGTGGGTGGCGATCAAATCCAAGTATTTCGTGACGGCCCTGCTGGCGCTGGACAGCAGCGGCGCCGGGCTCAACGGCGGGATCAGCGGAGCGAGCGCCGTGGGCACCGAGCTGGTGAAAATGTCGTCGCGGGCCAACGTGACCGCGGGTCTGCCGATTCCTGCCGCTGGCGCGTTCAGGTTCCAGCTGTATGCGGGCCCCATGGAGTACCCCAGACTCCGCGCCATCGGGCATGATTTCGACGATGTCAATCCGTATGGCTGGCCGGGCCTGCGTACCATCATTCGTCCGGTGGCACTCGGCGCCCGCTCGCTCCTCGTCTGGCTGCACGACGGGCTCGGGCTGGCTTATGGATTCGGGCTGATCCTGTTCGGGATCGCGATCCGCATCGTGCTGTGGCCGCTCAACCAGAAGGCCATGCGCTCGACGATGGCGATGCAGGCAGTGCAGCCGCTGATCAAGGAGCTGCAGGAAAAGCACAAGAGCGATCCCCAGAAGCTACAGCAGGAGATGTTCAAGCTCTATAAGGAGCACAACGTCAACCCACTCGGTGGCTGCTGGCCGATGTTGCTGCCGATCCCCATCCTGTTCGCGTTCTTCTTCGTCTTCCAGAATACGATCGAGCTGCGGGGGGCTTCGTTCCTGTGGCTTCCGGATCTCTCCCGGCCCGACCCGACCTACGCGATTCCCATTTTGATGGGGATCTCGATGCTGGTGCTGAGCTGGACCGGCCAGCGCGGTATGCCGCCGAATCCGCAGACCAAGATGATGGTCTACGTGATGCCGGCGATGATGACATTCCTCTTTCTGCGGTTCGCTTCCGGGCTCAATCTGTACTATACGGTGATGAACCTCGCGAGCCTGCCGCAGCAGTGGATGCTGTCGCGCGAGAGGTTGCGCCGGAATCTCGCGCCGCCCCCGAAACGAGTTTCTGCCAGGAAGTAAGAGGCCAGCAGTCTGCTCTCCGACCCCATTACTGCCCTCGCCACCCCTCCGGGCCGCTCCGCGATCGCCGTGGTGCGGTTGTCGGGACAAGGCGCGCTAGCCGTCGCCGGGCGGGTGGTTTCGGGGGTCGAGAACTTTCCGGAGCGCGTGGCCGTGCGAGCGCGCTTCATGGCCGCCGAAGGAACGCCGATCGACGAGGGGCTCGTCACCGTATTTCGAGGACCCCACAGCTATACCGGAGAGGACCTGGTCGAGCTCTCCTGCCACGGAGGTCTGCTGGCCCCGGCGCAGCTGCTGGCCGCGCTGCAGGCGGCGGGAGCGCGTCCTGCTGCGCCGGGCGAGTTTACCCGCCGCGCGCTGCTCAACGGCAAACTGGACCTGTTGCAAGCGGAGGCCGTCGGTGACCTCATTGACGCCACGGCGCCGCGGCAGGGCAGGGCCGCCTTGCAGCAGCTCGAGGGGGGGCTTTCGCGGCGCCTGCTGGCGCTCCGCGAGGAGCTGCTCGAGCTGCTGGCGCTGCTGGCCTATGACATCGATTTCCCTGAGGAGGACGAGGGGCCGGTACCGCTCGGGCGAGTCTGCAGCCGACTCGACGGCGCCGCCACGACCGTGGCGGGCCTCCTGGCGACCGCTCCGGCGGGGCTGCGACTGCGGGAGGGCGCTCTCGTCGTGCTGGCGGGCCGTCCCAACGCCGGCAAATCGTCGCTTTTCAATGCGCTGCTCGGCATCAGCCGCTCGCTGGTCACGGAGATTCCGGGCACGACCCGCGACACCATCGAAGCCTCCAGCGAGGTGGCGGGCTGGCCGGTGCGCCTGGCGGATACGGCTGGACTGCATGAAGCCGGGGAACGGCTCGAGCGAATGGGCATTGAGGTCAGCCGGCGCTATGTGGCGGCGGCGGACCTCCTGCTGCTTTGTGTCGAAGCCGGCAGGATGCTGGGACCCGAGGAGCATGCGCTACTCGGAGAGCGCCCGTCGCTTCTGGTGCGCTCCAAGGCCGATCTCGTCCCGGTTGCGGAGCGCGAAAACGAGGAGGGAATTCCGGTCTCGATCGTGACGGGCGAAGGGCTCGACCGGCTACGCCGGGCGATGGCCGAACGTCTGTTCAGCTCCGCCGGAGGCTACGCCGAGCTCGAGCCGATGCTGACGCAGGAACGGCATCGGGTTGCGCTTTCACGTTCTGCGGATGCGCTTGCCGCCGCCAGACCCGAGCTGGGAAAAGATGCGGTGCTTGCGGCCCACCATATCGGTGCAGCGGTGGCGGCGCTCGAGGAGCTGGTGGGCCTGGTCCACCCGGACGAGGTGCTGGGAAGGGTGTTCGAGCGGTTCTGTGTTGGAAAGTAGGGAGCAGGGGACGCGCTGCTCGCTATTTCTTATGACTCCCGTCACAAAACGGCTTGTTCTTGCTGAACCCGCAGCCGCAGAGTTTGACCTGGCCGGGGATCTTGGTGGGCGGCGGCTCCACGACATCGCCGGCGTTATTCAGGATCGTGACCGGGCCCTCGATGACGATAGGACCGGCCGGCTTGAGGGTGATGGTGACGGGGGTCGTTTGTTCGGTGGTTTCCATATATCGGAATATAGGGTCGGGAAGTCGGGATTCCCGTCCCGGCCTTCCAACTAGGCGGTCCTGAATCCAAGCGCTTCGTCCTCGAGCGCCTGGAATTCACTGACCGGCGCGCGCAGCGCGGCGGCGATCCCCCGCGCCGTAACGAGCGGCTCTGCCATGCGGTGCCCCAGGTAATAACCGCAGCGCTCGGGCAGGACCCGGCCGAGTCCGAGCCGCGAGGCGGGACTCATTCCGCCCGACAGATACTTGAGCCGCAGGCCAAGGCCGGCGCGGTCGAGGTCATGGTGCACCGCCCGGCGGAGAAACGCCTCGAGCTCACGCATGCGCTGGTACTGGCGGCGGGGATAGCCAAAGTAGTCCGCCGAGTCGATACCGGGCGCGACCGCCTGGGAGGCATGAACGGCCAGCCCTTCGTTGAGGAGGTGCTCGCGCAGCGTGGCCCGACTGCCCGTTGTCCAGTAGTCGTAATTCCCGCCGGCCTCCGCCACCAGCCGCCGGAGCTCGCTCTCGCTCGAAGGCGAGGTATATCGCACCGTGTGGGCCATTTCGTGCGCGACCCAGAGCGGGAGCAGCTCCGGGCTGAGACCCATGCCATAGGTCTCCGGATTGACGCGGTTGGTGAAGTGCTCCACGCAAATGAAGGCCACGCCGCGTCCGTTCACCACGAGCTCTCCGGCATTCGCGGCACCCATTCCCACCATGAGCAGACAATCGGTGGGGCGGTCCACCTCGAGGATTTCCATCGCCCGGCGCAGCGCATCCTCGACAATCCGGGCGACATCGACCTGATCCAGCAGCGCGAACAAATCACTCCGATCGGCACGCACGGTCGTGGCGATTACCTCGGCCGCGTGGGGGCTTTCCAGGTCGAGGACGTAGTTGTTCCAGTAGGCGGCGAGCAACGGGCGATGCGCGTCGAGAAAGCGGTGATAGGCCGCTTCGGGATCAGATTGTGAGAGAATGTCGAGGAAATCGGGGAGGAGATTGATGAGCACGGGACAAGATAAGAAATGCCGCGTGCGAAACAAGAGCCTTGCCGGCGCCGCGCGTTGCTAGTGGAGGTCCTTTCGCTTGCGTTTGGAGACTTCATCGAGGAATCGCCGTTCATCCGCGGTCAGGCTCTGGATCCCGAAGGCGCTGATCTTGTCGAGCACGCGATCGACCTCTCCGGAGGGGTACTCCTCGCGCGGCTCGGGACGCGCCAACGCGGGACGTACCTCGGTGCCCGCCCCGCCTTGGCGGACCGGGATGGGTGCCATCACGGGACGCCGGGCAATGCTCTTGGGCTCCACACGCTGGCGGCGCCCGGCAAGGCCCTGGATCCGGAAGAAGACGTAGCCCGCGGCCAGTCCGCCGAGGAAGCCGAGATGCGCGGCACCATCATTGAACCAGAGCGCGAGTACCAGGTTGACGCCGGCGAGTAGGGCGACGAGGGAGCGTGCGCTCACCCGAATCGGCAGTGGAAGCAGTGCGGTGGTGGCCTCGGGCTCGGCGAGGGCAAAGGCGAGGGCCGTACCAAGGACGGCGCCGGAAGCTCCGATCAGCGGTGGAACCGCCAGCAACGAGGTGAGCCCGAGGGTGAAGGCCGCGGCACCAATGCCGCAGTAGAGATAGTAGAGCAGAAAGGCCCGGCCGCCCATCCGTCGCTCGACCGGGGGCCCGAACACGAACAACAGCAGCAGGTTGCCCGCGAGGTGGGGCACCCCCCCGTGGACGAACATATAGGAGAAGAAGGTCCAGGGACGGCTGAGCGCCCGATCCGGGGCAAAGCGAAGCGCAGCGGTGAAAAAGGGAGCGGTAAGCACGGTCTGGAGCAGGACCAGGACCACCGCATTGAGCAGCATGATCCGGCCAACCCAGGGGGTCAGACGGGCATGAGAGAGGGTGGGTTCCGGCCGGATCTTGCTCATGCTTTCCCGCTCGCGAGGCACACCTGCTCGCACAGCTCTGCAAAGGAGATGCCGACGGCCGCCGCGGACTGTGGGAGGAGGCTCGTCGCAGTCATTCCCGGCAGGGCGTTCGCTTCTAAACAGAACAATTCTCCCGCCGGTGTCAAGCGAAAATCGACGCGGGAGTATCCGCCCAATTTCAAGGCTTGGTGGGCGAGCAAGCCGAGCCTGCAGCATTCTGCGCCCATCGCGGGGGGTAGGTCGGCGGGGAAGATTTCCTGTGCCATCCCGGGGGTGTACTTGCACTCGTAGTCGAAGATCTCGTGTCGTGGGATGATTTCGCCGACCGCCAGAGCACGCCCCTTGAGGATACCCACCGTCAACTCGCGTCCCGGGACAAATGCTTCGAGCATGACCTCCGAATCGTAGCGCGCGGCCAGCGTGACGGCATCGTTGTAGCCCTCTGGTTCCTTCACGACGCTGAGTCCGACGGTCGACCCTTCCTTGCAGGGCTTCACCACCATCGGCCAGCCGAGGTTCCGCTCCGCCTCCTCGACGCTGGCGGGCGCCATCAGCCAGTCGGCGGTGGGAACCCCGGCCACGCGGAAAAGCCGCTTGGCGATGTCCTTGTTCATGGCGAGGCTGCTGCCCAGCGAACGACTGCCGGTGTAAGGAACCCCGACCACGTCGAGCACGGCCTGGAGGGTGCCGTCTTCCCCGCGGCCGCCGTGAAGCGCGAGGAAAAGGACTTCCGCGTCGCGAATGACAGGGAGGCTGGCGAGGCCGGAGAGCAGCAAACCCCGCTCGAGGGCCATCAGCTCCGAGATCGCCGGCGGCTCCTTGCTCACCGATCCGGAGAGCAGCCGGGATTCCTCCGCTTGCGGGATGAAGCCACGCGCCGTATCGACCACGGCCACGGTATGCCCCCGGCTCCTCAGCGCGCTGACGATCTGTGCAGCCGAGGCGATGGCGACGTCGCGCTCGCTGGAAGTTCCGCCTGTCAGAACGGTTATCCGCATCGGGGTTCCCGATTCCCGTTCATTATCGCGTCCCAATCAGCTGCTGCAGCAGATCATAGCGGCTCACAATGCCGATCAACTTCCCCTCCTGCTGCACCAGGGTGGCGGGGTTTTCTCGGGTGAGCATTGGGGCCAGGCGGTCGCTCGGGAACGAGGCGTCCACCACCGGGAAGGGCCCCTCCATCACTTCGCGCACGGGGCGGTCCAGCAAGGCGGGCTGAGCCAGCGCCCGGGTCATCAGGCTACTCTCGATCAGGCCGCCAACACAGTCACCGTTGTCCAGTACCGGGATCTGGCTCACGCTCCACGTCGCCATGAGATTGAGGGCCTGACGCACCGGAGCGGCGGGCGCCACGCTCACCAAGGCGGGAGCTCCTTTGGTCCGGCGGGACAGCAACTGTCCCACGGTGATGCGCGGAGCGTCGAGCAACTGGTTTTCCTGCATCCAGTCGTCGTCGAAGATCTTGGACAGATAACGCTCACCGGTGTCGCAAAGAATGGTGACGATACAGGCCGCCGGGTCGTTGAGCTCCTTGGCCAACTGCAGCGCAAGCACCACGTTGAGCCCGGTCGAGCCGCCCACCAGAAGGCCTTCCTCACGCGCCAGCCGGCGCGCCATCTGCATCGAATCGCGGTCGGACACCTGGCGGAACTCATCGATCACGTCCCACCAGACCGTCGTGGGGACCTTGTCGCCCCCGATACCCTCCACTTTGTATGGCAAGCCCTCGCCCAGCACGCGGGTGCGGTGGTATCCGGTATAGAGGGAGCCGACCGGGTCGCCGGCAATGATCCGGACGCGAGGGTTTTTCTCCTTGAGAAATTTTCCTGCACCGCTCACCGTCCCGCCGGTGCCGGCTCCCGCGACGAAGTGGGTGATCCTTCCCCGGGTCTGCTCCCAGAGCTCCGGTCCGGTGGTGCGATAATGGACTTCGGGATTCACCGGGTTGTAGAACTGATTGGCGAGGACGGCGCCCGGGGTGTCCTTCACGATCTGCTTGGCTTTCATGATGTAGTTCTCGGGATGGTCCGGCGGCACCGCGGTGGGAGTGATCACGACTTCGGCGCCGTAGGCCCGGAGCAGGCGTACTTTCTCCTGCGACATCTTGTCGGGTAGGGTGAAAACGCAGTGATATCCCTTGAGGGCTGCGGCCATCGCGAGCCCCACCCCCGTGTTCCCGCTGGTGCCTTCCACGATAGTGCCGCCCGGCCGAAGGGTCCCGGAGCGCTCCGCATCTTCAATGATGGCCAGCCCGATACGGTCCTTCACCGAGCCCCCGGGATTGGAGTATTCGGCCTTGCCGAAGACCGGACTCTCCAGGCCGGCCCCAACGCGCGCGAGCCGGATGAGCGGAGTCCACCCGATGGTGTCGAGGGCCGATTCGTAGGGCTCGAGGTGTTGCGGCTTCATGGGGTCGTCCCCCCGCGATCGGGATGGCGGAAGCGGATCGGCTGGGTGAAGAGAGTCGCGACGGCAACCCCGTTGCGGAGGGCGGGGGCGTAATGCAGTCGGGGTGCCGCCGCCAGCGCTGCCGAATCGAGCGCGGGGTAGCCGCTGGATTCCTGAATGCGGGTGGAATCCGGAACGATCCGACCGGTCTCGTCCACGAAGAGACGCAGCAACACCGTCCCGCTGATGCGCTGCTGATACACGGCGACCGGGTAAGCGACTGGCGATTCCGGATCCAGTGCAACCGGCGGATCTTCGCTCCGCGCCACCTTCGCAGCGGGGTCGGCGGGCAGCGCCAGCGTCGTATCGGTTTTCCGGCGGCAGCCGATGGCCGCGAGACCGGCGAGCAGCATTCCGACCTCCAGCGATCGAGCCCATCGCATGGCAAGAAAATACTGCGGTTCAGGCACGTCCGCTGGCACGCCGCTGAAACTCCGCCAGGCGATTGAGCGCTTCGAGCGGGGTGATCGTGTTGAGGTCGAGGCTGCGGAGCTCCTCGAGGGCGGGATCCCTGCTCTCGACGAAAAGCGGCAGCTGGCCCGGGTCCGGCTCGGCGCCCGGCGCCCCCGACACGACGCGATGTTCCCCTTCGAGCGTCCTGAGCACGGCATTGGCGCGCGTTACCACCTCGCGGGGCAGTCCCGCCAGCTGGGCGACGTGAATGCCGTAGCTCCGATCGGTTCCCCCCGGCTCCAGCCGGTGAAGGAATACGACCCTCCCACCCGTCTCGCGCACCGCGACATTCAGATTGCGCGCGTGCTGCAACTGCTCGGGCAGCTGCATCAACTCGTGGTAGTGCGTCGCGAACATCGTCTTGCAACCGACCCGATCGTGCAGGAACTCGGTGACCGCCCACGCGATTGCCACGCCGTCATAGGTCGAGGTCCCTCGCCCGATCTCGTCGAGCAGCACCAAGGAGCGCTGGGTGGCGCCGTGGAGAATCGCGCTGGTCTCGCTCATCTCCACCATAAAAGTAGACTGTCCGCGCGCAAGGTTGTCCGAGGCGCCGACGCGCGTGAACAGCCGATCCACCACGCCGATGCTGGCCGCGTCGCACGGTACGAAGCTGCCGAGCTGGGCCAGGATGATGCACAGCCCGATCTGGCGAAGGATGGTGCTCTTGCCGGCCATGTTGGGCCCGGTGACCAGCTGGACTCGGGCCGCCAGGTCAAAGCGCACGTCGTTCGGCATGAAGGCCTCGCGGGGCATCAGCCGCTCGAGCACCGCGTGGCGTGAGGCGGTCAGCTCGATGTCGAAGCCGTCGCTCACCACCGGCCTGACGTAGCGATTAGCCACCGCCGCTTCCGCCAGCCCGGTCCAGACGTCGAGGTGCGCGAGCACCCGCGCGGTCCGCTGGACGCGGGTGATGGCGGCGCCGACCCGGCTCCGGAGCTCGGCGAAGAGTTCGGCTTCGCGCTGCGCCATCCGCTCCTCGGCGCCCAGGACCTTCGCTTCGTACTCGCGGAGCTCCGGCGTCACGAAGCGCTCGGCCGTCGCGAGGGTCTGCCGACGCTCGTAGTCAGGCGGCACTTTCGCGGCGTGCGCATGGGTGATTTCGAGATAGTAGCCGAACACCTTGTTGTATCCGATCTTGAGCGAAGCGATCCCGGTGCGCTCGCGCTCGCGCTGCTGAATTGAAGCGATGAACTGCTTGCCGCCGTCGCGCAGGGCGCGGCTCTCGTCGAGCGCCGCATCGTAACCGGCGCGGATGACACCGCCGTCGGCCAACAGGGCGGGAGGACGGTCGGTAAGGCCGGCGGAGAGCGCGGAGGCGAGGTCGTCGAGCAGGTCGAGGTCGCCGAGGAGCTGTGTCAGGGCGTCGGACTGTCCAACCAAACCCCGTAACGCTTCCTGCACCTTGGGGAGCCGCAGAAATGAATCCCGCAGCGCGCCGAGCTCCCGCGGTGTGGCGCGGCCCGCGGCGGCCCGGCCCGCGAGGCGCTCGAGATCGCGCACCCCATCGAGCGCCTCGCGCGCGGCCGCACGGTGGGACGGGTCGCGCACCGCGGCCTCCACGGCATCGAGCCGCCGCGCTATCGCGATCGGGTCCCGGAGCGGGGACACAACCCAGGCTCTGAGCAAGCGCGCTCCCATGGGCGTCACCGTGCGATCAATCGCCTCCAGCAACGTGATGCCCTTGGCTCCAGCGCGAAGCGGCTCGGTGAGCTCGAGATTCCGGCTGGTCATCTCGTCGACCCAGAGGAACTGATCGGAGCGCCGAATCACCGGACGCGCCAGATGCGGAATGCCGCCCGGCTTGAGATCACCGAGATAGCGGAGCAGGGCACCGGCCGCTCCGATCGCGGCGGCATCGGCGGGGGCCAGTCCCAATCCATCCAGCGAGGCGAGCCCGAAGCGCCGACCCAACTCTTCGCGCGCGAGCTCGGGATCGAACTCCCAGCGCTCCCGTGCGGTGCGCATGATTTCCGGCTCGGTGGCGAGCTCCGTGTCGGCGGGCAGGACGAGCTCTGCCGGCTTGAGCCGGCCGAGAGCTTCGGCGAGCTCGCCGGTCGGGACGAGCTCCAGCAAGAATTCGCCCGTGCTGAGGTCGATGGCGGCCAAACCGGCGGACGGTCGGACGGTCGGACGGTCGGACGGACCACCCCCGGCCGTCCCCGGGTCCGCCACCGCCACGATCCAGTTGTTCCGTCCCCCCGCCACCCAACCGTCCTCGAGCACGGTGCCCGGGGTCACGGTCTCCACGACTTCGCGGCGCACCAGGCCCTTGGCTTGCTTGGGGTCTTCCACCTGCTCGCAGATGGCCACCCGGTACCCCTGGCCAATCAGCTGCTTGAGGTAGTCCGTTGCCGCCTTGACCGGAACGCCGGCGAGGGGCACTCCGTCGCCCCGGGAGGTGAGGGTGATGCTGAGCACCCGCGAGGCCAGCTCGGCATCATCGAAAAACATCTCGTAGAAATCGCCCATCCGGAAAAACAGTATCGCATCTCGGTGGCGCGACTTGATTTCGCGATACTGCAGCAGGAGCGGGGTGTTTTCGGCGAGGGTGACGGTCACGGGACGTGGACGAGGAACGGATGTCCTCCCAGGCGCGCCTTGAGCCCCGCCAAGGCGGTCTCCGCCTCCTGGCGGGTACGGAAGCCGCCGGCGCGGATCTTGAGGTAGCCGCCTTCCTTCACGACGAGCGCCTGGTAACCCGCCCGCTTCGCGCGGGCCAGCTCGGCGTCGACCGCGGACTGGGTCAGCACGGCGGAAATCTGAACGTAGAAACCGGACCCGCCGCGCCGGGGGGCGGTTGGCGAAGCTCTTCCCGGGGTCCGCGCGCCGCGCGCCCGCGCCGCGGAATCCGCCTGGGCTTTCGCGATAGCATCCGCCGCTGCCCGGCGCACGCTGTCCGCCGCCATCGCGGCGAGACTCTGACAGCGCTGCTTCTGGAAGTCGAGCTGGTTCCTGAGCTCGACGTCTCCGCCCACGGCGGCCAGGCCGGCATCCGCTAGTCGGCAAGAGGTTTCGGCCTCGCGGCGATCGCCGGCTGCGCGCGCTCCCCAGAAGGCCGCGGTCGCAGTGACCGAACTGCCGGGGTAGTCCCGCAGCAGCTGATCGGCCTGACGGACCGTGGCGGCGGGATTGCCCGCGGCGTAGTCGAGCTGGGCGAGCTGTAGCAGGGCGTCGTCCGCCCAGGCGGACTGGGCGTAATCCACCACCACGCGCCGCAATTCGAGCCTTCGGTTGCGTTCCGTGGCGGCGAGCAGACCCACGGTGTAGAGGGCTTCCGGGTAGAGCGAGTCGGTCGGCTGCAGCGCCGCGAGGATTCTGCCGGCTACCGCCCGCGCGGAGTCGGACAGACCATCCTGCGCCAGCCGAACCGCGGTGACGAGGCGGGGATCGCTTTGGGCGGCCAGGTGAAGCGAGGGGGTGACCGCCAAGCCAAGGATGAGCAGCCGGGCAAGCTGCCGGCGCGTTGTTCGTGCAGAGGCGGCGTTCACGCTGGCACTCCGGCGAACGGTGCGATAGTCATGATCAAGTCCACGAGGACGCCTCGCTCGTCTGCGAGCGTGGTGGTCTTGAGCCGCTGGTCGGCTCGACGTGCGGCCACGATGGCAGCGTCGATCCTTGCGGCCGGCCACTCCTCTGCCAGCCTGCTCCAGCGCTCCGCGCTGGCACGGTAATCAAGCCGCACCGGAGGCCGCACGCGGATCAAGGCGTCGCGCACCGCCCGCTCGAGACTCCCACCGTGCGACCCGCGATCGTAAAAGGCCCGCGCCAATCCCAGGCCAATGAACTGGGTACCGAGCTGCGCGAGCAAACCGACGCCGGAAACGCCGGTTTGCGACAGCAAGTGCGGCAAGATGCTCGCGGCGCGGCCGCTCTGATCCTCGATGACCGCGTCGCACCAGTCCGATGGGGTCTCGCCGTGACGAATCCCCAGACTCGCGGTCACTTGTTCCAGGGTGACCAGGTCGGCGCCGCCCAGACCGGCCAGCTTGTCGAGCTCGCTGCGCGCGGCCCCCAGATTGCCGCCAACCGCTTTGATCAGATGAGCGGCGGCTTCGGGCGCCAAGTGGATGCCGCGCTCCTCGGCCCGCTTGAGAACCCACTTTTCGGCCAGCTTGGACCCATACCGGTCCACTTCGACGGTGCAGGTCAGTCGCAGCAAGTCGGGGTCCGCTTCGCCGCGGTCAGCGTCTTTCCGGGGCGCACCCTGCACCAGGACGAGCACCGTTTCGGCGGCGGGCTGCTCGAGGTAGTGCAGCACCGCCGCCTTGGCTTTTGCGCGCTTCTGCCAAGCCTCAATCTCGCGAATCACAACGAGCCTGCGGTCTGCCATCATGGGAAGCGTGTTACAGAGCGTTTCGACCGCTTCGGGGTCGAGCTGGCTCGCGCTGCGCTGATCGTAATTGAAGTCGCGCAAACCAGGATCCACGACCCGGTCGAGGATCGCCCGCACCGCTTCGTCCTTGAGGACGTCTTCCTCTCCGTAGAGATAGATCGCTGGCGGAACATTGCCGGCCTTGATCTGTTTGGAGAAGGCCTCAAAAGGGGTCTTCGGCATGGAGAATTCTAGTCTACTCCCGAATAAAGCAGTTCACATACATTAGCGCACACAAACTCTTCCCGTCCCGGATCTTTCCCGTCCGGATCATCCGGCCCACCGCGCTCCAGCGTTTCTCGTGGACCGTGATGAACTCGTCGTCTTCCTGAGAGAGGGCCACGGGTCTGAGATCGGTGGCCAGAAAGAGATGAATCCGCTCGTCGGTGAAGCCGGGCGTCGTAAAGATGCTGGAGAGCCGGACCAACTTTCCGGCTTCCATGCCCGCTTCTTCGGCCAGCTCCCGGCAGGCGCAGGTCTCCGGGGCCTCGCCGTGGGACAGGGTCCCGGCCGGAATCTCCCAAAGCCAGTCGTCCGCGGCGTGGCGAAACTGGTGGAGTAGCAGGACGCGAGGGTCGGGATCGGCCGGATCGTCGAGGAAGGGCACCACAGCGGCCGCGCCCGGGTGCCGAATCATCTCCAGCACTCCCTGCGAGCCGTCAGGAAAGCGGACCGTGTCGTGATCGAGATTGACCACTCGGCCTGAATACCGCCGTTCCGACTGGATGAGGGTCATGGTCTGGACTTTCGGATGCTGTCGGTTTCGAGGGCTCAGGGAGCGGCGGGATGGCGATTGAGCAGCGCCTGCAGAGCGGTCACGGGGAGTTTCAGCGCCTCCAGGGCAAGATAGCCCACCTCGGTCCGGCTGCCCGGCACGATGGGGCTGCTGCGGGTGGGGGAAGTGAACGCCTGAATATCGGCCCGGCGGGCCTCCATCCGCAGCCGGGCCATGTGAAACGGGTCGCTGACCAATATGGCCCGGTCGAGCTCGCGCTCGTGCATCCACTCCGCAACGGAGCGCATGGATTCGTCGGTCGTCCGGCCATCGGGCCGGACGATGATCGCGGAATCGGGGACGGCCAGGGCGCGAAGGTAGCGGTGACCGACGGTGGCCTCGCTCATCCGGTCACCGGTTCCGATTCCGCCGGTGACCACGACCGCAGGCGCGAGCCCGGCGCGGTACAGCTCGACCGCGTGATCCAGGCGAGCTTTGAGCACCGGCGAGGGGCGACCATTGTACTGCGCCGCCCCCAGGACGACGATGGCGTCCGCGGCATGCCGCTCATCCCGCCGGCTGACTCGCCAGACCCAGCCAAAAAGCAAGCCGTAGAGGATCAGGGCCGAGCCGAGCAAACGGAGCGTCCAGCGCAGCGCCCGCCTCACAGATCGAACGATTCTCCGAGCTGTGGCACCACGATCTCGCGCACCCCCTCTTCCTTGAGGATTTCGGCCATCGCCGCGGCGGGAGCGGCCTCGCCGTGCACGACGAAAGCGCGCTTGACCGGACCACCCAGCGCCTTCACCCAGGCACGCAGCTCGGTGCGGTCCGCATGGGCGGAATACCCGCTGATGGACTCGACCTCGGCGCGCACGTCATGCTGCTCCCCGAGGATCTTCACCTGCAGTGAGCCTTCCTGGATCCGGCGGCCGAGGGTGTGCTCGGCCTGGAAGCCCACGAATAAGACGCAGTTGCGCGAATCTCCGATGTGATTGGCCAGATGATGGAGGATCCGGCCGGACTCGGCCATGCCGGAGGCGGCGATGATGATGCCGGGGCCGTGGAGGGTGTTGAGGCGCTTTGAGTCCTCCACCGACTTGACGTACTCGAGCATGGGGAAGTCGAAGACCTTGTCAGAATTCATCAGCAATTGTTCCCGGCGGTCGAACACCTCGGGGTGCATCCGGAACACCGCGGTAGCGTCGACCGCGAGCGGGCTGTCCACGTAGATCTTGAGGGCGGGGATTCTCCCCGCCTTGGTGAGCTGATGCAGCGCGTAGACCAGCTCCTGCACGCGTCCCAGGGCGAAAGAGGGGATGAGAATCTTGCCGCCGTGGCCCGCGACCCGTCGCACGATCTCGGTCAGACGGTCGGCGCTGGTCGCGGTGGACTCGTGATCGCGGTTGCCATAGGTGGATTCGACGATCAGGGTGTCGATCGGACCAGTGGGGGGCTCGGGATCGCGGATGATCGGGAGTCCCGAGCGGCCAATGTCGCCTGAAAACACGATGCGCTGGTTACCCCCTTCGCTCAGGCGGAGGTCCACACTCGCCGAGCCGAGGATATGGCCTGCCTCGGTGTATTCGAAGGCCAGATTCTTCCGGATGTAGTGGATACGATGGTAGGGCAGGCCGATCATCAAGTCCTGCACCGCGAGCGCGTCGGCCATGGTGTACAGCGGCTCGCTCGCGGGACTCTGCTTGCCGTGACGGGAAAGGAATGCCGCGTCACTCTCCTGGATGTGGGCGGCATCGGGGAGCATCACGGCGCAGAGGTCGCGGGTGGCCGGGGTCGCGTAAATGGGGCCGTGATACCCGTGGCGAACCAGGAGCGGTAAGCGTCCGATGTGGTCGATGTGGGCGTGGCTCACCACGATCGCGTCGATGCGGCGGGGGTCGAACGGAAGATTGGCATTGAGCACCGCCGCCTCCGCGCGCCTGCCCTGGAACATTCCGGCGTCGAGCAGAATCCGCGCCCCGGCGGCTTCGAGCAGATGCATGGAGCCGGTCACTTGGCCGGCCGCGCCCCAGAAGGTGAGCTTGGCTCCGCTCATTGGTCACCTGGTTCCAAAAATGCGGTCACCGGCGTCACCCAGGCCCGGCAGAATGTACCCTACCTGGTTGAGCTCCCGGTCGAGCGCAGCGGCAAACACGGGGACAGTCGGATGGGCGTCCAGCATTGCCTGCACGCCTTCCGGTGCAGCGACCAAGCAGAGGAAGCGGATCCTCGTGGCCCCGGATGCGCGGAGCTTGCCGACCGCGGCGACCGCCGAACCTCCGGTGGCGAGCATCGGATCGAGCACGAAAAAATCCCGGTCGGTCTCGGCGGCGGGCACCTTGAAGTAGTAGCTCACCGGCTGGAGGGTTTCGTGGTCGCGGTACAATCCGATGTGTCCGACCCGCGCGGAGGGGATGAGCTGGGTGATTCCCTCCACCATGCCCAGGCCGGCACGTAGGATGGGGATCAAGCTGAGTTTTTTCCCCGCCACGCGGCGAGCCGTGGTGCGCTCCAGCGGAGTATCGATATCGATCGCCTCGGTGGCCAGGTCGCGGGTGACCTCGTAGGTCATCAGCATCGCGATCTCGTTGACCAGCTGCTTGAAATCCTTGACGGAGGTGGATTTGTCGCGGAGAATCGCCAGCTTGTGCTGGATCAGCGGGTGCTCGAGGACGCTCAGATTGGGGAACCGGGGGTGGCGCATGGAGGAGGAATATACGGCGGAACAGTATATTCGAAGACCACTCGCATCATTGAGCCTCATTTCATGCGTCGTCTCACTCTCGTGGCCGCCCTTGCGGGCCTCGCGCTGCCCGCTGCCGGCCAACCGAAGGGCCTCTTCAAGAGGCCCAAGATTCCGTAGCCCAGACAGTTGGACGGGGGGCGGGGGATATCTATATATTCCTCGCCCTCCGGCTAGGTAGCTCAGTTGGTAGAGCAGCGGACTGAAAATCCGCGTGTCGGGGGTTCGATTCCCTCCCTAGCCATTGGTTCCCACCGCAGGCGCCGTTGCTCCCCCGGTGCATTCTCCGCTCCCCGCCCGGCTTGACCTGGGAAGAACTGTTGCCTACATATATTGCGACACCACATATGGTAGCCACCATCATGACCGACCGGGAATGGAAAAAGGGCAGCGCCGAGCTGCTGATCCTCTCGCTCCTGGAGCACGAGGCCCGGCACGGCTACGAGCTCAATAAGCTGATCGAGCTCCGTTCGCGCGGCGTGCTGCGCTTCCACGTCGCTTCGCTGTATCCGCTGCTGTACCGGCTGGAGAAGCGCGGCTGGATCGACGGGCGCTGGGTCGAGAAGGCGGGCCAGCGCCGCCGCCGCTACTACCGCCTTACACCGGCGGGCCGGAAGATCCTGGCCGCCCAGCGCCGCGGCTGGAGCGCCTTCGCCGAGGCCATCAACCGGATCGCGGGGGTGCAGCATGCCTGAGTGGGGCGAAGAGATCCACCAGCGGCTGGCGGAACTGCACCTCGCGCCGCTCCGTGAAGCCGAGATCGTCGAGGAGCTTTCTCTGCACCTGGAAGACCGTTTCCGCGAGCTGCGTGCGCGGGGCGTTGCGGAGGATGAGGCCTTCCGGGCCGCGCTGGAGGAAATCGGCGAGGGCGCGGACCTGGTGCAGGCCCTCGCCGGGCTCGAACGTCCCGCGGCTCCCCCGGCGATCGCTCCAGGCGAGTCCCGCAGGGGACGCTGGGGGAGCCAGTTCGCCCAGGATCTCCGTTTCGGACTCCGCATGCTCAGAACCCGGCCAGCGTTTACCGCCGTGGCCGTGCTCACCCTCGGGCTCGGCATCGGCGCCAACACCGCCATCTTCAGCACCGTCAACGGCGTCCTGCTCAGGCCGCTGCCGTATCCCGAGTCGGACAAGCTGGTGACTTTCTGGGGCACCGCGCCGGAAAAGCGGCTGCCGGTGGTGAACTACCCCGACGCGATGTTCGTCTTCTTCCAGCAACGGAGCCGGGTGTTCGAATCGGTCGCGGCGTATACCGTCGGCGGCGTCAGCCTCTCCGGAGACGGAGAGCCGGAGCGGGCCCCTGCGTCGGGGGTGTCCACCGACTTCTTTCGGGTGATGAGGCAGGTTCCGGTGGCGGGGCGGGCCTTCCTGCCGGAGGACGGAACCCAGGGCAAGAACAACGTGGCAGTGGTGAGCCATGCGCTCTGGCGGCGCCGTTTCGGAGGCGATCGGGATCTCGTCGGCAAGTCCATCCTGGTGGGCGGCCAACCGACCGTGGTCGTTGGCATCATGCCCCCGGGCTTCGATTTCCCGGAGCACGCCGAGCTGTGGCTGCCGCTGGTGCTCGACCCGGAGGGCGTGAACAACTGGTACCTCTCCACGGTGGCACGTCTCAAGCCCGGCCAGACGGTGGAGGACGCGCATCGGGAGGTGGTCGCCATGAGCGACGAGTTCATGGTGAACCGGCCGTCGCGCTTTCCCGACGCCAAAGCCGGTGGGGCGAGGGCGGTGGTGCAACCGGTGCTGGCGAGCCTGGTGGGAGACGCCCGCACGCCGCTCCTAGTGCTGCTGGGCGCGGTGGGGTTCGTGCTGCTCATCGCTTCGGCCAACATCGGCAATCTGCTCCTGGCGCGGGCTCTTGCCCGCAGCAGGGAGATGGCCCTCCGCTGCTGTCTCGGCGCCAGCACCGGACGACTCGCAGCACAACTCATCACGGAGAGCCTGGTGCTCGCGGTGCTGGGCGGCGGCGCAGGTTTGCTGCTCGCGGCCCTCGGCATCCGCGTCATCCGGGGCCTCGAGGTCGGACCGGTTCCCCGGCTCGCGGAAGTCCAGCTTGATCCCGCGGCGCTGTTCTTCACGCTCGGCGTCACCCTCACCGCGGGTCTCCTCTTCGGAGTGGCGCCCGCCGTCCGCGCCTCGCGCGTGGATCCCCTCGACGGCCTCCGGGAGGGGGTCCGCGGCGGCACCTCAGGAGGCGCGCGCCGGCTGAGCCACGGATTCGTGGTCGCGCAATTCGCCTTGTCGCTGATCCTCCTTATCGGAGCCGGGCTCTTGCTGCGAAGTTTCCGACGCACGCTGGAGGTGGACCCCGGATTCCGGCCCGACAACGTGCTGACCGCGCGCGTCCAGTTGCCGTGGCCCAAGTACGCGAGTGACACAGTGGTCCGGGTGTTCCAGGCCCGCCTGCTCGAGTCGGTGCGATCCCTCCCCGGGGTGCACCAGGTGGGGCTGGCGAATCGGGTGCCGTTCAGCCGGGGCAATCCTCAGCAGAACCTGTACATCGAGGGACAGACTCCGAAGCCCGGCGAGGCCATCCCGGTCATCAACGCCCGGGTTGTCTCCGCCGGCTACTTCGACGCCATCGGCACGCCGATTCTCAGGGGCCGCGGCATCCTCCCGAGCGACGCCGCCGGCTCGCCTCCCGTCGTCGTGGTGGACGAGACGGTGGCCCGGCAGTACTGGCCCGGCGGCGACCCCATCGGCAAGCGCATCCGCATCAGCACCGACAGCGGCTCGCCATGGCTCACCATCGTGGGCGTGGCGCCGAACGTCAAGCATTCGAGCCTGCGCGAGCGGCCCAACTTCGAGATGTACCGGCCGTTCTCCCAGAACCCCAGCTGGTCCATCTACATCGTGATGCGCGCCGGAGGCGCTTCCGACGTGCTGGTGGCGGGGCTCCGCCGGCGGGTGACCGAGCTGGACCCCACGCTGCCCGTTTCCGAAGTGCATACCATGGAAGGAGCGATGGCCGAGTCCCTCAGTCTCGCCCGGCTCACCAACCTGCTGCTCACGGGGTTCGCGGGTCTCGCGCTGTTGCTGGCGGTGATCGGCATCTACGGCGTGATGACGCTCAGCGTCAATGGCCGACTCCGTGAATTCGGAGTCCGGCTGGCACTGGGCGCGGCGCCCCGGGACGTGCTGCGACTGGTGATGTGGCAGGGGCTCGCGCTCGCGTTGCTGGGCCTGGGTCTCGGCCTCGGCGGCGCTCTCTGGCTCACCCGGTTCCTGCGCACACTGCTCTTCGAAGTGAGCCCGATGGACCCGGCCACCTTCCTGAGCGTTGGAGGAATCCTGACCGCGGTGGCCGTGGTGGCGTGTTACATCCCCGCCAAGCGCGCCACGCGGGCCGATCCCATCGCGGTGCTGCGCCGAGAGTAGGCTCGGGAGACCGCGACCTTCCGGGGTTGCGTGATGATATTATGGTGGTAATATTATCGCCATCATGTCAGCCCGGCCGAGCCATCGCCCCCCCAAGAAGTCCGATCAGAAGGCGCGGACGCGCGAAGCGATCCTCGCCTCCGCCTCCCGCCTGCTGCGGGTGCGCGGCATCGCGGGCACCAACGTCGCCGATGTGATGCAAGCGGCCGGGCTCACGGTCGGCGGGTTCTACGCGCATTTCGATTCCAAGGAAGCACTGATCGAGGCCTCGCTGCACCGCTGCCTGGGAGAATGGCGGGGCAAGCTGCTGGGGCGCCCGCACGACGAAGCCTGGCCGGTGCTCCTCGAGGGGATGCTGGAGCGCTACCTCTCGGCGCGCCACCGGGATGAACCCTCGGGGGGGTGTCCGCTGCCGGCGGTGGCCGCCGAGATTGCGCTCGAGGGGATGGGGAAGCACGCGCTGGCCGCGGAGCTCGCGGCGTTCACCGAGTGGCTGCAGAAGGGGTGTCACGCCGAGGGGGAGCGCGCCCCACGGAGCGCAGTGCTTGGCTCGCTCGCGCTCATGCTGGGCGGCCTGGTCCTTGCCCGCGCGCTCCGGGACACGCCGATGTCGGAGGAATTCCTGCGAGCGTGCCGCTGCTACGGTCGAGCGGCGCTAAAAGAGATGGGAGAGACCCAAGAACCCGCGGTTCGAAGCTGGAGAAGTTGATGCCCACGACACCCAGAGTGACGCTCCGGATCGCAGTGGCGGTCCTCACCGGCTGGGGCGGTAGTTTGGCCACGGCCTGCCGGAAGCCCGCTCCCCAAGCCCCGCCACCTCCCGAGGTGGCGGTGCTCCAGATCGTTCCGCGCACTGTCGAGGAGGTCTTCGAGTTCGTCGGGAACGTCGAAGCCAGCAAGAGCGTGGAGGTTCGCGCCCAGGTCGGCGGCGTGATCGTGGCGCGCCCGTTTGCCGAAGGCCAGGCGGTCCGCATCGGCCAGGAACTCTATCGCATCGACCCCACCTCCTACGATGCCGACTGGCGCGCGGCCCGGGCCCGGCTGGCCGAAGCGGAGGCGCGGCAGGCCAACATGGAGCAGAACCTGGCGCGGATGAGCGCGCTGCTGCGGGACAACGCGATCTCCAGGCAGGAATACGACAATGCGGTCGCGCAGGCCAAGCAGGCGCAATCCGGGGTGGAAGCCGCGCGCGGCGTGGTGGACCGCGCCAAGAAAAACCTCGACGACACCGCCGTGCGGGCCGAGCTCAGCGGCCGGGTCGGTCGGGCGCAGCTCGAAGTCGGGGCCCGCATTCGCGGGTCGGAAGACGTGCTCACCACCATCGACGTGCTCGATCCGATCTACGTCAGCTTCCGGCCCGCGGGGCAGCAACTGCTGGCCTGGCGCCGCGATCCCCGGACCAGCAAGCTGATCCAGCCCGGGGGTGGACTCAAAGTGCAGGTGGTGCTTCCCGACGGCTCAACCGCTCCGCTATCGGGGCGGATCAGTTTTGTCGATCCGGTGCTCGATCCCGCCACGGGCACCCAGCAATTCCGCGCCGAGCTTCCTAACCCGGACAAGCTCCTGTTGCCGGGTCAGTTCGTGCGGGTGCGTTTGCTTGGCCTAACCCGCGACAGCGCGATCGTGGTGCCGCAGCGGGCGGTGCTGCAGCAGTTGGGCCGGCAGAGCGTCTTCGTGGTCGCGGCGGGAGACACCATCCGCGTGCACGACGTGACCGCGACGGCATGGATCGGCTCGGACTGGGTGATCGAGCGAGGCCTGAGTCCCGGCGACCGGATCGTGGTGGATGGGGTGCAGAAGGTGCGGCCGGGCATCAAGGTGCGGCCGGTCCCGCTGGCGGACAGCACCCGCACGGCCGCTGCGCCGGCCGGGGGATCCAGGCCTTGAGCGAGACGCCCCCGCCTCCGGTCCGCTACTTCTTCATCCGGCGTCCGGTTCTCGCCGGCGTCGTCTCCATCGTCATCACGCTGCTGGGCGCGTTCGCGCTGCTCCGGCTGCCGGTCAACCGGTTTCCCCAGATCACCCCGCCCGCGGTCCAAATCACCGCAGTCTATCCCGGCGCCAGCGCCGAAGACGTCGCGCAGGCGGTGGCGGCGCCGATCGAGCAACAGTTGTCCGGGCTCGACGGGCTGCTGTACTACCAGTCGGCCAATTCGAGCAGTGGCGTGATGTCGTTGTCGGTGTACTTCGATATCTCCCGCGACCAGGATCTCGCGGCCGTCGAGGTGCAGAACGCGGTCAAGCTCGCCGAGCCTCAGCTTCCCGAAGAAGTCCGCCGGAACGGGATCGTCATCCAGAAGACCAACACCAACATCCTGATGGTGGTGTCCCTGGTCTCGGACGACCCGCGCTACGACGCGGCATACTTGAGCAACTATGCCAAGTTGTACATCGAAGATGAAATGAAGCGGCTGCCCGGTGTCGGGAATGCCCAGGCCTTCGGCGGGGCGGACTTCTCGATGCTGTTGAGCCTCGATCCGGACAAGATGGCGCAGCTCGGCATCACGGTGGACGACGTGGCTCGCGAGGTTCGAGCGCAGAACGTCACCAACCCTGCGGGACGCCTGGGACGTGAGCCTGCGCCGGCGGGTACCCAGCTCACCCTGCCGGTGACCACCAGCGGGCGGCTCACCACCCCGGAGGAGTTCGGCGACATCATCGTACGGGCGCGGCCCGACGGATCGCTGGTGCGGGTGCGCGATCTGGCGCGGGTCCACCTGGGCTCCGTGAACTACGACGTGGCGGGTCGGCTCAACGGGCAGCCGACGGCCTTTTTCCTGATCTATGCCCGGCCGGGCGCCAACCAGCTCGCGGCGCGCAACGCGGTGCTCCAACGGATCGAGGAGCTCTCCAAGGCGTTCCCCGTAGGCGTGCGCTACGACGTCCCTTTCGACACCACCCCTTTCATCACCGCGTCGATGGAAGAGGTCGTGAAGACTCTGGTCGAGGCGATGATCCTGGTGTCGCTGGTGGTGTTCCTCTTCCTGGAGAGCTGGCGGGCCACGCTCATTCCGGTACTGGCGGTGCCGGTGAGCATCATCGGCTCCTTCCTCGGGATGCAGATTCTGGGTTTTACCATCAACACCCTGACCCTTTTCGGGCTGGTGCTCGCGATCGGGATCGTGGTGGACGACGCCATCGTGGTCATCGAGAACGTCGAGCGGATCATGGAGGAGGAGCACCTGCCGCCCCGGCTCGCCGCCGACAAGGCCATTCGTCAAGTGGCGGGGGCGCTGGTCGCGATCGTGCTCTCGCTCTGCGCTGTCTTCGTGCCGGTGGCGTTCGTGAGCGGGATCACCGGGGCGATGTACAAGGAATTCGCGCTCACCATCGTGATCGCGGTGGTGATCTCGGGGCTGGTGGCGCTCACGCTCACGCCGGCCCTGTGCGCGACACTGCTCAAGCACTCACCCGCCGAAACCACCAGCCGGTTCTTCCGGGCCTTCAACCGGGGGTTCGAGCGGGTGCGGGGGCGCTACGTCGGAGCCGCCGGCAAGATCGTGGGGCACCCGCGTGCCGGCATGGCGGCGTTTCTGGTGATGGGGGCGCTGACCTTCGTGCTGGGGCGGCGAGTGCAGAGCGCGTTCATTCCCTCCGAAGACAAGGGGTTTTTCGTGATCGGGATGCAGCTCCCCGACGCGGCGTCGCGGCAGCGGACCGAGGAAGTGGTAAGCAAGATCGAGCACATGGTGCTGGCGGATTCCTCGGTCCGCAGCGTAGTGACGATGGTCGGGCTGGACTTGCTCACCTTCTCGAACCAGACCAACAGCGCCACGGCGTTCGTACGGCTCAAGCCGTGGGAGCAACGGAAAAAGAAGAGCCAAAGCCTCGACGCCATCATCGGGCGAACCTTCTTCGGGCTGATGGGCATCAAGGAGGCGTTCGCTTTCGCCTTCAACTTCCCGGAAATCCCCGGGCTCGGCCGCACCAGCGGCCTGGAGATGAACCTCCAAGCCAAGGCGGGCCAGGATTACTCCGAATTCGCGGCCACGGTGCAGAGCTTCGCGCGGGACGTGAATCAACTGCCCGAGGTGCAGGGCGCTGCTTCGCTGATCCAGGCGAACGTGCCCCAACTGTACGTAAAGGTGGACAAGGAAGCGGCGCAGGCGCGCGGCGTCAGCACGGGGCAGATATTCTCCACCCTGCAAGCGATGCTCTCCACCCTCTACATCAACGACTTCAATTTGTACGGCCGGACCTACCGGGTACAGGCCGAAGCGGAGAGCCAGTTTCGCCAGAAGCCCGAAGACATCGGCCGCTTCTATGTGCGCAGCTCACATGGGAACATGCTGCCACTCGCCGCGCTGGTGAGCGCTGAGATGCGGGGCCGGCCCAGTATCATCAGCCGCTTTAACGGCTTTCCCTCGGCGCTGGTGACCGGGCAGCCGAAGCGGGGCAAGAGCTCCGGCCAGATGCTGGCCGCGGTGGAACGGCTGGTCGCGGAAAAGTACGCCGCGCAGGGGATCGGGTATGCGTACAGTGGGCAATCCTACCAGGAGCGGATTTCCTCCGGTGGCAGCAACCTGGTGATCGGGCTCGGCCTGATCCTGGTGTTCCTGGTCCTGGCGGCACAGTACGAGAGCTGGGCGATTCCCTTTGCCGTGCTGCTCGGGGTGCCCTTCGGAATCTTCGGCGCGCTGCTCGGGGCATGGCTCCGCGGGATGGACAGTGACGTCTATTTCCAGGTCGGCATGATCGCGGTGATCGGGTTGGCGGCCAAGAACGCAATCCTGATCGTGGAGTTTGCTTCCAAGCTGCATGCGGAGGGACGCTCGGTCCGGGAGGCGGCGGTGGAAGCCGCGCGGCAGCGGTTGCGGCCGATCCTGATGACTTCTTTCGCCTTCATCTTCGGCGTCTCGCCCCTGGTGATCGCGAGCGGCGCGGGCGCGACCAGCCGGCATTCGATCGGGACCGGCGTATTCGCCGGAATGCTGGTGGCCACCCTGGTGGGGATCTTCTTTATCCCGCTGTTCTTCACGGTGATTCACGGATTGGCCGATCGGGCGCGCTTGCGCCGCGGCCGCACGGCGCCGGCTCCGGTTCCGGCCTCACCCGAGGCGAAGTGAGCATGGGCAGCAGAAACATCGGGTTTTTCGCCCTGCTGGCCGCCGCAGGCTGCGCCGTGGGCCCCTCCACCCGTGTGGCGGCTCCTCCGATGCAGGCGGTGCGCGCTCCGGACAGTCTTTCCGCACCAGCAGCGCGGAGCTTTCTCGACTCGTTGACGCAGGTGCGCGAACGGGAGGACACCGGTGCGAGGATGCTGGCTCCGCCGCGCCCGCTGGCTCTCGATCCCGCCAGCGATCAGCCCTGGCTCGAGGTGCTGAGGGACTCGCAGGTGGTGCGGCTGGTGCAGATCGCGGTCGCCAACAATCGTGATGTCCGCATAGCGGTGGCGCGGGTGCGGGAGTACCGCGCCCTGCGGGGCGTCGCGCGCGGGGATCTTTTCCCGCAACTCAGCGCGAACGGCGTAGCCGCCGAGAGTCAGAGCGCCTTCGGGGACTTCCCGGTTCAGACTTTCAACGTGATCAGGGTGACCGCGGATCTCGCTTGGGAGCTCGACTTCTGGGGCAGGCTGCGGCGGCAGACGGAGGCGGCCTCGCTGGATCTGCGGGGCAGGGAAGAGGACGAGCGCGCGGCGGTGGTGACGCTGGTGAGCGACGTGGTGACCGCCTATCTCCAGCTGCGCGAGCTGGACCAGGCACTGGCCATCTCGGAGCAGACCCTGGAGTCGCGCCGAGCCACGCTGGCCCTGGCACGGCGGCGCTTTGCCGAAGGGGTGATCTCGGAGCTCGACGTCCGGCAATTCGAGGCCGAAGCGGCGGCGCCCGCGGCACGGGTGGCGGACTTTGCCCGGCAGCGCTCGGAGCGGGAACACCAGCTGGCGCTGCTGCTGGGCCAGGCCCCTGGGCCGATTGCGCGAGGGGCGCCGCTCGAGGCGGTGGTTCGCGCGGTGGCCGTGCCCGACTCCATTCCGGCGGAGCTGCTGCTGCGGCGCCCCGACGTGAAGCGCGCGGAGCGGGATTTTCAGGCGGCCACCGCCCGGATCGGGCTCGCGATGGGAAACCGGTTGCCCAAGGTGATGATCGTGGGGCAGTACGGCCGGCAGAACCAGACATTTCGCGGGCTATTCGGCGACAGCAACGAGGTCTACACCGCGCAGGTTGGGATTTCGGTGCCACTGTTCACGGGCGGCAAACTCCTCGACCAGCAGCGCGCTGCCCGGGCGCGCGCCGATCAGGCCCGGGCCCGCTATGAACAGACTGTGCTGAGCGCTTTTGCAGAAGCCGACGATGCGCTGATCGGTCTCCGGCTGGGGCGTGATCAGCTCTCGGCGCAGCAGACCCAGGTGCAGGCGCTCACCCGTGCCTACGCGCTGGCGGTGCAGCGATATCAGAACGGAGTATCGAGCTATCTCGAGGTGCTCGACTCGCAGCGCTCGTTGTACAACACTCAGCTTTCGCTGGTGGCGCAGGAACGCCAGTACCTCGTCGCGACGGTGCGGTTGTACAAGGCGCTGGGGGGGAGCTGGACAGGGAAGCTGTAACCAGCAGCCAGTAGGATGCGGGTCCGGGGGCGGACCCTCCACTCTTGCGCCGCCCCACCCTGGGCGTATCGTTAACCTCGCTTCCCGATGCCGGCCCCTGCCGGCTCCGCTCACTCATCGAGACTCCGGGGGACTGCGCGTGAACGGGCAGCATACCATCGGTGTCACGGTCAACGGGACGCACCACGAGCGCTCGGTCGAGCCTCGCCTCCTGCTGAGCGACTTTCTCCGCCATGAGATCGGGCTCACGGGAACCCATGTGGGCTGCGAGCATGGCGTCTGCGGAGCCTGTACGGTGCTCCTGGACGGCGCGGCCGTCCGCTCCTGCCTGGTGTTTGCCGTCCAGGTCGATGGCCGCGAAGTCACCACGGTCGAGGGCCTCAGCGTGGACGGCACACTGCACCCGCTGCAGCAAGCCTTCCATGAGGCGCACGCGCTGCAGTGCGGGTTCTGCACGCCGGGCTTCCTGATGTCGCTGCTGCCGTTCCTCCGCGAGCATCCCGATCCGAGCGAGCACGAGATACGGGAGGCGCTCTCCGGTAATCTCTGCCGCTGCACGGGCTACGCGAACATCGTGGCCGCGGTACAGCGATTCGCTGGCTCCGGAATCGGGAATCGGGAATGAGTCGCTACTTCGGCGAGCGCGTCCTGCGGCTCGAGGACGCGCGTCTGCTCACCGGGCGGGCGCTCTTTGTGGACGACGTGCAGCTGCCCGGCATGCTGCACGTGGCCTTTCTCCGCAGCGA
>CAZYPO010000003.1:18894-35355 GCA_964649225.1 uncultured Gemmatimonas sp. | reverse complement strand
GCCTCCCTGGTGCACGAACAGTTCAGCAGCAACCTCGCCGCGCATGTGCACCAGACCAAGGGCGACTACGCCGCCGCGCGTGCCGGGGCACACGCCGTCATCGCGCGGCGCTTTCACTATGACCGAGGCGCCGCCGCGGCGATCGAGAATCGCGGAGTGGTAGCCCAGTGGGATGCGCGCGCCGAGGAGTTGACCGTCTGGGACACGACCCAGGCGCCGATCCCGATGCGCAACGGGCTCGCCGCTTTGCTCGGGCTCCGCGAGTCCCAGGTGCGGGTCATCGCGCCGTTCATCGGTGGCGGCTTCGGCCCCAAGATCATGATGTTCTACCCGGAGGAAGTGCTGGTCCCCTGGGCCGCGATGCGGCTCGGCCACCCGGTCAAGTGGATCGAGGATCGCCGGGAGAATTTCTACGCCACGACGCAAGAGCGGGCGCAGATCCACGACGCCGAGCTTGCGGTCTCCAAGGACGGCAAGATCCTCGGCGTGCGCGACAAGTTCCTGCACGATACCGGCGCCTACGATCCCTACGGACTCACCGTCCCGATCAACAGCCAGTGCACGCTGCTCGGCCCCTATGTGGTCCCCAATTACGACAGCGAATTCACGGCGGTCTTCACCAACAAACCCATCGTCACCCCGGTGCGTGGGGCCGGGCGCCAGCACGGCGTGTTCGTGATGGAGCGGCTGCTGGATTTTGCCGCGCGGGAGCTCGGGATCGACCGCGTGGAGATCCGCCGCAGAAACTACATCCAGCCGGACGCCTTTCCGTACGATCACGAGATCCTGTTCCAGGATTTCCGGCCGCTGGTGTACGACAGCGGGAATTACCCCGCCGCCCTGGAAAAGGCGGTGGAGCTGATCGGGTACGAGGGCTTTGTGAAGCAGGATCAGCCCAGGCACCGGCGCGAAGGGAAATATGTCGGACTGGGCATCGTGTCCTATATAGAGGGGACCGGCATCGGGCCGTACGAGGGGGCGCGGGTCACCGTCGAGCCGAGCGGCACGGTTCGGCTTGCCACTGGAGTCGGAACCCAAGGCCAGGGCCATTTCACCACCTTCGCGCAGATCGTGGCAGAGGTGCTGGGCGTCGAGGTGGGCTGCGTGCAGGTGAGCACGGGAGACACTCGCGAGTTCAGCTGGGGCACCGGAACCTTCGCGAGCCGCGGAGCGGTGGTAGCCGGCAGCGCGTGCCATGCGGCCGCGCTCAAGGTGCGCGAGAAGATCCTTGCCCTCGCCGCTCCTCTCCTGGGTGCGCCGCCCGAGGACCTTGTCCTGGAAGCAGGCAGGGTGCAGCATCGCAGCGCGCCCGAGCGGGGAATTGCGCTCGGTGACCTGGCGCGCAAAGCCAATCCGCTGCGCGGGGCCGTGACACCCGGCACCGAGCCAGGCCTCGAGGCGACCGCTTACTTCGGTCCGGACCGTGGTAACGCGGCGAGCGGTGTTCACGCCATGATCGTCGAGGTCGATGCCGAAACCGCAACTGTCGAAATCAAGCGCTACGTCGTGGTGCACGATTGCGGCACCGTCATCAATCCGATGGTGGTCGAGGCCCAAGTACAGGGTGGCGTGGCCCATGGCATCGGAAACGCCTTCTATGAGCAGCTCATTTTCGATGCGAATGGCCAGCTCATGAACGCCTCGTTCATGGACTACCTGCTGCCGACGGCGCTCGACGTACCCAACGTCGAAATGGCTCACATCGAGACTCCCTCGCCGCTCAACCCGCTGGGGACCAAGGGCGTGGGGGAGGCGGGCGCGATCCCGACCGGGGCGGCCTTCGCGCAGGCGGTCGAAGACGCGCTGGCAGGCACTGGCGTCGAGATCACCGAAATCCCACTGAGTCCCAACCGGCTCTTCGAGCTGCTCGAAGCCGCGAGAGGGCGGGGAGCCGCATGATCGTCGAGGGGACGTATCCGCTCCCGGGGACCCCGGAGGTGATCTGGGATCTGCTGATGGACCCAGAGGTTCTTGCGAAGGCGATGCCTGGCACCAAGCAGCTCGTGCGTGCGGCTCCGGATCGCTACGAAGGTGTGATGCGGATCGGCATCGGACCGATCACCGCGGCCGAGTTCGAGCTGGTGATTACGCTCACTGAGGCGAGTCCCCCGCGAAGCTATGCCATGCAGATCGAGGGCAAGGGCCGCGCCGGCTTTACGCGGGGCACGGCCAGGGTGGAGCTTGCTCCCGACGGAGCTGGTACCGTGATGCACTACAGCGCCGACCTGCAGGTCGGAGGCAGAATCGCGGCGATAGGCCAGCGACTGCTCGACTCGGTGAGCAAGCTCCTGACACGCCAGGGGCTCGAGGCTCTCAACCGGGAGCTCCACAGCAAACTCGGCGGAGCGCCGGCGTGAAACCAGCGTCCTTTTCCTATTACAGACCCGCCAGCCTCGACGAGGCGCTTGCGTTGCTCGCCGAGCGCGAAGACGCCAAGCCCCTGGCCGGCGGCCAAAGCCTGATTCCCGCTATGAACTTCCGGCTGGCTACTCCCGCCGCGCTGATCGATCTCAACGGGATCGCGGCACTTGCCCGGGACAGGGGAACGGAGGATGGCGGGCTGCAGCTGGGCGCGATGACGCGGCACTGCGTCCTGGAAGCCAGCTCGTTGGTCGCCGAGCGCGCGCCGCTGCTCGCCGAAACGATGCCGTTCATCGCGCATCCGCAGATTCGGAACCGCGGAACCGTGGGCGGTAGCCTGGCGCATGCGGATCCGGCCGCGGAATTGCCCGCTGTGATGGTGGCACTCGAAACGACGCTGGTGTTGCGGAGCGCCAGCGCCGAACGAAGGGTGCCGGCGGAGCAGTTCTTCACCGGACTCTTCGCGACCGCGCTCGAGCCGGGCGAGCTGCTCACGGCCATCGAGCTGCCGGCGATGCCGCCGTGTTCCGGGTCGGCGTTCGAGGAGCTGGCCCGGCGCCATGGAGATTATGCTCTGGTGGGGGTCGCCGCGGTGCTCTCGCTGGATGGCGCCGGGCGTTGCGGTGGTGCGCGCATCGCCCTGTTCAGCGTAGGCGACGGGCCCACGCTCGCCGTTCGCGCGGCAGCGGCGCTCGCCGGGCAAGAGCTCAATGCGGAGACTATCCGCGCCGCCGCAGAGCTCGCCGCGGTCGAGGACATCGATCCCCCGTCCGACATTCATGCCTCCGCCGCGTACCGCCGCCAACTCGCGCGCGTGCTCACGTGCCGCGCGCTGACCCGGGCCGCCGAACGAGCCCGAGTCGCGAGCCGAGCAGCGGGACGATGAGCGAGCTGGTCGAGCTCACCGAGGCGCTCCCGCCGTCGCCTTATCTCAACCCCGATCTGGCGCCTACCCCTCTCAGTCGCCGAACCTGGAACCTGTGGCACTATGCCTCGCTCTGGGTCGGCCTCAGCGTCTGCATTCCGACCTACATGCTGGCCGCCAGCCTGATCCAGGCGGGCATGAACTGGTGGCAAAGCCTGCTCACCATTCTGCTCGGCAACGCGATCGTGTTGCTGCCGCTCGCCATTAACGCTCACGCCGGAACGCGCTATGGCATCCCGTTTCCGGTCTACGCGCGGGCTGCATTCGGGCTGAAAGGGGCGCACCTCCCGGCACTGCTCCGGTCGATGGTGGCGTGCGGCTGGTTCGGAATCCAGACCTGGATCGGAGGCCTCGCGATCAGCGAGATCCTGGGGCTCCTCTGGCCGGCATGGCGTGGTCTCGGCGCCGGCGCAACGTTCATGGGGTTCGGTCTTCCGGCCTACCTCGGCTTTGCGACCTTCTGGCTCATCAATCTGTGGTTCGTGTGGAAAGGCACCGAGTCGATCAAGTGGCTGGAGACGCTCTCGGCGCCGTTTCTGATCGTGATCGGCCTCGCCCTGCTCTGGTGGGCAGCGTCGCGGGTCGGCGGACTCGGGACCATTCTGGCCCGCTCCGATGAGCTGGTGGGAAATCGGCAATCGGGCGCCTCGTTCGGAGCACTGCTGCTCCCCTGGGTTACCGCCATGGTGGGCTACTGGGCCACGCTCTCGCTCAGCATACCTGACTTCACCCGCTTTGCGCGGAGCCAGCGCGATCAGCTTGCGGGCCAGGCGCTCGGTCTGCTGACCACGATGCCGTTGTTCGCGTTCATCGGCGTGGCGGTGACGAGCGCGACCGTGATCCTGTACGGCAAGGCGATCTGGAATCCGGTCGAGCTGGTGGGCCGGCTCGCGGCCGAGCAGCGGAATCCGGCACTCGCGATCCTCGCGCTGGTCGCCATTCTGGTGGCGACGCTGACCACCAATATCGCCGCCAACATCGTGGCCCCGGCCTACAGCTTCGCGAACCTGAATCCACGGCGCATCAGTGCCAGGCTCGGTGGTGTGATCGCGGCGTTGATCGGGGTGCTGATTCTTCCCTGGAAACTGCTTGACGCCTACCAGACGTGGTTGCTCAGTTATTCCGGCCTGCTGGGCGCGGTTGGCGGAGTGATCGTATGTGATTATGCAGTGGTGCGAGGGCGTCAGCTCAAGCTTCGTGACCTCTATGTCGAAGGCGGCGCCTATACCTACCGAAAGGGCGTGAACCCTCGCGCGGTGGCGGCCGTAGCCGCGGGGATCGTGGTTGCCCTGGCCGGCACCCTGCATCCGCGGCTGGGATTTTTGTTCAGCGGTGCGTGGTTCTCGGCCGCGATTGTTTCGTTTGTTCTGTATTCCTATCTGATGCGACCCGCCCGGGAGGCGTGAATGCGGACTTACGACCTTTCCCAGCCCCTGAACCAGGAAGTTTCCTTCTGGCCCTATTACCCGCCGTTTGAGGTGAAGTACATCAAGCGGAAGGCGGAGCACGGCGTCAACGCGCAGTACATCCAGACCTCGAACCACATGGGGACGCACCTCGATGCCCCGCGCCATTTCGTCACCGCGGGACGAACCATCGACGAGATTCCGATGGAGTGGCTGTGTGGGCCGGGGGTGATCGTGGACCTGCGCGACGAGATGGGCGACCTGGCGGTCTACACCCCGCAGATGATCGAGAAGCGGGTGAAGGTCAAGCAGGGCGATCTTCTCATTCTACATACCGGCTTCCACCGGCACTCCCAATTTGGGGCGGAGCCGGATGAGGAGCGCTACATCCACATGCATCCTGGAGCCCATCCCGATCTGGTGCCATGGCTGCTGAAAAAGGGCATCCATATTTGGGGCGTGGACTGCATCTCCACCGACCATCCGATGAACCTCCCGATCGGCCGGTTTCTCGGCAAGGGAATGCACGATCATTATTTGCGGGTGCGCGCCAAAGCCGAGGAGAAGTTCGGCGGCAAGAAGGCCGTTGAGAAGCTGTTTCCCGACTCTGCCTATCAACTCACCCACAACGCGCTTTTTCCGAAGGACTGCATCCACATCGAGAATGTGGGCGGTGAGGTCGATGCGCCGGAATTGCAGAACAAGCGCTGCGTCGTGGGGTGTTTCCCCTGGAAGTTCCGCGGCGGCGAAGCGGCGTTCTGCCGGACCGTGGCCTGGCTCGGGGATTGGCCCAAGAATCCGTGAGCGGCGCGTTACATTGGCCCTAGGCGCGGCGGTGAGCTCCGAGTGCCGATCTGTAGCATCCACAGATTTCACAGATGACACAGATTAAGGGCCCAACGAAAGGAGAAGACCGGGATCCACAGACCTACGCCATCATCGGGGCAGCCATGGAGGTGCATCGGACGCTGGGGCCGGGATTTCTTGAGGCTGTTTATCAGTCAGCCTTCGAAATGGAACTCGGAATGAAGCGTGTGCCATATGATCGAGAAGTTGATCTATCGGTTTCTTACAAAGGCTTTCCATTGGGTGTCTGTTACCGAGCGGATTTTCTCTGTTTCGGAGATGTGCTGGTTGAGCTCAAAGCACTGAATCGGCTAAGCGCGATAGAAGAAGCTCAAATCATCCACTACCTCATGGCCAGCAAGCTGAGCAGAGGAATCCTGTTGAACTTTGGCCTACCCGCCCTCCAATTCCGACGGTTTGTTGGGCCAAAGTTCTCGTCTGTGTCTGATTCCGTGCAATCGGTGGAATCTGTGGATCCCGTGGGCAGGAAACCGTGACCCCGCTCCTGAGCGCTGCGGAGATTGCACGGAAAGTCGTGGCGCGGGAGCTCTCCCCGGTCGAGATCATCGAGGCGGCACTGGAGCGCGTCAGCCGGCTCAATCCTCGGCTGAACGCGATCGTTACCCTCAACGAACACGCGCTCGACGATGCGCGCCGGCTCGAGCGGCGGCTTGTCGCAGGGGAGGACGTGGGGCCCCTCGCCGGGGTTCCGGTCGGCATCAAGGACGTCACCCAGGTAGCTGGACTCCGCACCACCTTTGGATCGCCGCTCTACCGGGACCACGTCCCCCGTGAAGACGCACTGGTGGTGCGGCGGCTGCGCGCGGCGGGCGCCATCATCCTGGGCAAGACCAACACTCCCGAGTTCGCCGCGGGAGGGAATACCTGGAACGACGTTTTCGGGAGGACTCGCAACCCCTGGAACCCCGCGCGGAGCGCCGGGGGATCGACGGGTGGGGGTGCCGCTGCGCTCGCTACCGGCATGATCGCTCTGGCCGAAGGAACCGACCTCGGTGGCTCGCTCCGCATCCCGGCGTCCTTCTGCGGGGTGGTGGGATTGCGCCCGACACCCGGCCTCGTGCCGACCCATCCCACAGATTACGTGTGGGACACGCTGCAAGTCACCGGTCCGATGGCCCGCAGCGCCGAGGATGTCGCCCTGATGCTGCAGGCGATCGCGGGACCGAGTCCCTATACCCCGCTGCGTCAGCCGGTCGCGGGCCGGGATTTCCTCGCGGCGGTGCGTGGGGGACCCAAGAAGAACCTGCGGCTGGCCTATTGTCCCGACATCGCCGGCATCGGCATCGAGCCCGGTATCGAAGCAGTGTGCCGAGCCGCCGCGCAGGGGCTGGAGCAGTGCGGTGCCGCCGTCGAGGTGATCGAGCTCGATCTGTCGGAGGGGCGCGAGGCGTTTCTTGCCCTGCGCGGACTCTGGTTCGTCACCTGGATGCAGGAGCGCCTCGAGCGGATCGAAGAGTTCGGCGTGAACGTGCGCAACAACACCAAGGCGGGGCTGGCCGGTGCGATGCGAGACCTGGGGGCCGCGGAGCGGGTACGCGGGGAGCTCTGGCACCGGTTCCGGGAACTCTTCGCCCGGTTCGACCATTTGCTCACGCCGACCATGGCAGTCCCGCCATTCCCGGTCGAGCAGAACTATCCCGATACCGTGGCCGGCAAGCCGATGCCGACCTACATCGACTGGCTTGCGCCGACCTTCGTGCTGAGTCTCACGGGGTTGCCGGTGGCCTCGGTGCCGTGCGGGTTAGCCGCCGGCCTGCCCGTGGGGATGCAGATCGTCGGGCCGCCGGAAGGAGAGGAAGCGGTCCTCGCGCTTGCCGGGGCGCTCCAGGCCGGCTGCACCGTCAGCCTCCAGGCACCCGGCTGAAGCGCACGTTTCGCACGCGAAGGACCCAGACTCTAAGGGGTGCCGGCGCTGAATAATTTCGCCACGTCCGGCTTTACCACCTTGCCCATGGCGTTCCGCGGCAGCGCCGCGACACAGCAGAGCTCGCGCGGCAGCTTGTAGGGCGCCAGCCGTTTCCTGGCCCATTCCTGCAGCTCGCCGAGCTCGAGTGCCGCGTCGCGCGCGAGCTCCACGGCCACGCAAATGCGCTCGCCCCAATCGGGGTCCGCGACCGCCACCACCGCGCATTCCGCGATCGCGGGATGGGTGCGCAATTCCTCCTCGATCTCGAGCGCCGAAACCTTGAAGCCGCCGGTCTTGATGATGTCGACGTTGCTGCGGCCCAGGATACGGTACGCCCCACTCTCGAGAACGGCGGTGTCGCCGGTGCGGAACCAGCCGTCGCGGAACGCAGTCCGGGTCGCTTCGGGGCGGCGCCAGTACTCCAGAAAGACGTTCGGGCCACGGACTTCGATTTCGCCCGGCGCTCCGGGGGCCACCGGCGCTCCCGCTTCGTTCACCAGTCGAACCGCAACCCCGGGAAGTGGGGCTCCGACGAAACCGGGGCGGCGCTCGCCCTCCAGCGGATTGGAAAGCGCCATGCCAAGCTCGGTCATGCCGTAGCGTTCGAGCAGGGTATGGCCGCTGATCCGGCGCCACTCCTCCAGGGTCGCGACCGGCAGCGCGGCCGAGCCGGAAATCATAACCCGCATTCGGCGGCAGCCATCCGTCATGGCGGCGCGGCGCTCGGGCGACGCCGCTTCCCACGCGCCGATCAGCCGGCGATAGATGGTCGGCACGGCCATGAAAAGGGTGAGCCGGTCCGAGGCGATCCGCGCCCAAGCTTCCCGCGCGTCGAAGCGGGGCAGCGTCTCGCATTCAGCACCAGCCCAGAGCGCGCAAAGCACCACGTTTACGATCCCATGGACATGGTGCAGCGGCAGGACCAGCAGGATGCAATCCTCCGCCGTCCAGCCCCAAGCCTCGATCAGCGCGGTGATCTGCGCCCGCAGATTGGCGTGGGTGGTGACGACGCCCTTGGGTTTCCCCGTGGTGCCGCTAGTATAAACCATCAGGGCTCGGCGCTGCTCCGCTACCCGAGGCAAAGCGTCCGGGGCGGCGCCGAGCAATGCAGTCGTGGTGGCGTAGCGGACCCCCGCCTCAGCGGCGAGCGGCCCCAGCAAATGAGTCGAGGCCGGATCCGCGATCACGATGCCGGCATCGGCATCCTGGATGGTGTACTCGAGCTCGGCGCGCGGATGCGAGAGCGCCAGTGGCACCGCGACGCCCCCCGCGCGCCAGATTCCCCATTGTATCGCGACGTAGTCGAACCCTGGTGGTACAAAGAAGGCGACTCGGGCTTCCGCCAGGTCCTGCCGGCCGGCGAGCAGGCCAGCCGCCACTCGCGCGGAAGCATCCAGCAGGCAGCGGTAGCTGTGCGCGCCTGACGCGTCCCTGATCGCGATGCGATCCGGGTGCAACTGGGCGCGGGTGACGAGGGGAAGCAATGCTTCTGGGGAAGCCATACACCCAAGAAATCGCACGGCGGCAGGAGCGGCAAGGGCGGCTCTTCCCCAACTGCGCTTTCTGCGCTAGAATCCCCCGCGCGCTTCCGGCGCTTCCCTTTTCAGAGAGTTGCGTATGAGTCGTTTCACAATTGGCGGCGGCACTGCCGTCCTCATCGTTCTACTCGCGGGATCACTCGCCGCGCAGAACATGGGACCACCCCCCTACCTCCAGATCTTCCGCGAGCAGGTCAAGTTCGGCCGGGGCGGCGCGCACGTGCAAGCCGAAGCCGGCTGGCCGCGCGCTTTCGGCAAGGCCAAGATCCAGAACAACTACATAGCGCTCACCAGCGTGTATGGGCCGAACGAGGCGTGGTTCGTCGAGGGCCATGGCTCCATCGCGGAGATCGACGCCGCCAACAAGGCCATCGAAGTGGCGCCCGGCCTCGCAGCGGAATTGGACCGGCTGTCGCAGGCCGATGCGGCGAACGTGTCCGGGTCCGATGCCATCCTGGCCCGATTCGTCCCCGAGGCGAGCAATCCTGGCGAGGTCAAACTGGGGGAGATCCGGGTGTGGGAGGTCACCATCTTCCGGGTGCGCCCCGGAAAAGAGGCGAGCTTCTTCGAAGGCGCCAAACTGTTCCAGAGTGTGGTGCAACAGGCTAAAGTGAGCGCGCCCTGGGCAAGTTTTGAGGTGCAGGCCGGCATGCCGGGCCCGACCTACCTGGTGTTCTCGCCCCACAAGACGTTGAGCGAGATCGATCAGAACACCGGCACCGGGGCGGCGATCGGGAAGGCCATGACCATGGACATGATGAAGCAATTCGGGACCATCTCGGAGGGGTTCCTCTCGGTGCAGAGCATTGTCTTCTCGGTCAGCCCGGAGATGAGCTACCCGATGGCCGAGTGGGTGGCGAGTGACCCCGCGTTCTGGAACAAGAAGCCGATGGCTCCCAAGCCGCCGGCGCCGAAGCCATAACGTCGGAAAGTCGGAAGGTCGGGAAGTCGGGAAGCACAGTTCATCCCGACCTCCCGACCTCCCGCCCGAGCACCAGCCGCGCAAACGCCAGCGCCTCCGCCTCCCCAAAATTGGCTTCCCTGTTCGCGAGCAACGCGACCGCTACCCCTTCCTTGGGATAGACCAGCAGGAAGGCGACGGTGATTTAGCCCGCATGGCGGAGCTCGAACATCACCGGGCTGAGATCGCCCAGGGTCGAGTGCCACCCAGGTCACCTTGTTGATCCAGGAGGGAGAGAGAGTGACCGCCGGTCCCGGATCCTGAGCGCCGATAAACAAAATACGTCGCCGGGTTTCCCTCACCGGCAAACGCCGGCCCTTTTGCCCAGGCACCCTCCTCCATCCCATCGGCCACGACTGACGCGTGCGCGGCTACCACGAGCGTGTCTGCCGCAAGAGTCGGGAAGTCCTTGAAGGGAACGGCGTACGCAAACGCCGTGAGGTTCCGGAGGTTTTTATCCTTATATGGAAAGCGGCCGAGGATGGGTTGGCGACCGCCCGCGAGCGGTATGCCTTCCAGGGCGGACGCCACGGCGAGCTGCGTCTCGATGAGACGCCAGTTCGCCGCAGCCTCGAACCGGACGAAGAGCGTGTCGCTACGCTCCGTCACGCAAACTCGACCCACCGGTAGCGTCTTCTCGGCCACGAGCTCGACGCACAGAACGTCGGTGGCCGGGACCAGTGGGGTAACGACCGCGCCGAGCGCCATGAAGCTCGCCCACTTAACACCGCGCAGCGCATGGCGCATTAGACCGCCTCCAGGTCGTCCGCTCTCCTGTGAGATCGCGACGCCCCAGCCGGTGCCAGCGCAAAAGGCCGCGGTCGTACCAGCCGGCAAGGACTCGAGCCACTAGGTATCAGCCTTGACAATTGTAGGGGAATCCCCGACCATTGCAAATGGGGTAATCTCGCCGTTCGGCGTTTCCGCGGACCGGGGAGGTCCGAATGCGTACGATACGCAGGGTTCGGTGCCGGCAACGGCGACACCACCTTCTCATGACGACCGTGCTCGCGTCGTTCGGCATCGCCTCGACCGCCCTCTCGCAGGCGCCCCTTACGCAGGACCAGCGCATCGTTCACCTGCTCAACCGCCTCGGCTACGGCCCACGCGCTGGCGACATCGCGCGCGTTCGGTCGATGGGTATCGACGCCTACCTCGAGCAGCAGCTGCATCCCGAGCGCATTGCGGACCCGGAAGTCGACGCGAAGCTCGCGCACTACCCTACGCTCGGAACGAGTATCGAGAATCTGATGAACTACGACCGGCCCGCCGCAGGAGTGGCGGAGCGGCGGCGACAGCCGCCGGTCCAGAAGGCGTATCTGGCGGCGAACCTGGCTTGGCGCGACAGCGCGGCCAGGGCAGCCGACGCCGATTCGGCCCTCGCGATCCGCAGGACGATGCAAAACCCCACCGTTTCGCCCATGGTAAACCGGGCGCAACGTCCGCAGGGGGACGAGACCTTCGATAGCCGTCTCATTCGCGCGGTCTATAGTGAGCGGCAGCTTCTCGAGGTGATGGTGGACTTCTGGTTCAACCACTTTAACATCCGCTCGGGTGACCCTTACATGGTCACCAACTGGACGGAGCAGGTCATCCGGCCGCACGCGCTGGGGAAGTTCGAGGACCTCCTGGTGGCCACCGCCACCCATCCGTCGATGATGATCTATCTCGACAACTGGCTAAGTGCGGCGCCGGACAGCGTGATTCGCGCACGCCTGGAAAAGTGGCAGGCACCCCCCGGAGAGAACCGGGAGCTCACGATGCGGCGGCGCAGGGACTTCTTCGAACGCACCAAGGGCCTCAACGAGAACTACGGGCGTGAGCTGATGGAGCTGCACACGCTGGGCGTCGAGGGCGGCTACACCCAGAAGGATGTTGGACAGGTTGCCCGGGCGTTCACGGGATGGACGCTCAGCGGCCCCCGCGAAGATGGGACCTTCGCCTTCGAGCCGCTGATCCACGAGGAGGGGGACAAAGTGGTCCTGGGGCATACGATCAAGTCGGGCGGAATGGATGAGGGGATGGAGGTGTTGAGACTCCTGGCGCATCATCCGTCCACGGCGCGGTTCATCGCCTTCAAGCTGGTTCGACGCTTCATCGCCGACGACCCGCCTCTCGACGTCGTGGACGCCGCGGCGAAGACCTTTCAAGAAACCGGTGGGGACATCGCGGCTGTGTTGCGCACCATATTCACGTCACCGGAGTTCTTCGCGCCGGTCTACGCCGAAGCGAAGATCAAGAAGCCCCTGGATATGGTGATCAGTGCGTTGCGGGCGGTGCAGGCAGACATCGATTTCACGCTCGACGCCACGCGCACCGCGCTGAATCGAACGCTTCGGGACATGGGCGAACGCCTGTTCGACCACCTGGCGCCGGACGGGTATCCGGAGGTCGCCACCGCATGGGTCAGCACCAATTCCCTGTATCAGCGGATGAGCTTCGCCCTCAATCTCACGGGCGGGCAGATCCCCGGGATCCGGGTCGACGTCGACGCCGCGGCCCGTCTCTTCCAGGAAATGGGATACGCCGAACCGACGCCGCAGCAAATCACCCAGGCCCAAGCTCTGCTGGCCCGCCGAGCCTCGCACGGCGGCGGTGACGGCGCGTCGGGAATGATGGCGTCGGGGATGATGACATCGGAGACGCAGCCGAAAAAGGGGGAAAAGGCCACGAAAGCCGGCGCGGCCAGCACCGCACCCCCGAGCGTCGCCGAGCTCAGGGCAATCGCGACGGCGGTCCATCTGGGGTCGCCCCAGTTCCAGAAGCGGTAATCCGGAGGACGTGATGATCTCTCGACGCATCTTCCTCAAGGACGGCAGCCTCGCCGTGATGGGCCTCAGCCTGGTGCCGGGCTTCGTCTGGCGCACCGCCATGGCGGCGCGGCCGCGGCTGGGGCGCAAGAAGATTCTCGTCACCGTTTTCCAGCGCGGCGGTGTGGACGGGCTCAACGTGGTCGTTCCATTTGGTGAGAAAGCCTATTACGCCTACCGACCGACTATCGGCGTTCCGGCGCCATCCAAAGAGCGGACTTCCGCGCTCGACCTCGACGGCTTCTTCGGTCTTCATCCGTCGATGGCCCCCTTCCACCCGCTGTACAAGGCGGGTGAACTGGCCATCATCCACGCCGCCGGCTCTCCGCATCCGACCCGCTCGCACTTCGAGGCCCAGGACTTCATGGAATCAGCGGTTCCGGGGGAGAAGGCGGTGCGCGACGGCTGGCTCAATCGCTATCTCCAGAACAACCCTGACGCGGACGCTACGAACTTCCGCGGCGTAGCGATGGGGCCACTCGTACCGCGCGCCCTCGCGGGTCCGGTCCCGACGCTTGCGCTGGGCGGCCTGCTGGCGGCGGGCGCCGAGCTGTCGGAAACGGAATCGATCTACCGTTCCATGTACGATCAGGAGAGCAGCACGCTGCTCGCCGGTACCTCCAAGGAGATGTTCGAGGCGATCAAACAGCTCAAGGAGTTGAGCGGCAAGCCCTATGCACCAGCGCAGGGGGTGCGCTATCCGAACGGTGAGTTCGGAACCACGCTGCGCCAACTGGCCCAGCTCATCAAGGGGAATGTCGGCGTCGAGGTGGCGTTCGTGGATATCGGCGGCTGGGACACGCACTCTGCCCAGGGCGGTGTGGAGGGGACGCTCCCGCAGCGGCTCGGACAGTTCGCAGCGGGGATCGCCGCGTTCCGGAAAGACCTCGGCGATCGCATGGCGGACGTGGTGATCCTGACGATGTCCGAGTTCGGCCGGACCGCGCGCGAAAACGGGAACGCCGGCACCGACCACGGGAAGGCGAACGTGATGTTCCTGCTCGGTGGAGGGGTGAAGGGAGGCAAGGTGTACGGTGTGTGGCCCGGTCTCGAGAAAGAACAGCTCAACGAGGACCGCGACCTCAAGCTCACAACCGACTTCCGCGACGTATTCTCTGAGGTGCTGGTGCGGCACCTCGCTTGCGAGGATCCGAACAAGGTGTTCCCGGGATTCAGTGTCGATCAGGCGCGCTTCCGGGGAGTGCTAGGGTAGCGCTCCGCCTTCCCAGAATTCCACTGAAAACCCGCATCTGCGCATCCGGTCGCGCCAAGTCGCGACCGGATGCCGATCGGTGAGGGTCGGCGTGGCTGCCTACTGGATCCTAGCGTTCACAGTCGGGACCGCGATCTTCCGACCAGCCATCGGGCCGCTGCGAGTGCAGCCGCAGACCGCCGCGCTCGTCGGAGCAGCCCTCATGATCGTCGCGGGGGTCCTTCCGCTCGCCGCGGCGTTGAAGGCTCTCTTCTTCCTCGCACAGCCCGTCCTCACGATCGCGAGTCTCATGGCGATCACGCTCGTCGCCGAGCGAGCTGGGTTGTTCCGGCTAGTTGCCTGGTGGGTGGCGCGGCGCGCGAATGGCAGCGGCCGGAAGCTCTTCACCTACCTGTTCGCGGCCGGCGCGCTCACCGGGACGCTGTTCACGAATGACGCCGCCGTCCTGATCTTCACGCCGCTGGTGTTCCGTCTGGTGGAGGACGTGAAGGCGCCCTCGTGGACGACCGCGCAAAAGATCCCGTACTACTTCGCTGTGCTCTACGTCGCCAACCTCGTCGGCGCGTTCGTGACCAGTAACCCTATCAACATCGTCGTGTCGCGATGGTTTAACATCGGCTTCCTCGAATATGCGCGGTGGATGGTGCTTCCGGCCGTGGTCAGCATGGTCGTGAGCTACTGGGGCTTGAGGCTCTTTTTCAGGGGCGCGATTCCGGTCGTCTGCGGCCGGCCACCGGCGGTGCCTCCGATCGAACGGTCGAGGTTCCTTGTTGCAAGCGGGGGAATCCTGCTGCTCGTGCTGGTGGGATTCTGCACCGAGGAGCTCACGCAGATTCCGACGGCGTATGTCGCGGCCGCAGGGGCGGCCCTGCTCCTCGGCGTCCACCACTCGGCCGGGGAACGCGTAGCGGACGTCGTACGCGGCATTGGATGGGACGTGATCGTCTTCGTGGTCGGTATGTTTCTGGTGTCGCAGGGTCTGCGGCTCGCTGGTCTCACCGATCTGGTTGGCGGGCTGGTACTAGCCGCGACCAGGGTGAGTGCGCAGGTGGCGACCTTGGTGACCGGATTCACCGCCGGACTCTTTTCGGCGGTGATGAACAATCACCCAGTAGCGGGAACTATGGCGATGGCGATTGGCGATCTCCACCTGGGTGAGCATGCGACGCGTGTCACGGCGTTTGCGGCGCTGATCGGCGGCGACCTTGGACCCAAGATGCTGCCGATCGGGTCGCTGGCGGCGCTGATGTGGTTTCGGATTCTGCGCGGCAAGGGGGTCAACATCTCCTCTGCCCAATACGTGAAGATCGGGATCCCGGTGACCATCGCCGCGATTCTACTTGCCGTCGTCGCCCTGAACCTGGAAACCGCGCTCGCCGCCGCCCTGACGCCCGGCGTCGAGGTGCCTCGTCTAACGGGCATTCCGGCGCCGTGACGACCGACGGCCCTCCCAAGCGCCCGGTTCAGCACGCCTAGCTAGGCACAGCGCGACGGTGTAGCTTCGCGGCTTCATGAGACCCCCTCTCCGGTCCGTTACGCGAGGTACTTCATGACGACGGGGACATTGGACAACCGATCTCCCTCGCCATCCATCCCCCACCCCGTGGTGCTGTGGCGTTCATTCCGCCTGTGGACCTGGGTCGCCTACATCCTATTCATACTGTGGGCGCTGCCGGCCATCATCGTTGATTTCTGGTTCCTCGACAGCCTGCACAAAGCGAGCGTCTTCTGGACTAACTTTGGCACGCAGTTCCTCCTCTTTGTGGTCGGGACGGTGGCCTTTACGCTGGCGACGGTGATCCCCGTGCGCCTGTACGCCGTAGGGCTCGAGCGGCGCCGAGCAGCCCTGCATGTCGGCCTCTGGCTCGGCGTACTCGCGGGTTGGATGCTCTCCGGCCGCTACCTGGACTATCTGCTTGCCTATGGCGGTGGCAGCTTCAACCAGACGGATCCACTGTTCGGCCATGACGTCGGATTCTACGTCTTCGCGCTGCCGGCGATCCGGGTTACGCTGACGGCGCTCGCGTGGTGTGCGCTCACCGGCGGCCTGGCAGCGCTCATCGGGAGATACGACCAGCTCCGCTCGCACGGCGTCCTCGACGGCGACGTGAGGTCTCTGTGGTCGAAGCTCGGCATGATGGTCACCCGTGGCCTCAACGTCTGCGTTTTGCTTTTTGGCTTTTCCATCGCGACGCAAACGTTTCTCAGCCGCTACGGCTTGCTGACCGCCGATAACGAAGCCTCGGGTGTGCGAATCGGCGCCGAGTATCTCGATATCAACGGCGCCTTTTCCACGCTCCACTTGATTTCGGTCTCGGTCATCGTCGAGCTCGGCCTGCTGGCGGCCGTCAGTTACAGCCTCTACCGCATCGAACGATCCGCGGCCGACGCGATGGGGCCCGCCGATGCTGTGGCTCTAGCAGCGCGCACTCCGCTGTCGCTGCGCCGGCCCGTCACGCTGGTGCTGTCGCTGC
>CAZYPO010000003.1:0-18794 GCA_964649225.1 uncultured Gemmatimonas sp. | reverse complement strand
GCTGTCGCTGCGCCGGCCCGTCACGCTGGTGCTGTCGCTGCTTTCCCTGGAGCTCGCGTTCTACGTCGCGGTGGTGGTTCGGGATCACGTCTTCGTTTCGCCGAACGAGCCGTCGATTCAAATCCCCTACATCCAACGACACATGGACGCCACGCTCAGGGGGTATCGGCTCGACCACATCCGGACCGTTCCCTGGGCGCTGCCGAAGGAGGCCCTGTCGGTCGACGAGCTGTTGTCCAGCACGACAGTGAAGGACGCGCCGTTCCTGCCCAGCTGGGTGAGCTTTCTCGAGCAGCCTCCCGACATCCAGCATCTCGAGCGGCTCGAGGCCTCCCAGACCACCATGGTGTACGGGCCGATGCTGCAGATCTTCGGGCAGGAGCAGCAGCTGCGCCCGTACTACCACTTCATCTCCGTCGACGGTGTCCGCTATCGCGTGAACGGAGAGAAGCGCATGTATGTGAGCGCCGTCCGGGAGCTGCCGTCGGTGGCCTTCCAGGGGCAGAAGGAGTGGCTGCGCTACTGGGGGAGCGCCGCCCTCATGTACACCCACGGCCTGGGGTTGGTCATGAGCCCAGCGAACGAGCTCACCGCCGACGGAAGCCCCCGGTATGAGGTGCGCGACGTTCCGCCGAAGGCGTCGCACCCCATGTTCGACGTAGAGCCCCGGATCTACATCGGCGAGGGCGCCAAGGACGACTATGTGCTGACCAACATCAGGGGCCTGAAAGAATTCGACCAGGTGACAAGGCAGTTCCGCTCCGAGTTCGTCTACCCCGACAACGCCACCGACGGCATCAGGGTCAGCTCCATCTTCAGACGGCTCGTCTTCGCCCTGTACACGAAGGACGTGACGGCTTTCCTGTTCTCCCGCTTCATCGATCACCACCGCACCCGCGTTCACGTCTACCGCACGCCGATGCGGCGGGTGCATCGCATCGCACCCTTCCTTTTCCTCGACAGCAATCCGTACGCGTTCGCGAGCGACGGGAGAATCCTCTGGATGGTGAACGGGCTCACCACGACCGACAGCTATCCCTATTCGTTCAAAGAGGTGCTCGGCGACAAGGCGGATGAACGCGCGGTGGAGGCGTTTCCCGAACGGGTCATCAACTACGCCGAAGACGCGGTGAAGGTCACGATCGATGCGTTCAGCGGCGACGTCCACCTTTACAAAATCGCCGACGACCCGATCGTCGACGCATGGTCGCGGATCTACCCGGGGCTGTTCGAGCCTCGCACTGCCATGCCGGCGTCGGTGCAGGCGCAGCTGACCTATCCACTGCAGTGGTTCCACATCCAGTTCGACGACATCTACAAGCGATACCACCAGAGGAATCCGATCGAATTCTACAACGTTGAGGATCTCTGGGACGACGCGGACGAGGTGCTCGGTTCCATCGGGCGAGGTCTGACCGAATTCGGCACCACGGATCAGATGACGTTCTCCTATGAGGGTCACAACCTGCTGCTCGATCCGGGAGACCTCCCCGAAGGATCGAACGTGGCGCCGGCCGGAGACGCGCAATTTGCCTTGGTCATGCCCTTCACACCCGACGGAACGCGGAACCTCCGGTCGCTGGTTCTAGCCTTTCAGGACCCCGGCCATTACGGCGAGCTTCTGAACCTGCGGGTGCCGCAGGCCACGTTCGTCCCCGGGCCGGAGCAGGCCGACACCTACATCGACGACGATGCGCAGGTAAACCAGCAGATCACGTTGTGGGTCCGACACGGCGCCGAGGTGGTTCGTGGTCACACACTCCTACTTCCCGTCCGCGGGGACATCCTGTACATCGAGCCGCTGTGGATCGTTTCCCTGCAGAACCCGCTGCCGCAGCTTAAGCTCTTCTCGGTCGTGTATCGCGGCCGTACAACGATGGCAACCTCGCTCGCGGAGGCCATCCGGCTGCTGGCGATTTCCGAGAGCGACGAACAAAAAGCCAATGAGCTGCCGTGGTTCCGGGAAGCCGGCCAGCCGGCCAATACCGATTCGTTAGCCCCCAAGAAACGAGGGCCGCGATGACCGCACCGAAGCAGGAGCAGTCCACCCAGGGGCCACTCGGCGTCTCGGTGGCGTGGGGCTACGTCTTTGGCTTCGTGCTCATGCTGTTCGTGCTGCTGTTCCTGCTCCCCGAGGCCAAAGGACCATCGCCCTGGGATCCCGTCGCATTCCGGAAGGGGATCCTCGAGCTGTTCGCGAATTTCAGGATCCTCGACGAGCTCGCGGACATGGGCATCGTTCGCGTGGCGGATGTGGGACACGGGATTCTGAATGTCGATCTGGATCTTCTTGTCGTCTCCCATCGCAAGTTTGGGTGGGCGCCTTTTTACGTCGCGGTGGCGTTCGTTTCCCTGTCTCTGTTCCTGCGTGGTCTCAGGCAGCGACTGCTGGCGAGCCATTTCGGATTCGGGCACTCGGTGAAGGGCCAGATCGCCAGCCATTTCTTCGGCCGGGGCATGAATCTCTTTTTTCCGTTCGGACCAGGCGACCTGGCCATCGCGCGGGCCCTGGACGGCGGCGAAGGAACCAGCGAAGCGGCAGCGGCGGTGGTTTTCCACAACCGTGTATTCGAGTTGATCGCGATCCTCCTCGTTCTTGTTATGGGGTTGATCTACCTCGGCTGGGGCGGCGCGGTGACGACCGTGGTGTGGACGGTCTTCCTGGTGGCAGCCGGTGTATCGCTCACGCGGCCACTGGGGCGGTCAAGCCGAGAATCGGCGAGGCGGGGTATGGTCGCTGGCATATGGGAGGCTTTCAACGGCGGCGCACTCTTGCGGGCCCTGGCCAAGCTGCTGTCGCGTCCCGGCTTGCTGCTCGGATTGGTGCTGCTGTCCGTCGTGACCCTCACGCTGGAAATCGTCGGCTACTGGGAGATCAAGCAGGCGTTCTCCTCGCCGCTGGACGACTATGTGTTGATGAAGAACCTGGCCTTCCTTCCGTTCGCGGTGGTCGTCGCCGGGAATGCCATCACCAGGATCATCCCCTACACGCCCGCAAGCTTCGGTGTGTACGAGCTGGGGTCGGTCATCATGTTCTGGGTGTACGGGGAAGGATTCCTCTCCGGCACCACGGTCACGCTCCTGGAATCGCTGCTCATTAACGGCGTAACGCTCGTCTTCTTCCTCGTTTCGATGCGGTCCAGCGCCTGTCCGAGTATCCTGGAGACCTGGCGGATGTTCTTCCGGCAGTCGGCGCTCCGAACTCCAGCGTGACGCTTTCTACCCTGAACGCCTTCATACCCGCACCCCGGACGCTCTGGCGATCCGCATCGTTCTGGGTCTGGGTCGCCTATCTGGGGTTTGCCGTGGCGGCGGTGCCGCACTTCATCGTGCAGTACTGGTTCAACCAGAGCCTCGGGTACAGGACAATCTTCTGGACCAACCTGCAGATGCAGGCCGTGATGTTCGCGGCCTATGGCGCCATGCTGTTCATCGCTGTCTGGCTTCCCGTGCGGAGGTATGCGGCGAGCGAGGGCTTGAGAAAGGGAGCCCTGCATGTGGGAATCTGGGCTGGAACGTTCGCCGGGTTAGCGTACGCGCAGAGTTATCAACAGGCACTTCTCGCGCTTCACGGTGTGCCGTTCGGCCGTGTCGACCCGGTGTTCGGCAGAGACATAGGGTTTTATGTCTACCTGCTGCCACTGTGGCGGATCTCGCTCTGGGCGCTGGCGCTGGCACTGCTGGTCGGCCTCGCGGCGTACGCGGTGGCTCGCTTCGACGAGCTTCATTCGACAGATCGGTGGGGGGAGCCTGCGTCGCCACTGTGGCGAAAGCTGGCGTTCTTTGCCACTCCCTTCGCGAATGTGCTCGTGGCCCTGCTGGGTGTGACGATCGCCCTGCAAACGTACCTCGGCCGCTATGATTTGCTGCTCCGGGATAACGCAGCCTCGGGAGTTCGCATCGGAGCCGAGTATCTCGACCTCATCGGCGGCATCACGTCGCTCAACTACGTGTACGTGACCACGGTGGTCGAGCTCGGACTCACCGCGCTGGTGTGCGCCGCCATCTATCGGCTGTATGGGTACGGGCGCGGCGGCTCGTTCGCCGGCGCCAGAAGGACCGATTCGCCCCCGACGGGGGGTGGGGTTTCGCTCCGGGGCGCGGCGCGCGCCGCGGGCGCGCTCCTCGCCATCGAGCTCGCCTTCTATATCGGTCTGGTGATCAAGGATCACGTTCTTGTGTCACCGAACGAGCCTCTGGTGCAGCGCGAATTCATCCAACGCCATATGGACGCCACGCTGCGGGGCTACCGGCTCGACCACGTCGAGGTGCACGAATGGATCCCGCCAACGGCCCCGCTGGCGCCCGAGGAGATTCTCAAGAGCAAGACTGTGCAGAACGCGCCGTTCGTCTCGAGTTGGGTCTCCTACCTGGAGGAGCCGCCCGACATACAGCATTTAAAGAGGATCACCACCTCCAAGTCGACGATGGTGTTCGGCCCTGTCCTGCACACCTACGAGCAGCAGCAGCAGCTACGGCCCTACTACAAGTTTCTCTCGATCGATGGCGTCCGTTATCACGTGGATGGTGAGAAGCGCATGTACGCCAGCGCCGTGCGCGAATTGCCCTCGCTCGCCTTCGTTGGACCCAAGGAGTGGCTGCGGTATTGGGGAAGCGCCGCGCTCCTGTTTACGCATGGGATGGGCCTGGTCATGAGCCCCACGAATGCGATCGATGACACCGGGAATCCTCTCTACGCCGTAAAGAACGTGCCGCCGGAGATCGACAATCCCGCGTTCGAGCACGAGCCCCGCATCTACTTCGGCGAGGGGTTCAGGGACGATTACGTCCTGACCAACGTCCGCGGCCTCCGCGAATTCGACTATGCGACCGAGCAGTTCCGCGAAGAGTTCGCCTACCCGAAGAATCTCCGGGATGGAATCCCGGTCAATTCCTGGTTCCGCCGGCTCGTCTTCTCGCTCTACACCGGGGACTTCACCGCCTTTCTGTTTTCGCGCTACATCAACTACGACAGCACCCGCGTGCACATCCGGCGCACGCCGATATCGCGAGCAGCCAGCATCGCACCGTTTCTCTTTCTCGACAGCAACATCTACGCCTTCATCGCCGACAAGAAGGTCCTGTGGATGATCAACGGCCTGACGACCACCGACCGCTATCCTTACTCGTTCCGCGAGGTGCTCGGCGACAAGGCCGACGAACGAGCGGTGGAGAAAGTTCCGGAGCGGCTCATCAACTACGCGGAAGACGCGGTCAAGATCACGCTCGACGCCTACAGCGGTGAGATCCGCTTCTATAAGGTGGCTGATGATCCCGTCATCAACACCTGGGAGAAAGTCTATCCCGACCTGTTCGTGCCCCGTTCAGCCATGCCGGCATCGGTCCAGGCCCAGCTGACCTATCCGCTGCAGTGGTTCCATGTCCAGTTCGATGACATCTACAAGCGGTACCACCAGCGCGATCCTGTCGAGTTTTACAACGTCGAAGATCTCTGGGATGACGCGGACGAAACGCTTGGATCCATCGGGCGGGGTCTGAGCGGCTTCGGAACGACCGACCAGATGACCTTCTCGTACGAGGGCTACAATGTGTTGATCGATCCGGCGGACCTTCCGGCCGGCGTCGAGGCGGGTAAGCCGGGCGATCTGCAATACGCGCTGCTGATGCCGTTCACCCCTGACGGCGCAGCCAACCTGCGCTCATTGATCATCGCCTTTCAGGATCCGGAGAACTACGGCAGGTTGATGAGTCTGCGGATCCCGCAGGGAACCTTCGTGCCAGGGCCCGAGCAGGTGGATGCCTACATCGACAACGACCGGCCGGTGCACCAGCAGGTGACGATGTGGATCCGGCACGCCTCGGAAGTGATCCGCGGCAGCACGCTGCTTCTGCCGGTGCGAGGCGACCTGCTCTACCTGGAACCCATCTGGGTGAACTCGCTGCAGAACGACCTGCCGCAGATCAAGTTCATCGCGGTCAGATACCACGACCGCATCACCTCGGGCCCCAGTGTCGAGGAGGCAATCCTCAGGCGGAGGTCCATTCAACCGCCAGGCGGCCCGGCTCAAATCCTTGACGGCACGCACGCACCGAGACACTGACGACGGCGCGGCGCCGGGCGTGGGCGGCGGTGATGCGCGTTCAGCGCAGGCGCGTGAGGGGGATGGCGGCCGCGGAATCACGATGCAGCTCGAAGACCGCCGCCGCGACGGGGCCGCCGGTCACGGCTGCTACCACGCTCCCGCGGAACCGTCCGGTGGGCGCCCGCGGGAACAGACGCTCCAGCGACTGCGCCGTGTGGCCGTTTGCCGGTAGGGTCATCTGCGCGCTGCCGCCGCTGATCCGCTGCCCGTCCGCCCCGTGGAGGGTCAGGTCGACCGTGGCCGGCATCGCTCCGGCGCTGAGCGCCAGCAGGGTAGTGGTGCGCTGTCCGGAGTCCCGGCGCACCGGGGCGACAAAGCCGCGCAGGCCGTGCGTGGCCGGGAAGTCCACCGTGCCCGCGTTCGGCACCGAGAGCTTGGCCGTCGCCGCGACCGCTCCCTTCTCCGTTGTAATCCGTGCCGAGCCTTCAACCCGTGTGCCGCGTCCGGTCGAGGTCACAACCAGGCTGGCACCGGACCGCAGGGTGAACGGAACTTCCGCGACGGCGCCGACACCAGCGAGGTCCAGCGTAAGCGGTCGTCCCCGATCATCGAAAAACGCGATCCGGCCGTTCTTGGCGGTATCCGGGGGAAGGGCTGTCAGTGTTACCGTGATGGAATAGCCGCTGCCATTCACGATGTGCGGCACCGCCATCGGTCCCGCGAGTGGCCGGGGCGCCACGGCGAGAGCGGGTGCCAGGGTGAGTTGGCCGTCGCGAACCTGCAACCCGACAGCGACCAGCGGACCGCCCTGCACACTCATTGCCCCGTCGATGCGATCTTCGCGGGGGAAAATGTCCCGCGCGAACACCACAGCCTGTCCCCTCGAGGCCAGGTCCACCTCGGTGGCCTCTTGCTCGCCCCCGGCGGCGGTGTAGAGCCAGACACGCAGAACAGTGGCCAAACGGTCGTTGCTGACAGCGAACCCGCTCGTGGCACCACGGTTCCGGTCGAGAACAGCGGGAACGCTGAAAAAGTCAACGAGCGGTCCTGCAGGCACGACGCCACTTGCTCCTCCCGGAAGAACGGTGCGAACAAACGCAGCAGTCGGCTGGTCGGTGTACACCCAGATCGCACCGTTGCGTGGCGGGCGGATGGTGAGTTCGCTGCTTCCTTGCGCCGGCAGTCGGAGCGGCTGCATCGCACGGGCCGAGTCAGCCCCCACGGCGGTCGGCATCGGCCGCCCATCGGCGCCGACGAACTCCAGCCGGCCCGCCAGCTGAACCGCCGAGCCGTTGACCAGCGTCAACGCCGATTCGTCTCCTCCAGCGACGTAGGGAACCACCTGGAGGAAGACCAGCTTCTCCACCTGGGTTACGAGATACCTGCCGCCGGTGAGCGGATCGACGATCTCGAAGCCGCGGATCCCGGCGAGCGGGAGAGGTCGAATGTCCGTCGGCGCGAACCCGCTCAACACCAGCGAATCGGCCTCAACCCGCGCGGTGTCGCGGTTGGCCCCGCCGTCGATAAGCTCGATTCTCGCGCTGTCCACGTCGCCGGCGCGAAGGAGGAACACGTCGTTGCCATCTCCGCCGTGGATCACATCCGTTCCGGTGCCGCCGGTGAGGGCGTCGTCTCCGGCGTCACCGTCCATCAGATCGTCGTCGTCGCCACCGCGCATTACGTCATTGCCCGGGCCGCCGCTCAACCGATCGTTGCCTAACGAGCCGAGCAGCGTGTCGGCGCCGACACCGCCCTGGAGCACGTCGTCCCCGTCGCCGCCGTTCAGGAAGTCGTCTCCGTCTCCTCCGTCGAGATAATCGTTGCCGTCTCGCCCCGCGAGCCCGTCGTTTCCGGCCCCGCCTCTCAATGCATCGTCGCCGTCGTCGCCCGAGAGGAAATCGCCCCCCGTTCCGCCGTCGAGCTGGTCACTTCCGTCGTCCCCGCTCAGCGAGTCGGCGCCGGCGCCTCCCCAGAGGACGTCGTTGTCGTCCCCGCCGGTGAGCTTGTCGTTCCCGTCTCCGCCGTCCACGAAGTCGAGGCCGTCGTTGCCGTCGAGATCGTCGTTACCGGCGCCGCCGAGGACCGCGTCGTCTCCGTCGCAGCCGTCGAGGACGTCGTCTCCTCCGCCACCCTGTAAATAGTCCGCCCCCGGGCCACCGTCGAGCACGTCCTTCCCATCGCCGCCGTCCAACCGGTCGTCGCCTCGTTCCCCGAACAGAAAGTCGCGGCCGTCGCCCCCGTCGAGCACGTCGTCGCCGTCACCCCCCTCGAGGATGTCATCCCCGGGACCACCATCGAGCAGGTCGCGGTTGGGACCGCCCCGGAGGACATCGTTGTCTTCACCGCCTACCAGCCGATCTTCACCGGCCCCGCCTACGAGCAGATCGGGCCCCGGCGTGCCACGCAGGATCAGGTCGGGCGCGGTGACGCGGAGCGTGTTCAGCCCAGTGAGAGGCGGGAGGGAACAGGGAGGCTCGGGACGACTTCGCGGCTCGAGAAACGTGAGCACAAACGCAGTAGCCCCGATGGGCACGACTGCCCACGTGCCACGGAACAGGCGGCGTCGGAAGCCGAAGAGCATGGGGTCTACCGATCGGCGGGTGCCGAAGAACCTCGGATGCGTCGCTGGCCAAGATAGCATCCCCCGGTTCACGCCGCCAGAGAATCGCCACGGCAAGAAGCTGCCGCACCACCTTCACAGATAGCCGGCGCGGATTATGCCCATGGCGGGTCGCGGCGCGTTCTGGTGGCTGCTGATGCAGGATCCCAACATGCGCGGGGTCGTCTTCGGGATCTGGTCGCCCGATTCGAAGACCGTCTACTTCAAGGCGCCGTTCGCGGACGGCCGCTCGAGTTTCTGGGCCATCCCGGCGGAAGGGGGCAAGCCGACCGCCAGAGCGACATCAAGGTGATGGAGGTGCGGCCCAGACGCTGACCGCACCTCCCCGGCAAGCTACGGTCGGTTCACCTTGATCGACGTGCCGTTGCTGCTCCCGTCAGGATCGTGATTGCTCGTCTGCACATAGGTCTTTCCCGCCATCGTCACGCTGCTCACCGTAAAGGTCACCGATTTCACGTTCTTCCTGAGCCCGGGGAAGAGCACGATGCAGGTCCCGTTGCCCCCCAGGTCGCCGCTGGTGCAGGTATCGGAGTTGAGCCCGCTGCGGCTCCAGGTCCCGACCACCGTCGCGCCGTTGAGCAAGTTGTGGTTCGCGTCGTGTACGGTGATTTCCACCGTCGCGGACCAGGTGGTCCCGTCGTTGGAGGGGAGGCCGTCGAGGTCGCCGATGTGGATGTTCACGGACGGGGAATTCACGGTCGAGCTGGTGGAGGCCTGGTTGTTGGCCGCGTTGCCGTCGGTCAGAGTGTGGCTGGCGGTGAGGGTGTGGGAGCCGAGCGAGCTTCCGGTGGTGTTCCACGGGAAGGTACGGGTCGTCGAGGCGCCCGGGGCGAGGCCCGGCACGCTCTGGGTGCCGATGGTGACGTTGTAGGTGGCATCGCGCAGAGTCACGTCGAAGCTGGTGGCCACGTTCTGGTTGCCGACGTTCTGGATCGTCACCACCACGTTGGCGGTGTTCCCTACCGTGACCGACCCGGGCGCGCTGACCCCGGTAACCGCCACGTCGGTGAGCGGTGTGGGGGGTGGCGCCGCGCCACCGTTCACCGTCACTCCGAAGTAGTTGAGCACCAGGTCGATACGGTTGGCGATAGTTTCGGCCTCGCTGCCCGCGAACAACAAGGCGACCGGCTTCTTGTCGGCGTCGTCGCTCACGATCAGCGAGCCGGAGTCTCCGCCGTCGCTGAATCCGGCCTGCCCGATGACGAACTGGTCTACGTAGTGTGCCGACTTGACGCAGAAGATGAACACCACCTCGTAGCAGACGTCGATCGTGGCGTTGATACCGGTGATGCGACCCCTGGTGAGCCGGGTGGTGCGCCCGTATTTCTGGACGTTGAGGTTGAGCAGCGCGTTCTTGTTGTCGAAGACCCCGTCGCCGTTGGCATCGCCCCAGATGGCGGAGTTCGGCGTGCCGTATCCGTCGTCCGTGGGCGTCGCATTCCCGAGATTCGCGGTGCTGGACAGGGCGATGGCGGCGTCGAAGCTGTTGTTGCCCCCGGAGAAGTCGATCGGCTTGAAGGCGTAGAGGGTGGCGATCTGGTCGCTCGAGGTCCCGCCGTCGTAGGGCCCGGGCTGCAGGATGGGATCGCCGATGGATCCGTCGTTGCTGTTGGCTAGCACGTGATTGTTGCTGAGCACGAACACGCTGCCGATCCCGTTCACGACCTGGGCGCCGATGGAGCCGGCGGTGATGCTCGGATGTCCGACCGAATAGCCGAGCGGCGCGGGTCGCAGCCGGAGCGTAGGATCGCTGCGGGCCATGAACAGTCCGGTGACCTCGACGTGCGTCGGAGTCCCATCGAGGGCGTCGGGCAAGCCGGGCCCGCCGGCCGCCGAGAGGAAGATCCGCACCGCGGCCCGACCATCAGGGAGCAGTCCCACGGCGGTCCCGAGGACACCGGGGATCCGCAGCAGGGCCGGGGTATGCCGCTCCTGCGCCGCGATCGCGGCGGCGATGCCTGATTGGGACGGCCCGTTCGACTGCAGCCGCGCGGTTGGAGTCGTTAGCGGACCGGATAGCTGGTCGGAGCAGCCGGACCAGAGCGTCGCACCGAGGGCGATGACGGCGAAGGCCACGGCGCCCCGGACATTCCGCGGATTACGCAAGGAAGTCTCCTGGGAGGGTGCTAGGTACCATAATGCGCCCCGCCGGTCGGACTGGCAAGCAGTGCAGGGGGTTGCTCGCCCGGGACCGTGCAGAACTCTGCTCGTCGAGTTCTGGGTGGCCCAGTTATCCTGAGTAGAGACCGAGGGAGACCGGCCGCGGCCGCTCCACGGCATCCTCGATGTGAAGTCTGACCCACCGCACCAGCACCGGTTCGAACCGATCCAGCTTGCGATAGCCGATAGTGGTCCCGCGCGTCAGCAGCTTCCATTCGCCGCCGTCCGAACCTTCCAGCCGATAGCGCGCGACGACCTGTCCGTAGCGAATGTCCTCGCGGAGGTCAGCGATGCCCGCAGGGACGACCCGATCCAGATCGACCTCTGCGATTGCGCTGCGCTCACCGCTTGAACGCCAGGAAACCCGCCGATGTTCGGCGAGATCATTCCGGAAGACGATATCGCGCTGGACGGCCATTTCGCGCAGGCGGGCGGCATCGATGTCATGAATCAGGCCGTCCCGGCTCGGCGGAACATTGAGCAGCAGTTTCGAATTCCTGCCGACTGAGGTGAAGTACAGCCTGACCAGTTCGTCCGCGGTCTTTACTTGCTTGTCCTCGGTGGGGTGATAGAACCAGCCCGGGCGGATCGAGACATCGGTCTCCCCGGGGCGCCAGACGGTGCCCGCGGAATCGCCCTGTTGCAGCGCCCGGATGATCCCCGGTCCGTCCGCGCCGGGGTAGGGCACCGCCGCCGGATCCATCGTGGACCAGTTGGTGTCACCCGCCGAGCCGCGCTCGTTGCCGATCCAGCGGATATCGGGTCCGGCATCGGAGAACATCACCGCATTGGGTTGCAGCTTGCGCACCAACCCCCAGAAGCGCGGCCAGTCGTAGACCTGTCGCTTGCCGTTGGGCCCTTCGCCGTTGGCGCCGTCGAACCAGACCTCGTGAATCAACCCGTACCTGGTGAGCAGCTCGGTGAGCTGGTCGCAGTAGTAGTCGTTGTAGTGCGGCGAGTCCCCGTAGCTCGGTTCGTGCCGATCCCAGGGGGAGAGATAGAGGCCGGCCTTAAGTCCCTCGGTGCGACACGCGTCGGTGAACTCGCGCACCAGGTCACCCCGGCCTTCGCGCCACGGGCTCGCGGCCACCGAGTGCCGGGTCAACTTGCTGGGCCAGAGGCAGAAGCCGTCGTGGTGTTTGGCCGTGAGGATCAGGGTGCGGAACCCTCCGGCCTTCGCGGCCCTAGCCCACTGTCGAGCGTCGAGCGCGCTGGGAGCGAAGCTGGCCGGATCTTCGCGTCCGTCGCCCCACTCGCGGTCAGTAAAGGTGTTGACACCGAAATGCAGGAACAGCGCCAGCTCGTCGCGCTGCCACTCGAGCTGAGCGCGGGAAGGCACCGGCCGCTTGGTGCGGAAAGCGCTCGGCAGGAACAGCGCGGTCGAGGTGGCGGCGAGGAAGTCGCGACGCGTGAGTCTGGTCACCGGACGAGCAGCTCTCCTCTCAAGCGGATGTCGGCGGACGAGGCGCCGACCAGAACGCGGAAGGTGCCGGGCTCCACGACCCAGTGCAGGTCGCGGTCGAGCATTCGCAGCTGCTCGGGCCCGAGCGCGAAGCTTACCTCACGCTCTTCGCCGGGTTCCAGGTGTACTCGTTGGAATCCCGCCAGTTGCAGCACGGGACGAGCGACCGAGGCGAGCAGATCGCGCAGATAGAGCTGTACCACCTCATCGCCCGCCCGGGTGCCGATGTTCTTCACGCGGCAACGCACCACCGCCGATCCGTCCGTCGTGAGCTCCGTCGGCTCGATGGCAAGCGCCGAGTAGGCGAAGCTCGAATAGCTCAATCCGAAGCCGAAAGGAAAGAGCGGCCGGCCGGAGAGGTCGAGATACTCGTCCCCCCGGCCGGTCGGCCTGTGGTTGTAGACCAGGGGGAGCTGGCCTTCCGCCATGGGGAAGCTGACCGGCAAGCGGCCCCCCGGGTTGTAGTCGCCGAAGAGCACCTCGGCGACCGCCCGGCCGCCCTGCTCGCCGGGGTACCAGGCTTCGACGATGGCGGCCACGCGATCGATCCAGCGCGACATCGTGATGGCGCTGCCTCCGACCAGGACGATCACGACGGGCTTCCCGGTTGCCGCGACACGCAGGATGAGTGCTTCCTGGTGTCCCGGGAGACTTAGGGAGGAGCGATCGCGAAACTCGCCTTCCTCGATGCCCGCGACGATGATGGCCGCGTCACTCCGGCGCGCAACCGCGACAGCGCTGTCGATCCGGGCGCTCCAGTCGTTGGCTGCGCCGGCGTCCCAGACCAGCTTCAAACGAGCATTCCCGGTGGTCTCGAAGTATTCGAGCCGGAGCTGGTGCGCGCTCCCCGGTGCCAGCGTGACGCGCGCGAGCCGCTCCCCGTACGACTGCTTCCTCCAGTTGTCGATCAGCAGGCGGCCATCGAGGTACAAGCGGTAACCGTCGTTGCCCACCACACCAATTCGCCGGGTACCGGCAGGCGGCGCAGTGAGCGTGCCGGTCCAGCGCACGGAATACCAGTCGAAAGGGATCCCCGGGCCCGGGGAATTCAAGGTCCAGCCGAATTCGATCTGCCGGTCGGTGCGCACCAGCCGCGGCAGTCCCTCGAAGCGCGGATTATCGAAGTATTCGCCCTTGAGTCCCGCACCGAGCCATTCCGCCGGGATAACGGTGTACTCCGGCGACAGACGGCCGGGGCCCGGGGCGTACCGAACGCGGGAGGCGCCGAGCTTTTGCCGGATCCCCTCCAGGATCGAGACCTTCTCGATCCCGGGGCCGCTGTAGCCACCGAGCCGCGCCTCATCGGCATCCGCACCGATCACCGCGAGCGAGCGAACGGCGCGGCTCAATGGCAGGACACCCCGCTCGTTTTTGAGCAGCACCAGCGAGGCGCGCGCCGACGCCAGCGCCAGCTCGCGGTGAGCCCGATGTCCATTCCAGTACGCCGCCGAGTCGGGGTCGACGTAGGGATGCTCGAACAAGCCCAGCTCGAACTTCGCGCGCAGCACTCGCGCGACGGCGGAATCGATCACGGAATCCGGAAGTATCCCGCGGCGAAACGCGTCCAGATAGGGACGGTGCTGCGGGTAGGAGGACTGGAAAATGACGTCGAGTCCCGCCTCGAGCGCGTCCCGGGCCGCGCTCGCGGTGTTCGGCTCGGTGTGATGGAGCACGGTGGCACCGCCCGTGGCCGCGGCGTCGGAGATCACGAATCCAGTGAAACCCCACTCTCGCTTGAGCTTGGTCGTCAGCAGCCAACGATTCTGGGTCGCGGGTGAGCCGTCGACCGAGTTGTAGGCCGTCATGATCGAGCGGGCGCCGGCCTGCTGGATTGCGCTCTTGAAGGGAGGGAAATACAGCTCTTCCAGCGTCCGTTGATTCCGGTCGATGGGATAACTGTCGCGGCCTCCGTCGCCCACATTGGCAACGAAATGTTTGGGAGTGGCGATGATACCAGCCTGCTCGAAGGCCGCCACGAACGCCCTACCCATAAGTGAGACCAGGTAGGGGTCTTCGCCGTAGGTCTCTTCCACCCGGCCCCAGCGAACGTCGCTCGCCAGGTTCACGACGGGTGAAAGCACTTGCCGGATGCCGCGGCTCCTGGTCTCGCGCGCAATCGCCCCCGCGACGCGCGCGACGATGGTGGTGTCCCAGCTGGCGGCCAGGGCGATCGCCTGGGGAAACGTGGTCGCGCCTCCGCGTGTCAAACCGTGCAGCGCCTCTTCGAAAGGGATGAGCGGGATACCGAGCCTGGTCCGCTCGACGAAGTAGCGCTGAATCGCGTTGATGCGCTCAGCGTGGGCCCGGGCGTCTCCTGGGCTCCCGATCTGCAGTCCGAACACGCCGTTCGACCAATCGTTCGCCGCGTCATCGAGGTCGCCCGGGAGCATGAAGAGTTGCCAGAACTTCTCCTCGAGCGTCATGCGGCCCAGCAGATCGTGCACTCGCGTGGTGACCGGCAACCCGGGGTCGCGGTAGGGAGGCGCGGGCGACACCTGCGCCGCGGCGAGCCCGGGAAGCCAGCTCACCCAGGCCGCCACGAGAAAGGGCCGGAGCCGCCGCAAGCGCGGTCGCTTCAGAAGAGTCGCAGGACCTCCGCCGCGAGGGCGGAGTTCGTGGCAATCGCATTCTCGAGCGGCGGATAGCTCTTGCCGGCGAAATCGACAATCCGGCCGCCCGCCTCCTCGACGATCGGAACGAAGCACGCAATATCCCAGGGATGGAGTCCCACGTCGACCATCACCTCGGCACGCCCGCTCGCTACCAGGAGATACCCGTAGCAATCTCCCCAGGTGCGGGTGACGGGGGCTCTGGCGGCGAGAGCTTCCCAGGCGCGGCGGGTCCCGGGCTCGGCAAAGCGACTCACATCGCTGGTGAGCACCGTGGCTTCGGAGAGATCGGACACCGCGCTCACCCGGCAGCGCGAGTGATTGTGCCAGCAGCCTTCTCCGCGCGCCGCGGTGAGGGTCTCGTCCACCGCGGGGAACGCGGCCGCGCCCGCGAGCACCGTGTCGCCCTCAACCACCGCGACCAGGCTGCCCCAGAGCGGCACGCCGCGCACGAAGGTTTTGGTGCCGTCGATCGGGTCGAGCAACCAGGTCCGGCCGCTGCTTCCGGGCGTGGCGCCAAACTCCTCACCGAGCACCGCATCCTCGGGGAATTGCCGAGCCAGCCAGGTTCGCGCGAGTTGCTCCCCCTCGCGATCGGCGACGGTCACCGGGGACCCGTCCGGCTTGCGCTCGACGACCGGGTTGCGGCGGAAGTGGCGTAGCGCCGCCGCGCCGATGTGACCGGCCAGCTCCGCCGCGGCCTGGAGAAGAGACACGCCTTCCCTTCCTACTCGTTCTTCGCGATTCGCTCCAGCAGGGCCTTGGTCTTCAGGACCCCTTCCCGCTCGGGGAGCCGATCGCCCTCATACTCGATGCCCACCCAGGAATGGAATCCCGCACCAGTCACGATCTTCAACATTCTGTGGAAGTCGATCGTGGTCTCTTCCCCCTGCGCGTCGAAGTCGTGGGACTTGGCGCTCACCGCCTTGGCAAAGGGCATCATGTCCGCGACGCCCTGATAGCGATCGTATTCGTAGAAATTACCGAAATCCGGGAGCGTGCCGCAGCGTGGATGATTCACCAGCTTCATCACGCCGGCCAGCCAGTCGCCATGCGATGACAGGCCGCCGTGGTTTTCCACGATCACATTGAGATCGAGCTTTGCGCCATACTCGGTGAGCCGGCGCAGACCGTCGGCGGCCAGCTTCTGCTGCTCTTCGAAGCTCCCCGCGCTCTCGGCGTTGACGCGGATGGTCAGGCAGCCCAGCGTCTTCGCGGCATCCGCCCACTTGTAGTGGTTCTCGACCGCCCGAGTTCGCCTGGCGGGGTCCGGATCGCCGAGGTCGCCTTCGCCGTCGCACATAATCAGGTGCTGGAAGACCCCGTTGTCCTTGGCGCGCGTGTTCAGTTTGGCGAGGTAGACAGGATCGGTGGCCTTGTCCTTGAAGAAGGTGTTCACGTATTCGATGGCGTCGATTTGCAGCCCGCTGGCGGCTTGGGCGAAGTCGAGATTGTCCATCTGCCTGGCCTGCAGCGCCTTGTGAAAGGACCACTCGGCGAGCGAGATCCTGAAAGGCTCCGCGCGGGAGGCGGGGGACCACGGCGTGAGCAGCGGGCTGGCCGTCACGGCGGCAGCAGTGGCGATGAATTCGCGGCGGTTCATCGTCATGGTATCGCCGCGTAGTGTGGCGTCAGGCCCATGGTGTACAGCATGAAGGCGTAGAGGTCCGCGGTCTCGTCGAGCCGCTTCGAGGTGCTTACGGCGCCGTGGCCGGAGCGAGTCTCGATGCGGATCAATACCGGGTTAGGCCCGCGGTGCTTCTCCTGGAGGGTCGCCGCGAATTTGAAGGAGTGGGCCGGGACGACCCGGTCGTCGTGGTCCGCGGTGGTCACCAGGGTGGCCGGATAGCTGGTGCCGTCGCGCAGATTATGCAGCGGCGAGTAGGAGAGCAGGTTTTTCACCTGGGTCGAGTCGTCGCTGGAGCCGTACTCCGCCGCCCAGTTCCATCCGATGGTGAACTTGTGGTAGCGGAGCATGTCCATCACGCCCACGGCCGGCAAGGCCACCTGGCAGAGGTCGGGCCGCTGGGTCAGCACCGCACCCACCAGTAGCCCGCCGTTGGAGCCGCCCTGCAGCGCGCAGCGGTTCGTCGAGGTGTAGCCGTTGGCCTTGAGCCATTCGGCCGCGGCGATGAAATCGTCGAAGACGTTCTGCTTGTTCAGCAGCATCCCCGCCCGGTGCCACGTCTCCCCGTACTCGCCGCCCCCGCGGAGGTTGGCGAGGGCGTAGACGCCGCCCTGCTCCAACAGCGAGACCAGCAGCGGATTGAAGCCGGGGCCCTGGGTGATGTTGAAGCCGCCGTAGGCGTAGAGCAGGGTCGGGCGCTGTCCGTCGAGCTCGAGCCCCTTCTGGCTTACGAGGAACATCGGAACCCGGGTGCCGTCCTTGCTCGTGTAAAAGACCTGCTTGGTCTCGAAGCGGTCGGGGTCGAAAGGCACCTGGGTCTTCCGGAACTGGGTGGAGAGGCCGCTCGCGATGTCGTACCTGAAGGTGGTGGGCGGGTAGGTGAACGAGGAGAAGGTGTAAAATGTTTCCCGGTCGTCGTTATGGCCGAAGAACCCGGTCACCCGCCCCAGAGTCGGGAGCGGGATCTCCCGCTCGACCTTTCCATCCAGGCTGAAGACGTACACCCGGTTGGTCACGTCCTTCATATAGGTGGCGAAGAGCCGCCCGCCCGTGACCGTGGCGTTATCGAGCGGCTCGGGCCGCTCGGCGAGGATGTCGCGCCAGTTTGTCTCCTCTGGATGCGCGGGGTCGATCTCCACCACGCGCCAGTTGGGCGCGTTGTGGTTGGTCATCACGAGGAGCTTGTCGCCCACATTGGTGAGATCGTTGTAGCTGTCCTTGAAGCCGGTGATCACCGGGCGGAAGCTCGTCTGGCCCTTGGAGAGATCGCGCACATAGACCGAGTTGCCGTCATTCCCGCTCCCGCTCCGGTCGGAGATATCGAGGACGAGAAAGCGCTCGTCGTCGGTCACACCCACGGTGTGAAATCGTTTGGGGTGCGCCGAGTCCTCGAAGATCATCTCGTCTTGCTGCTGCGGCGTTCCCAGCCGGTGATAGTAGACCCGGTGATTCTCGTTGGAGCCGGAAAGCGCTTTGGTGGTATCGGCCGGCGCGGGAAAGCGGCTGTAGAAAAAGCCGTCCTTGTACCAGGAGAGGCCCGAGACCTTGACCCAGCGGATGAGATCGGGCAGCGGCTTCCGCGTCGCCGTCTCCATCACGTGGTACTCCTGCCAATCGGATCCCCCGCTCGAGAGCCCGTAGCCGAAATACTTCCCGTCGCGCGAGAGGACGGCGGTGCCCAGCCGTACGGTGCCGTCGGCGGAGAGCTTATTGGGGTCGATCAGGACTTCCGGGGTCCCGTCGAGGCCCTTCTGGATGTAGAGCACCGCCTGATTCTGCAAACCGTCGTTTCTGGAGAACGTGTAGTACGGGCCGGTCCGTGAGGGCGCGCCGATCCGCGGATAATTGTAGAGCTGCTCGAGCCGAGCCCGGAGCTGGCTCCGGAACGGGATCTTGTCGAGGTAGCCGAAGGTGACCGCGTTCTCCGCCTGCACCCAGGCCTTCACCGCGGAGGCCGTGTCATCCTCCAGCCACCTGTAGGGGTCGGCCACCTTGGTGCCGAAGTAGTCATCGACGTGGGTGACCTTGGCCGTCTTCGGGTACGCCAGTGCCTGCGCGGCCGCGATGCCGGTGAGGACGGTGAGGGCGGTAAGGGCGGTGAGGACGGAGCGTCGGATACGGAAGCGATGGGACATCGGAGCGGTCCCTCCGGACGATGAAGAGCTCCGGGAACGTACCCGATGCCGTGAGGTGCCGCCACTCTCCTCGGAGTGACCGACGGAGAGTCGGCTCAGCACCGGCGGCCTGACTCTAGCGGTCCCCTCGCCGGCGA
>CAZYPO010000002.1:48383-102671 GCA_964649225.1 uncultured Gemmatimonas sp. | reverse complement strand
CCGACGTTCCGGCGCCGGTCCATCCCGAAGATCCCCATAACGCCGCGTTTCTCCGCGGCCCGCGCGCGCGCCTTTCCGAGCTCGCCCGGGTCATCCGGATCGCCGGGGAATTCATCCGCGGCTTCCGGCGCTTCCACTTCATCGGCCCCTGCGTCACCGTCTTCGGCTCGGCGCGCTTCCCGGAGAGCCATCCCTACTACGCGCTGGGCCGCGAGATCGGCCGCCGGCTGGCGCTGGCCGGTGTCACGGTCATGACCGGCGGGGGGCCCGGCATCATGGAGGCCGCCAACCGCGGCGCCAAGGAAGCGGGGGGCTACTCCATCGGCTGCAACATCAAGCTGCCCGTAGAGCAGGTGCCGAACCCCTATCTCGATCGCTGGGTGACCTTCCGCTATTTTTTCGTGCGCAAGGTGCTGCTGGTCAAGTACAGCTACGCATTCGTGATCATGCCCGGCGGCTTCGGGACGCTGGACGAGCTCTTCGAGGCGGTGACCCTGATCCAGACCAGGAAGATCGAGTCCTTCCCGCTGATTCTGGTGGGCACCGAATACTGGAGGCCGCTGCTGGACTTCGTGCGGGGCACACTGGTCCGCGCGGGAACCATCGCGCCGGAAGACGTCCACCTGCTCACGCCCACCGATTCGCCCGAAGTGGTCGAAGGCATGGTGCGAAACGCGCTGCAGGAGCACCACGACGACATCGCCGCACGGCCCCGCCGGATCCGCCTGCTGGGGGAGCGCTGAGCCGATGCGCACCCAGTTCCTGCAGCCCCATCCGACCGGCTCCCCGCTCCGGCTCAGCGACGCGCTGGCCCAGCCGCCCGCCGGCCTGCCCCGAAAGGACGAGCTCGACGACGCGCTCGACCACCTCACCGAGCGCCTCGAGCAGCTGCAGGCTGCGCTGGGGGCCGAGGCAAAGCGCGCGCTGCTCGTGGTGCTGCAGGGCAGGGATGCCTCGGGGAAAGACGGCACCATCCGGCGAGTGTTCGGCGGTCTCAACCCCGCGCTCTGCCGGGTGACCAGCTTCAAGCGTCCCAGCGCCCTCGAGCTCAACCACGACTACCTCTGGCGGGTGCACAAGGCGGTGCCGCCGCGGGGCAGCATCGGGCTCTTCAACCGCTCGCACTACGAGGATATCATCGCGGTCAGGGTGCACGGCCTGGCCGCCGAGGCGATCTGGCGCAGGCGCTTCGAGCATATCAACGCCTTCGAAGCGATGCTCTCCGACGAAGGCGTCGTGATCCGAAAGTTCTTTCTCCATATCTCGAAGGAAGAACAGCGGGAGCGGCTGGAAGAGCGCCTGAGCAATCCGGCCAAGAACTGGAAATTCCAGGCCGCCGATCTGGACGAGCGCAAGAAATGGGAGGAGTACTCGGCGGCCTACGAAGAGGTCCTGGAGCGCTGCAGCACCGACTACGCTCCCTGGTACGTGGTGCCGGCGGACAAGAACAAGCCGAGGGATTTTCTGGTGGCGGAGGTGCTGGTGAGGACGCTTGAGCTGATGGACCCGCGCTACCCTCCCGCGGACCCCGCCGTCCTGGCCCTGCGGGGAAGCATCGAATAACGCAGTCGGCCTAGAAGACTCCGCCGGGCCCCGCAATCAGATAGGTCATCGTGTTGCCCGAGACCGAGAAGGGCGCCTTGGTTCCGAGATATTGGACGAACTTGGCGAATAGCTTGGTATCGGTGGTACTGACAGAGACGCCGATGATGTACCCCGAAGTGGCGTCCCCGATCACCTCGTAATCGAGCACGTACTGTCCCCGGTCGAACGAGGTGGCCAGTTGTCCGGGGAGCAAGGGGCCCAGGCCGGCGGGTACCGCGCCCGCGCCGGCGTCGGGGGGCCACTGCTCCAGGTCCGCGTAGTAGTTGAGCGACGCCACGGTCACCGCGCGTAGCTCTTGCGACATCTGGGTAGCGATGGCCGCGTTGCGCATGTCGATGTACCTGAGCAACCCGATCCCCGCGAGCAGGCCGAGCACGATGACTACGACCATCAGCTCGATCAGGGTGAACCCACGTCGCCGGTGCTTCATTGGGTACCTCGATTCTTGAAGCGCCGGAGGCTCTCACCCAGGAAGGTCGGAAGCGGATCGGTGGAGCGCAGGGTGATGAGCGAGTCTCCGACCCGGCCGGACAACAGGAACCCGTCGGGGCCGGTCGCTTGGTACTGGATGTCGGCACCGAGACTACCGGTTTCAGTCAAGGTGGCGGGCAAGTGTCCGTGCTGCCGGGTGAAGGTGAACACCCGCTGCCGCTCGCGTAGCAATTCGAGCCGGAGCGATGCAGCGGCGATGCCCGGCGACTCCGGGGGCGGGGCCTGGGGACCCGCCAGCCAGACCGGGCGCAGCAGCAGGAGCAGTGCGCCGACCAGCGCGAGGAGGAGCAAGACCATGAGCCAGCCGCGCCGTCGGGCGGGCGGCTTGGATACCAACTGGGTCGCTGCCTGCTCGCTGGATTTCACGACCTCGAGCGCCGCCTCATAGAGGCTGCTCTTGCTGTCGCGAAAGGGAGGCTGTCTCTGCGGTGGGCTCAAGGAGACTCCTCCGAGTTGATCCGCTGTCCGGCCAGGGCCCGCTCGACCTGCCCTGGGAACTCCCCGATCTCGATCGGTTTGGTGATGTAATCGTCGAACCCCGCTTGGCGCGCCCGCTCGGCGTCACCCGACATGGCGTGCGCGCTCAACGCCACCACGCGCAGGCGTCCCCAGTCGGAGGCGCGAATGTCCGACAGCAGCGCGAAGCCATCCTTGCCCGGCAGCTGGATGTCCATCAACACCAGCTCCGGCCGCGTTTGGGCCAGCGTTTCGAAGAGGCCCTCGCCGGACGGCAGCGCCGTCACCTCGTGGCCCCGCAGCGTCAGCAATGCCCGGAACAACTTCATGTTGTCCGGATTGTCCTCCACGATCAGAATCCTGGCCATGGCGCTCAGGCCAGCTTGGCGCGCCGCAGCACGGCCTTGACCCTCGCCTGCAGGGACTTGGGTTGCACCGGCTTGGTCAGGAAGTCCTGCGCGCCGAGATCGAGCACCCGCGTCTCGGTGTCATCGGTGCGCGCGGTCAGCACGATCACCGGGACGCCCAGCGTCTTGATGCGGGTCCGGAGCTCTTCCAGCACGCCGAGCCCGTCGAGCCTCGGCATGTCGATGTCGAGCAGCAACAGGTCGAAGGGCTTGTTCTCCACTTGCTCGAGCGCGTCGAGGCCGTCCGCCGCCTCGGTGACTTCGTACCCATCCCGCTCGAGGATGGAGCGCACCAGGCGGCGCATCTGCTGGTCGTCGTCGGCCACCAGAACCCGGGGCTTGCCGGTATGGGAGGCGCTCACCGCCGCGCGGATCGAGGCGGGAACCGCCTCCGCCGCGGGCACGGCGGCCGCCTCGTCCTCCGAGCGGTCGCCCAGCACGCGGACCGCTTCAGCCAGATCGGTCTGGCCGAGCCAGACCCGTTCCAAGGCGCTCTCCCACAGCGTGCGCATGCCGAGGGGCCGCGCGGCGGCGCTCAGCACATCGGTGAGCGCGCCGGCTTCGATCAGGTGGGCGACCGCGTCGTTGATTGGCATGATCTCCAGCACCGCGAGGCGTCCCCGGTACCCGGTTCCGCTGCAGGTCTTGCAGCCGACCGCGCGCATGGGCTTGGCCTTGCGGCGCTTCGGCGGGCGGGCTTCCTTGGGCAGCTCGGCGACCGGAATGGGCACCGCACACGCCGCGCAGACCCGGCGTACCAGCCGCTGGGCGACGATCCCCTTGAGCACCGCCGCGAGCTTGAACCCATCGGTCCCCAGGTCCCGCATGCGGACCACGGCGGAGGGCGCATCGTTGGTGTGCAGGGTGGACAACACCAGGTGCCCGGTGAGCGCGGCCTGGATCGCGATGTCCGCAGTCTCGGCGTCGCGGATTTCACCGACCAGCAGGATGTCGGGGTCCTGGCGCAGCACGGAGCGCAGCGCTGTCGCAAAGGTGAAGCCCTGCGCCTCGTTGACCTGGAGCTGGGAGATACCCGGCATGTCGTACTCGACCGGGTCCTCGACCGTGACGATGTTCACCTTGCCGGTCTTCAGCTCGTTCATCGCCGCGTACAAGGTGGTGGTCTTGCCGCTCCCGGTGGGGCCGGTCACCAGCACCATGCCCTCCCGGTTGCCCAGGAATTTTTGGAAGAGCTGCTCCTCGTTTTTGGTCAGGTGCAGGTCGGGGACATTCGCGCGCAGATTGGCTTTGTCGAGAATTCGGATCACGACCTTCTCGCCGCGCCGGGCGACCGGCACCGTGGCGATCCGGAGGTCGATCACCTTGCCATCCACGCGTACGCCGGCACGGCCGTCGTGGGGGTGCAACGGATCGGTCACGTCGAGCTTGGCCAGGATCTTCACGCGGCGCACCAGCGAAGGCCCGGCATTGGAAGGCAGCCGCATCACTTCCTTGAGCACGCCATCGATCCGGTAGCGCACCGAGGTGCCATCGGAGCGGGGTTCCGCGTGGATGTCGCTGGCACCCTCCCGGACGCCATCGGTGATCATCGCATCCACCAGCCGGGTCATCGGGGCGTCGAGGGCGGGGTCGCGCTCGGCGCCCCCGGTCTGGACCTCTTCGATCGATTCGAGCGTGGCGGGGTTCAGGCCGCTGAGCAGCTGGTTGATGGTCCGCTCGGGGCGATAGGCCTCATCGATCTTCTTATCGATGTCGGCGGGCGGCGCGACTTGCAGGACGATGCGGCGCCCGGTCACGAAGCGAAGCGTGCCCTCGAGATCGAGGTCGCGGGGGTCGGCGGTGGCCAGCGTGATGGTACGATCATCGGCGGCGACTGGCACGACGCGATGCTTGCGAGCCACCACTTCGGGGAGCAGCGTGGCAGCGCGGAGGTCGGCCGTGGCGAGATCCGCTGGCGGGATTTTGAACTGAGCGGCGAGCGCCTGCACGATGCGCTCGTCGCTGGCGTACCCACGCGTGACGGCCCGCTCCCAGACGGTGCCCCCCTCCTCGTCCTCGTGCTCGATCTCGCGCAGCTCTTCGGCCTGCACCCCCAGCACAATCCCCGCATCGAGCAAGGTCTGCGCGAGCCAGAAGTCTGGGGGCGGTTCTTGTCCGGGGGCCTGAGAGGTCATGGAGCTCATGGTTCCGGGGGACGTTGGTACAGGGGCACCGTATAACTACAATTCCCACAATCAAGTAGCAACCCCGACGGAAGCATTGGAGCGGCGTCCATGAGGGTGCGAGGGTCCGTCTCAGTGCCGGGCGACAAGAGCCTGACCCACCGGCTCCTGCTGCTGGCGGGGCTGACTGCCGGGCGCTCCCGCCTGCGCGGTGCGTTGGCCTCCCTGGATGCTCGTTCCACCGCTCGGGTCCTGCGTGGCCTGGGTATCGCCATCTCGCCGCTCCACCCGGGCCGGGACGTGGTGATTGAGGGACGCCGGCGCTTTCAGCGCCCCGGCCGCACCCTCGATTGCGGCAATTCGGGCACCACCACTCGGCTGGCTTTGGGGCTGCTGGCAGCCCACAAGTTTACGACGCGGCTGACCGGTGACAGGTCGCTCCGCACGCGTCCGATGCGACGGGTCACCGAGCCGCTCGCGCAAATGGGCGCACATTTCGGGCCGGGAGATCCCGACCGCCTTCCCCTGGGCATACGGGGTGGCCTCCTCCGGCCCCTCGAATGGCGGCTCCCGGTGTCCAGCGCGCAGATCAAGGGTTGCCTGCTGTTTGCCGGATTAGCTGGCAAAGTCACGGTTTCGCTCCTGGAGCCCTCAGGGCGCTCCCGAGACCATACGGAGCGCCTGCTCCGTTCCTTCGGCTATTCGGTGGTCGAGGACGCGGCCGGCTGGATTCGCTTCTCTCCGACCGGAGCGCTGTCTCCGTTCGATCTCGAGGTGCCGGGTGATCCTTCGTCCGCGGCCTTCCTGATCGGCGCGGCGCTGCTCGCCGAATCCGGCCGACTAGAAATCACCGGAGTGGGACTCAACCCGACGCGCACCGGATTCCTGCGCGTGCTCGGTCGCATGGGCGCCAGAGTGACGGTCTCCCCGCAAGGGGATCGCTGCGGCGAACCGGTCGGCGACTTGAGCGTGGAGCCGGGCCCGCTGCGGGCCACGACGGTGACGGCGCGGGAAATCCCGGGACTTATCGATGAGGTGCCGATCCTCGCGGTACTCGCCTCCCGGGCCGGCGGAGTCACCCGCTTTCACGAAGTGGGGGAGTTGCGCGTGAAGGAAAGCGACCGGCTCGGCCTGCTCGCCGCGAATCTCCGCGCCATCGGCAGCCAGGCCGCGGTCGAAGGGGATGCCCTGGTGATCGAAGGAGGCGCGGCGCCGCCGGTTGGCCGGGTCCGCACCGCGGCCGATCATCGCATCGCGATGGCGTTCGCGACGCTCCGCGCGGTCCCAGGCGCCCGGGTCCGGGTCGACAACCTGGCCTGTGCCGAGGTGAGTTTTCCGGGGTTTGCGGGGACGCTGCGCTCTGTGCTGGGAGGACGGACAGTGAGGACGGACGGACGGTGAGGACGGTGGGGACCGTGATCGCGATCGATGGCCCGTCGGCTTCGGGCAAGTCGTCCACCGCCGCGGCCGTCGCGCGCGAGCTCGGGGCGCTCCACCTCGATTCCGGCTCGCTCTATCGGGCGCTCACCGCGCTCGCGCTCGGCCCCGAGCCGCCGGATCCAGTGCGGCTACTCCACCTCGCGGAGGAGCGCGGTCTCGAACTCCGAGAAGCCGGGGGCTCACTGGTCCCGTTTCTGGAGGGCCGCGACGCCGAGCCGCTGCTGCGCACCGCCGAAGTCAACGCGCGGGTCTCGGAGGTGAGTGCCTGGCCGCAGGTACGCGAGTGGGTCAACGCGCGCTTGCGCCAGGCGGCAACCGGCTCGCGGCTGATGGTGCTCGATGGCCGCGACATCGGGACCGCGGTATTTCCCGACGCGCCGGTAAAAGTCTTTCTCACCGCGACACCCGAGGCCCGGGCCCGGCGGCGTCTGCTGCAGCGGGGCGACCGGCCCGATGCGGCGCTGGTGGCGCGCGAGGCCGCGCTGCTCATCGAGCGCGACGCCAAAGACAGTGCGCGCTCCGTGGCCCCGCTGCGCCAGGCGGCCGACGCCGTGCCGCTCGATACCAGCGAGCTGGATTTCGCCGAACAGGTCGGGGAGATCGTTCGCATCACCCGCCGCCGCTTGCCGGAGCTCTGACCCGTCGATATCTTGCAGGGCTTCGCCGGGGCACTTCCGCGCCGGGGAGATTCACCTTTTAGCCCGGTGGCCCGCCGCCGCCGGTCCGAGAGCGATCCCGCCATCATGAGCCATCCCACTCCCGATATGCTGTCCACCCACACGGGCCTCCGGGTCCGCGAAGACCTCATCGACGAGAGCTACAGCTCCGAAGACTACGAGAAGATGCTCTCGATGTACGAGGGCACCATGGCGTCCATCGCCGAGGGCGAGATCGTCAAGTCCAAGGTGCTGCGCGTCACCGAGAACGCGGTGATTCTCGACGTCGGCTTCAAGTCCGAGGGATCGGTCCCGCTCGACGAATTCAAGGACGTTCCCAAAGAGGGCGATGAGGTCGAGGTCTTCCTCGAGCACCTGGAAGACCAGGAGGGCGCGGTGGTGCTCTCCAAGAAGAAGGCCGACTTCATGCGGGTCTGGGAAAAGATCCGCATTGCGTACGAGAGCGATCAGCCGGTCGAAGGCACCCTGATGAAGAAGATCAAGGGCGGGGTGGTCGTGAATGTGATGGGCGTCGACGCGTTTCTCCCCGGCTCGCAGATCGCGCTGCGCCGGGTGCCCAACATCGACGAGCTGCTGGGCCAGAGCTACGAATTCAAGATCATCAAGCTCAACAAGCGGCGTCGCAACATCGTGGTGAGCCGCCGGGTCATTCTGGAAACCGAGCGCGCCAGCAAGCGTGAGCATCTGATGAAGGAGCTCGAGGTCGGCCAAGTGCGAAAGGGCATCGTCAAGAACATCACCGACTTCGGCGCGTTCATTGACTTGGGCGGCGTGGATGGTCTGCTGCACATCACCGACATGTCCTACGGCCGGGTGTCGCACCCGACCGAGCTGGTGCAGATCGGCACCGAGGTCGAGGTGAAGGTGCTCGACATCGACTGGCAGCGCGAGCGGATCTCGCTGGGCATGAAGCAGCTGCAGAACTATCCCTGGAAGGATGTCTCCGAGAAGTATCCGGTCGGCACCCGGGTGCAGGGCAAGGTGGTCTCGATCACCAATTACGGCGCGTTCGTCGAGCTCGAGCCGGGCATCGAGGGCCTGGTGCACATCTCCGAGATGAGCTGGACCCGGAACGTGCGGCATCCCTCGAAGATCGTCTCGATCGGCGAGACCATCGAAGCGGTGGTGCTCAAGGTGGACGAAACCGAGGAGAAGATCTCCCTCGGCATGAAGCAGACGGAACAGGATCCCTGGATGATTCTGCCGCAGCGCTACCCGGTCGGGACCCGCATTCAGGGCAAGGTCCGCAATCTGACCAGCTTCGGCGCCTTCGTAGAGCTGGAGCCGGGCATTGACGGCCTGATCCACATCTCGGACATGTCCTGGACCAAGCGGGTGCAGCATCCGTCCGAAGTGGTGAAGAAGGGCGACGCGGTGGATGTGGTAGTACTCAACATCGACGCCGAGAACAAGCGAATCTCGCTCGGTCTCAAACAGGCCGAAGAGGATCCCTGGCTGCGGATCGGCGAGAACTACCCGGTGGGCACCCGGATGCGCGCCCGTGCGGTACGCCTGATGGACAAGGGCGTGGTGGTCGACCTGGGCAACGACCTCGAGGGCTTCGTGCCGATGTCGCACCTCGGCACCGACCAGGCCGTCGAGAACCCGGGCGATGTGGTGAAGGAAGGACAGCCGCTCGACGTCGAGGTGCTGGAGGTGGATCCGATTCACCACCGCGTCGTGGTGGGGGTCACGGGATTTCCGGACGAGCCCTTCGAGCCGCTGCCGCCCCGGCCGATTCCCCCGCCGGATGAGGACGTGATCGAGTAGGGCACCGGACCGTGAGGACCGGAGGAGGACGGCTGAGGGCGGGACGCTCTCAGCCGTTTGAATTTGCTCCGGCCCCGGCATCCGCGCCTGCCAATCCGTGTCTGGATCCCGCCAGATGGCCCGGAGCTTGCCCGGATTCAGGAGATCATCCTTCTAACCCGTTGTTTTCATGGTGCTTCGGGCGCAGGAAGCGATGTTCCCCGTAGGATGCGAGAGCATGAGACGACTAGCCCCGATCGACCATTGTACGGACAATGGCCTGCTCATCCGGGCCCTCCACCGCCACGCCTCCATTTTTGATGCGTTCGAGCAAGGCGAGGACACGATCTCGCGTCGATACTTCGAGCTTTCGCCCCGCCGCGAGCCCGGCCTCGAGTCCCCGGTCCCGGTGCCGGCATGACCGACCCGGCCTCGCTCCGCGAGATCTATCGGACGCGTCTCCCCGTCCATGCCGATGCGCTCCGGGCCGCGATCGATCTTGCCGCCTCGGGATCCGATCGGGGTTGGGACGCGATTCGCCGCCTCGCCCACGATCTGAAAGGAACGGGAGCGGCGTTCGGATTCCCGGAGATCACCGAAGCTGCTCGCCCCATTGGGGAATCCGAATTTGATCTCAGCGTGGCCGAGCAATTGTTCGAGATCGCCGTCCGTTGTGCCGCCACCGGGCCGATCCCGCTTCGAACCATTCTGCTCGTGGGCAATGATCCGCAGGTCGGCTCTCTCCTCACCGGAACGCTTGGCGCTCCCGGCCGCCGCATCCTCGTAGCCGAGAGCTCCCGTGAGGCCACCGAGCTGCTTGCCGAGCAGGCGGTGGACCTGATCCTGGTCGATCTGGTCCTGCCGGACGAGGATGGGCGAAAGCTCCTCAGCCGATTGCGCCGCATGAGCCATACGGCGCAGGTGCCGCTGTTGGCGATCTCGCCATCCCTGGGACCGGAGACCGAAGCAGAGTGTTATGCCCTTGGCGCCGACGGATTCTTTCAGAAGCCCCTCAACGCAGCCGCAATCGGCGCGGCCGTCACCGCCCGGCTCGCTCGGGCGGTCGGCGCGCGGGCGGACTCGCCGCGAAGCGGCTCATCGCCCCGGGGCCCGGCGGGCAGCGAGGCGGGTGTCGAAGGGCCGGCGGATGTTCTGCTCGTCGAAGATGACGATCTCACGGTCGAGGTCTTGCGCCATCGGCTCGAGCGCGACGGCTTTCGCGTGCACGCGGTATCGGACGGACTCGAGGCGCTTCAGGTTGCCGCCGCGGGCCCTCCGAGTCTCGTGATCCTGGACGTAAAGCTCCCCGGCCTGGACGGCTTCTCCGTACTGACCCGGCTGCGGGCGATGGCGGGTTGGGCCAAGATCCCCATCGTCATGCTGACGGCCCTCGGCGCCGAAGCGGACCTTGTGAAGGCGTTTTCCCTCGGGGCCACGGACTATGTGCTCAAGCCGTTTTCGCCCGGGGAGGTGACTGCCCGGGTCCGGCGGCTCCTCGCGCCATGAACGAGACCGGGCCGTGACCGACGCCGCTTCGGTCCTCGTGGTCGGCATCGGGCTCCTGCTTCTCATCACGTTCGCACTCGCCGCACTGGCGGGGGTGCTCCGGGCGCGGAACGCACTGGTGGCCCACCGCTGGGCGCTGGTCGAGGCGCGGTGGCACGATCTGCTCCTCCAGGTGCTGGCCGGAGTGCGGTCGCCGACCGAGCTGCACGCGGTAGTCCGCCGGGGGGAGGAGCGCTATCTCCTGGAAGTTGTTTCCCGATTCGCTCGGCGGTTGCGCGGGGAAGAACGGTCTCGCTGCGCGGAGGTGGTCCGGCCCTACCTGCCTCATCTCGTGAAGCGTGCCAGGCATCGGGATGCGGGGTATCGAGCCCAGGCGGTGCATGCGCTCGGTCTGCTCGGCATGGATCGGCATGTTGAGCTCGTGAGCGCTGCACTGAATGACCCTTCAGAATTCGTCGGAATGACGGCGATGCGTGCGCTGGCCCGGCCCGAGCACGCGGCCAGCGCCCCGGACCTGCTGGGCCGGCTCGACCGCTTCGCAGCCTGGGATCCAGGTTTTCTCGCGTCGATCCTCGCGGCCATCGGGTCCTCGGTGAGCCCGGCACTGCTCGACGTGCTCGCCGACGAAAGCGCCTCGGTGCGCGTGCGGCAAGTTGCCGCGAGGACGCTCCTGAAACTCAACTATCTGCCGGCCGGCTCGGTCGCCGCCTCGGTGGCGAAGCGGGTGACCGACCGGGACCTGGTCTCGGCCTGTCTTCGCCTGCTGGCAGTCGTCGGCCACGACGGGCACCTTGCGGCGATCCGTCTCCTCGCCGATTCACCGGATGAAGTCATTCGCCAGCACGCGGTGCGCGCGCTCGGATCGCTCGAGGAGCCGGCGAAACTCCCCCGCCTGCTTCAGTACCTGCACGACGAATCACCGTGGGTGGCCATGGAAGCGGGACGGGCCCTCGCGCGGTTCGGCGACGGTCGGTTGTTGAGGAGTGCTGCGGCCGGTTCTGGAAGAGTGGCGGTGATCGCCGGCCAGGCTTTGATGGAGGCGCGCGGCTGATGTTTCTCCTCGATGCCTTCAACCTGCTCGTCCTGGGGTATTTCGGATTGATCAACCTGGTCTATTTGATTACAACCGGGATTGCCGTCGTGGCATTGCGCCGGTATGCCAGACGGCTGCGGACCGTAGATGTCGAAGATCTGATTTCGTTGGGCGCCGTGCCTCCCATTACGCTGCTGGTCCCGGCGCATAACGAGGAGGCGACCATCGTCCAGGCGGTGCGAGCCCTGCTGACACTCCGCTATCCCGACTACGAAATCCTGGTGATCAACGACGGCTCCACCGACGCGACGGCGGCCCGGTTGCTCGAGGCCTTCGACCTCGAGCCCGCCGTCCGGGCACCCACCGCGCACCTCTCCCATGCCGAACTGCGGGGAATCTGGCACAGCCGCCAGCATCCCGGCCTCTGGGTACTCGACAAGGTCAACGGCAAGAAGGCGGATGCCCTGAACGCCGGACTCGCGTTCTGCCGCACGCCGCTGTTCTGCGCGATGGACGCCGATACCCTCCTGGAGCGGGATGCCCTGACCCGGATCGTACGCCCGTTCCTCGAGAACGCCGACACGGTTGGCGTAGGAGGGGTGATCCGGATCGTCAACGGGTGCACGGTGCGTGAGGGCCAGGTAACCCGGGTTCAGCTTCCGAAAAGCCTGCTCGCGCGCTTCCAGGTCCTCGAATACCTGCGTTCCTTCCTGGCCGGGCGGCTGGGATGGTCGATGCTCAACGGCACGCTCATCATCTCCGGAGCCTTCGGCCTGTTCCGCCGCAGGACGGTGGTTGAAATCGGGGGGTTCGCCACCGACACCGTAGGCGAAGACATGGAGCTCGTCGTTCGCCTGCATCGGCGGCTCCGCGAGCGGGGGGAGGCCTACCGGTTCGTGTTCGTTCCGGATCCAGTGGCCTGGACCGAGGCGCCCGAGACGCTCCGAAACCTCGGCGGGCAACGGGAACGGTGGCAGCGCGGGCTCGCCCAGGTCATGGTTCGCCACCGCGGGATGCTATTCCGCTCCCGATACGGATTCCTCGGAATGGTGGCTTATCCGTACTTTTTCTTTCTGGAAATGTTGGGTCCGCTGATCGAGCTGCTCGGGTACCTCGGTTTCGGCATCGCGCTCGCGCTGGGACGGGTGAATCCTCCCTTCATGCTCGCGTTCTTCTTGTTCGCCTTCGTTCTGGGGGCGGTGCTCTCGATGGCCGCAATCGCGCTCGAAGAGATGTCCATCCGGCGCTATCCCCGGGTCACCGATCTTGGCAGGCTCATGATCATGGCGGCTCTGGAGCCGTTCGGGTACCGCCAACTCAACACTTGGTGGAGGATCCGGGGTCTGGTGGGCGCCTGGCGCGGGCAGCGCGGGTGGGGCACCATGACTCGAACCGGCTTCGCCACGGCGCCGACCTCGTGACGACAGCCGGGCTGCTCGCTGTACTTGTCTGGACCGCACCTGCCGACAGCAACGTCGCGCCGGCCTGGTATGCCGCCGCGCGATATGGTGTCGAGTCCGTTAGTGGACCCGGCTCGAGCTGGCAGGCTTGGGCGATCACCGGTGGCAGACGCACCAGGCGGGCTTCGGTGCTGGCGGAGGCCCTGGGAAGCACACGGTTCGGCGCCAGCGACCTCGCCTTCGCGGCGGACGGATATGTGCTCTTTCGCCCCGGGACGTATGGGAACCTGCGGGTGCAGCTCGCCGCCGGTGCGGAGATTCTTCCTGAATCGGACCTCGCTGCGGAGCTTTTCCATTCTCCAGTCCGCGGGTGGGAAGCCTCGGTGGGATACCGGCGAATGGCGTTTGAGAGCCAGACGATCGGTATCTACAGCGGCGGGGTGGCCCGGTACCTGGGTTCCTGGTATCTCCGGGCGCGCGTCCTGCTTGCGGATCATTCCGATGGCGTTTCACCAGGCGGCGCACTGCTGCTCCGGAGGTACGCCGGAGACCGAGACCGGTTTTTTGAGTTGGCCGGAGGCTATGGCAGTGAGTTGGTGACTCTCGGTCCCGGATCGGTGGTTCGCCGCGCTTCCGGATCGCTGTCGGCGCGGTGGCAGTTGCTTCTTGGTGCGTCGTGGGGCGTGACTCTCGGCGGTTCGCTGGCGGCCGATGAGGGCCAACCCCGACGTTCCGGTGTGACGCTGGGAGCATTCGTTCGCTGGTAGTTTGCGGGATGGCGGATGGAGTACCCAGTACCCAGGACCCAGCACTATCTTCCCGCGCCATGCCCTCTCCCCGCGACCTCCTCGCCGAGCTCCATCGCCGCCAGGCCGAAGCCGAGCAGGGCGGGGGCCCCGAACGAGTGGCGCAACAGCACGGGAAGGGGAAGCTCACCGCACGCGAACGGCTGGACCTGCTGCTCGACGAGGAGAGCTTCGTAGAGCTGGACCGCTTCGTCACCCACCGGGCCACCGACTTCGGTCTCGCGAAGCAGCAATACCCGGGTGACGGGGTGGTGACCGGGTACGGCCGGATCGGCGGGCGGCTGGTGTACGTCTTCTCCCAGGACTTCACGGTCTTCGGCGGCTCCCTCTCCGAGACCCACGCCCAGAAGATCTGCAAGGTGATGGACCTGGCGCTCCGGAACGGCGCACCGGTCATCGGCCTCAACGACTCGGGCGGCGCGCGCATCCAGGAAGGCGTCGCCTCGCTGGGCGGCTATGCCGACATCTTCCTGCGTAACACGCTCGCCTCGGGTGTAGTTCCCCAGATCTCGGCAATTCTGGGCCCCTGCGCGGGCGGCGCCGTCTACAGCCCCGCGATCACCGACTTCGTGTTCATGGTACGAGGCGTGAGCTACATGTTCGTCACCGGCCCCAACGTGGTGAAGACCGTGACCCACGAGGAAGTCACCTTCGAGACCCTCGGCGGAGCGGAGATCCACGGCGCGACCTCCGGCATCGCGCACGCGGTCTACGCTTCGGAGCCGGAATGTCTCGCCGCGATCCGCGAGCTGCTGGAGTACCTGCCCTCCAACAATCTCGCCGAGCCGCCCAGCCGCCCCTCGAGCGATCCCGAGGATCGCCGCGACGAGCGCCTGCTCGAGGTGATCCCCGAATCGCCCGCGACGCCCTATGACATGCACTCCGTCATCAGTGCCGTCGTCGATGAGGGCCACTTTTTCGAGGTGCACGCCGGCTTTGCGCAGAACATGCTGGTGGGGTTTGCCCGGCTGGGGGGTCGCAGCGTCGGTCTCGTCGCCAATCAGCCCGCGGTGCTGGCCGGCGTGCTGGACATCAACGCCTCGGTCAAGGCGGCGCGCTTTATCCGCTTCTGCGACGCATTCAACCTCCCCGTCGTGACGTTCGTGGACGTGCCGGGATTCCTCCCGGGCACCGCACAGGAGCACGGCGGGATCATCCGGCACGGCGCGAAGCTGCTCTACGCCTACTGCGAGGCCACCGTGCCGAAGCTCACGGTGATCACCCGCAAGGCCTATGGCGGAGCGTACGACGTGATGAGCTCGAAGCACATCCGCGGCGACGTCAACCTGGCCTGGCCCTCCGCCGAGATCGCGGTGATGGGGCCGCGCGGGGCAGTGGAGATCCTCTTCAAGGAAGAGATTGGCGGAGCCCGGGATCCCGCGGCCGAATTGCAGCGGCGCCTGGACGAATACACCAAGGCGTTCGCGAATCCGTACCAGGCCGCGGCACGCGGTTTCGTCGACGACGTGATCGATCCCCGCGACACCCGGCCCCGCCTGATCGACGCGCTGCGGATGCTCCGATCCAAGCGGGACGCCAATCCCAAGAAGAAGCACGGGAATATTCCTTTGTAGCGAGCAGCCCTCAGGGGTCAGGGTTGGACTTTGTGTAACAAAGTACTTGACAACACCGCTCAGATAGGCAAATTGGTGGGAACCCCATGTCCCAGTTCGTCGACTTCTTCTATCCGCTGCCGGCCCGGCGCCGCACTGCCGCCGCCGTTTTTCTCTGGTGGGAAGTGCGCCGGCCAGCCTATAACCTCATTGTGGGCGGGGTCGGCTGCGCGACGATCGCAACCACCACGCTCCTCCTGTCCTTGCCGGGAGGCTTCGGGGGAGGCCATCCGCCGCTCGGACTGCTGCTCGGCGGGGCCGTGGTGTACGGCTTCCTGGCCAACCTCTGCTACTTCCTCGGCCCGCTGAGCGAGCTCGCCATGTACCGGCTCTGGGGTGATGAGGCACCCAGAGCGGGACCGGCCCTGTTCCGCCAAGGCCTGATTTTCTCGGTCGGCCTCACTCTCTTTCCGATCGCCCTGACGGGCCTGGCCGCGCTGGCTCGCCTGCTCGCGCGGCTGTTGGGCTAGCTCGCCCCTGGCATTTTCCTCCGCACCCTCGGACTATTGGCTAGCCGTCATCCCCTAGCCTGCCAGCCAATAGTCGAGCGCATGCACATTCGTCGGGTTCTGGTGGCCAATCGAGGCGAGATCGCGCTGCGGATCATTCGGGCCTGCCACGAGGAGGGGCTCGAGGCGGTAGCGGTTTACTCCGACGCGGACAGCGCCAGTCCGCATGTCCGCGCTGCGGACGCCGCGGTCCGCATCGGGCCCGCCCCCTCCGGGCAGAGCTATCTCCGCATCGACGCCCTTTTGGAAGCCGCTCGCCAGTGGGGCGCCCAGGCCGTCCACCCGGGTTACGGCTTTCTTTCCGAGCGCGCCGACTTTGCCGAAGCGGTGGAGCGAGCAGGACTGATTTTCGTCGGCCCGCCGGCGGCCGCCATTCGTGCCATGGGAGACAAAACCCAGGCGCGCTGTCGCATGGAGGCGGCCGGAGTGCCGGTGGTGCCGGGTGGCATGGCGCCGATCGGGGATCTCAAGGAAGCGAGCCAGCTGGCGGAAAAGCTCGGCTTTCCGGTGCTGGTGAAAGCGAGCGCTGGCGGGGGCGGCAGGGGCATGCGGCTGGTGGAGCGGGGCGCGGATCTCAAGGCGGCGCTGGAAGCCGCCGCAGCAGAGGCGCTCAAGGCCTTCGGCGATGCGGCGGTCTACCTCGAGAAATACCTCCAGCGTCCGCGGCATATCGAGATCCAGGTCCTGGCCGATCAATGGAAGACGATTCACCTGGGCGAGCGCGAATGCTCCATCCAGCGCCGCCATCAGAAGCTGCTGGAAGAATCCCCCTCGACCGCGGTCTCACCCCAGCTGCGGCGCGAGATGGGCCAGGCCGCGGTGGCCGCCGCCACGGCCGTGGGGTATCGCGGCGCCGGGACCTGTGAATTCCTGGTCGACGCGGCAGAAAAGTTCTACTTCCTCGAGATGAATACGCGGATCCAAGTCGAGCACCCGGTCACCGAGCTGGTGTACTCCGTGGATCTGGTTCGCGAGCAGCTTCGCATTGTGCGGGGACTCGGCATGGCGGTCTCGGAATGGCCGCTCGCGCCGCGAGGCCACGCTCTGGAGTGCCGGATCACCAGCGAGGATCCCGCCAACGGGTTTCTGCCCTCGACGGGGCGGATCAGTTATCTGCGGGTACCCTCGGGACCCGGGGTGCGCTGGGATTCGGGATTCGAGGCCGGCAACGAGGTCACGCTGTACTACGATTCGCTGCTGGCCAAGCTCATCGTGCACGGGGAGGACCGAGCTTCCGCCATTCGGCGCATGCGGCGCGCCCTCGACGAGCTGGTGGTCGTGGGTGTCGCGACCAACCAGGGGTTTTTCGGGCGACTGCTCAACGATGCGGATTTTTGCCGCGGCGAGGTCGATATCCAATTTCTGGAGCGGCGCGGCGATCTTCTCACGGCTCCCTCCGATCCAGCCCGGGATGCGCGCATTGCCATCGCGGCGGCGCTCGCCGAGGCACGGCGACGCAGCGGCCAGAAGCCGGCCGTCGCGCCCGACGGCAACGGCGACGGGACCGCTGGCTGGACGCACGCGGGCCGCATCGACGCGCTGCGTGACTGACGCGGTCCGCATCCGCGCGATCGCGGCGGGTGGCGACGGGGTGGGAACGCTGGGGGACGGCCGGACCGTCTTCGTACCGCGAAGCGCGCCGGGAGATCTGGTCGAGCTCGCCCAGGTGCGGCTGGCCCGCCGTTTTGCGCGGGGCCGGGTGGCGCGGGTGCTCGAGCCCGGGCCCGGACGGGTGACGCCGGCGTGCCGGCACTACCAGGTGGATGAGTGCGGCAGCTGCCAGCTCCAGCATCTGAGCGGCGAGGCCCAGCGCGCGGCGCGACGTCAGCTGGTGGGTGATGCGCTGCGCCGGATAGGCCATCTGAGCGTGGAGGACCCCGACCTCGAGCCCAGCGAGGCCGAGTGGGCCTACCGCACCAAGATGACGCTCGCGGCACGCGGCGGGCGGATCGGCTATCACAAGCTCGGCCAGCCCGGCCGAGTCTTCGAGCTGGAGCGCTGTCCCATCGCGCGGCCCGAGCTCGGTATCCTGTGGACGGCGCTGCGAAGCAAGCGACACCTGCTTCCGCCACACCTGGATCAGATCGTGCTGCGGGTGGACCGCACGGGAACCTGCCACGCCATCGTGCGCACCGCACCGGGCGACGCCTGGACTCGCGCGAAGGAGCTGGGCAGCGCGCTGGAACGAGAAGGCGTGACCGCCGTGCTGTGGTGGCAACCGGCCGAGGGCGCGCCGCGCACCGTGTACGGCGCGCCGGAAGCCTATCCGGTCATGGTCTTCGAGCAAGTGCACCCGGGGATGGGCGATCGGGTGCGCGCGCACGCGCTCGAACAACTGGGCGAGCTCTTGGGCCGACACGTGTGGGACCTGTATGCCGGTATCGGCGAGACGACGCACGCGTTGGCGGAGCGCGGCGCCAGCGTGGAAAGCGTCGAGGCGGATCCACGCGCGGTGCGGGTGGCCGAGGCACGGGGCCCGGCCGCCGGAGTAACCCGCATCGCGGGGCGAGTCGAACATGTGCTTGGCAGGTTGCATCTCGCGCAGGCTATCATCGTGAACCCGCCCCGCACGGGGTTGGGGGAGGCAGTGACTTCCCGACTTTCCGACCTCCCGACTTCCCGACTCGTTTACATCTCCTGCGACCCCGCCACGCTCGCGCGTGATCTTTCCCGACTCGCCCCGGCCTACCGACTGGATGCCGTGCAGGCGTTCGATCTCTTTCCCCAGACCGCGCACGTGGAAACCGTCGCGCGACTGGAGCGGCGATGAAGTACTACGTCACGCTGCAGGGGCGCACCTGGGTCATCGGGCTCGAGGGGAACCGAGTGACGGTGGACGGCGAGGAGCATCACGCGGAGCTGCGCAGCGTGGACGGGTCCCCATTGGGGCTGCTCTTGCTCGACGGGAGGACCTGGAGCTTTCCGATGGAGAGCAAGGGGCGCGGGGTGTGGAGCGTGCAGGCCCAGGGCGAGGAGCGGGAGGTCGAGGTGCTCGATGAGCGGGCCGCGCACATCCGGAGCCTAGTGGGGGAGGGGGCCGCGCCGACGGGGCCGCTGGCCCTGAAGGCGCCGATGCCCGGTCTGGTGGTCCGGGTGCTGGCCGAGACGGGTCAGCGGGTTGCCGCCGGCGACAGCCTGGTGGTTCTCGAAGCGATGAAGATGGAGAACGAGCTCAAAGCCGCCGGGCAGGGAACCGTGACGGAGGTGGCCATCCGGCCGGGTCAGACCGTCGAGCGAGGACAAATACTGATCCGCTTTGCGCCCGCGTCGGAACTCTCCAGGGAGGAGTCCGAATCAAGGGTGCGGCCTTGACCTAACCCATTGGGAACCGCTATGTTGCGAAGCTATGTCGGAATGGAAAACCGAACGCAGACAGGATACATGAACACGTATTCCGCAAAGCCGGCGGAGATCCGGCACGACTGGCATGTGGTGGATGCGGCTGGGGTTCCGCTGGGCCGGCTCGCCAGCGCCGTCGCCCAGCTGATTCGCGGCAAACACAAGCCCACGTTCACGCCTCACATGGATGGCGGGGATTTCGTGGTGGTCGTGAATGCCGCCAAGGTGAAACTGACCGGCCGCAAGCTCGAGCAGAAGAAGTATTTCGGACACTCGGGCTACATGGGACACGAGAGCTTCGTTCCGGTGCGGAATCTGCTCGCGAAGAAGCCCGAGCTGGTCATCGAGAAAGCGGTCTTCGGGATGCTGCCCAAGAACTCGCTTTCCCGGCAGCGGCTGCGGCTCAAGCTCAAGGTCTATGCCGACGCCGAGCATCCGCACGTGGCCCAACAGCCGAAGCCCTTCGCCGTCAAGGTGAGCGCATGAGTGAAGATCAGTTCCGCTGGCACGCGGTGGGCCGGCGCAAGACCAGCGTGGCCCGGGTGTATCTGACCCCGGGGACCGGCAAGTGGGAAATCAACGGGCGGACGCTGGGAGACTACTTCCCGCGGCCCTCGCTGGTGCAGCATATCCAGCAGCCGTTCACGACCACCGACACGCTGGGCGCGTTCGATGTGAAGGCGCACGTGGATGGCGGCGGCCAAACGGGTCAGGCGGGGGCGATGCGCATGGGGATCGCACGGGCGCTGGTCCTGGCCGATTCGCTGCACCGCCCGAAGCTGCGGACCGGCGGGCTGCTGACGCGCGATCCGCGCGCGGTGGAGCGCAAGAAGCCGGGACGGCCAGGGGCGCGGAAGCGGTTCCAGTTCAGTAAGCGGTAGCCGGACGGTCAGGCGGACGGGCGGTCAGACACAACCGCCCGCCCGACATCACACACATCGCGGGACGCTCGTCTGGGTGCCCCGAATGGGGTCGGACGGTCGGACGAACGCGATGGACGAGACAACCCAACACGGAAGGACACACGGCAGTCGCATGGATCAACCCCAGGTGCAGGACCTCCTCGAGGCGGGCGTTCACTTCGGGCACCAGACCCGGCGCTGGAATCCCAAGATGCGCCGGTTCATCTTCGCCGAGCGTTCCGGGATCTACATCATCGATCTCCAGAAGACGCTGGGCCAGATCCACAAGGCGCAGGAGCTGTTGCGGGGGGTGGTGCTGAAGGGAGACAACGTCCTCTTCGTCTGCACCAAGAAGCAGCTCAAGGCGCTGGTGCAGAGCGACGCGCAGAACGCCGTGTGCCACTACGTCACGGAGCGCTGGCTGGGGGGAACGCTGACGAATTTCTCCACCATCAAGAAGCAGATTCGCCGGCTGCGGGATCTGGAGCAGGGAAGCACGGAGGGCGAGTTCGACAGCTACACCAAGAAGGAAAAGCTGCTCTTCGAGCGGGAGCGGGTGAAGCTGTCCCGCAACCTCGAAGGGTTGAAGCACATGAGCCGGCTGCCCGGGGCGCTCTTTGTGGTCGACGCCAAGAAGGAGCGGATTGCCATCCTGGAGGCCAACAAGCTGGGCATTCCGGTGGTGGCCATCGTCGACACCAATGCGGACCCCGACGTCATCACGGTGCCGATTCCCGGCAACGACGACGCGATCCGGTCGGTCGGGCTGATCACCAAGGCGCTGTGCGACGTGATCAGGGAAGCCCGGCAGCAGGTCCCGGTGCGTGAGGCGGCCGAGCACGACGATGCCGAGACGTACAGTACCGACGGCGGCAGCGAAGGCGATACCGAGGGCGATCGTCGCCGGCGCCGCACCGGCGGACGGAAGCGGCGGCCGAAGCCCGAAGCCATCGCCGCGCGCCTGAAGCACGAAGGGGAGGCCAGCGAGCCGGCGCCGACGCCGGCCGGCGAGGCGAGCGCCTGAGCCGGGTAAGTTCCCGAGCCGGTCGCCACCCGCCGCGCCATGGCCCTCTCGGCTGTGCGCGGCGTTTCTTTAGGACGGTAAGACGGTACGACCTTTACCCGAAGAGCGAACCCATGACGACGATGTCGATTACACCGAAGCAGATCAGCGAGCTCCGCGCCCGGACCAGCGCGGGGATGATGGATTGCAAAGCGGCGCTCGAGGAGGCCGGGGGTGACCTGGACCGCGCCGCGGAGATCCTCCGCAAGAAGGGGATCGCCAAGGCGGAGACGCGCGGCGGCCGGACCGCCTCGCAGGGCCTGGTGGTCATCTCGGCCGAGAACCTGGGGACCGACCTCGCGATGGTCGAGCTGGACTGCGAGACCGATTTCGTGGCGCGGACCGAAGGCTTTGTGCGGCTGGCCCGGGAGCTCGGCGTCCACACGGCGGTGCACGCACCGCTCGGAGTGCATCCGGGCAGCGTGCTCGACGCACAGCCGTTCGGCGACAAGACCGTCGCCGAGGTCGTGAAGCAGTTTGCGGGCACCACCGGCGAGGCCATGGCGCTCAAGCGGGTCGCCCATTTCCGGCAGGAAAACGGCAGCGTGCAGGGGTACCTGCATCATAATGGACAGGTGGGGGCGCTCATCGAGCTCGAGGGTCCCTCCGGCGAGGCGCTCGATGCGCTGGGCCGCGAGCTGGCGCTGCACATCGCGTCGGCTGATCCGATCGGGATCAGCGACGCCGACATTCCTGGCGAAACCCTGGAGCGGGAGCGCCGCATCGCCGAGGAGCAGGTCACGGCGGAGGGCAAGCCGGAGCAGATCCGGGCCAAGATCGTCGAGGGCAAGCTGCGCAAGTTTGTGGCGGAGCGAACCCTGCTGGGCCAGCGGTTCGTGAAGGATGAAGCCAAGCCGATCGGCGCCCTGGTCGCGGAGGCCGCCAAGAGCTTGGGCGGGGCCGTGACGGTGAAGCGGTTTGCCCGCTTCAAGGTCGGCGAGGCCTGAGATGGCACTGGCCTACCGCCGCGCGCTGCTCAAGATCTCCGGTGAGGCCCTGGCCGGAGCTCGCGGCGTGGGCCTCGACTACGGGGTGGTGGAGTCGCTGGCCCAGCAGATCAAAGAGGTGCATGGCCAGGGGATTCACCTCGGGCTGGTGGTGGGCGGCGGCAACATCGTCCGCGGCTCGGCCGCCAGTGCGGAAGGACTCGATCGCGTCTCCGCGGATTACATGGGGATGCTCGCCACGATCATCAACGCCCTCGCGCTCCAGGATATCCTGGAGCGCATTGGCGTTCAGACCAGGGTGCTCACGGCGATCCGCATGGAATCGCTGGCGGAGCCCTACATCCGGCGCCGGGCGGTGCGGCATCTGGAGAAGGGCCGCCTGGTGATCTTCGCGGGCGGCACCGGCAACCCCTTCTTTTCGACCGACACCGCGGCGGTGCTTCGAGCCCTGGAGATGGAAGCCGAGGTTATTCTCAAAGCAACCAGTGTGGACGGCGTGTACACCGGCGACCCCAAGCGCGACAAGGCGGCGCAATTCATCCCGGAGGTTTCGTTCCAGGAAGCGTTGGTTAAAGGGTACGCCGTGATGGACGCCAATGCGTTCGGGCTCTGTAAAGAAAACCAATTACCGATCGTGGTGTTCAACATCAATCAGCCGGGCGCCATCGGGCGCGTGCTCGCGGGCGAACGGGTGGGGACGATCGTCCGATGAGCGCTGCCGCCAGCATCCCAGATATCGTCAAGCAGGCCCGCGAGCACATGCACAAGGCCGTGGACAGCACCAAACGCGAGCTGTCGGGCCTGCGCAGCAACAAGGCCACCACCGCGCTGCTGGACACCATCCGGGTCGACGCCTACGGGAATCACGTTCCGCTCAACCAGGTGGGACTGGTGGCGGCGCCGGAGCCGCGTCTGCTCACGGTGCAGCCCTTCGACAAGGGGCTGAGCCAGGCCATCGACAAGGCCATCCGGGAATCGGACCTCGGGCTCAACCCGTCGACGGCGGGAAACCTGATCCGGATCCCGTTGCCGCCGCTCTCCGAAGAGCGGCGGAAGGACCTGGTCAAGGTGGTGCACAAGCTCGCGGAAGAAGGGCGGGTCGCGGTGCGGCATGGGCGCACCGACGCGCTGCACAAGATCAAGAAGGTGGAGCACGTTTCCGAGGATGAGAAGACGAGGGCGGAGAAGGAAGTGCAGAAGGCGCACGACGAGCACATCAAGCAGATCGACGGACTGATCCACGCCAAAGAAGCGGAGATCATGGAGGTGTGACCAGCGCCGCGGAAGAGCTGCTGGGCCGCATCCGGATCAACGGCGGCGTGCCGGCGCACGTCGCCGTCATCATGGACGGCAATGGGCGCTGGGCGCGCCAGCGCGGGCTGCCGCGCTCGGCGGGGCATCAGGCCGGCATGACCGCGGTGCGCGAGTGCGTCGAGGGCTGCCGGCAGGCGGGCGTCGAAGTCCTGACGCTGTTCGCCTTCAGCCAGGAAAACTGGCAGCGGCCGACCGAAGAGATCGACGCGCTGATGGCCCTGCTGGTAGAGTACGTGGAAAAGGAGGGGTCAGAGCTCAGGGGACAGGGGGTCAACGTACGAGTCCTCGGCGAGCTGGACCGGCTGACTCCGCCCGCGCGCGCCGCCGTGGAAGCGATCGAAACGGAGACCGCGGCCGGTACCAGCCTCACGCTCAACATCTGTCTATCCTATGGCTCCCGCGCCGAGCTGACCCGCGCCGCCCGGCTGCTGGCGGAAGAGGTGGCCGCCGGACGGCTGAGCCCTGCGGAGATCGACGAAGCGGGGTTTGCCCGACGGCTCTACACGGCGGGGACGCCCGACCCCGACCTCTTGATCCGCACCTCGGGAGAACACCGGATCTCCAATTTTCTGCTCTGGCAGCTTGCCTACGCCGAGTTCCATGTGATGGCGGTGCTGTGGCCGGACTTCACCCGGCGGCATCTCTTCGAAGCGATCCTCGATTTTCAGCGGCGGGACCGGCGGTTCGGACGCGTCTCGACGCCTTCGTGAGCAACCAGGTTCAGCGCGTGGTCGTGGCCGCGATCGGAATTCCCCTCGCGGTGGCCGGGGTGTGGTATGGTGGCCTGGTGCTGGTGCTGCTGGTCTGCCTCCTCGCGGCACTGGGCACTCGCGAGCTCTTCGACCTCGCGGCGCCGACCGGGGTACGGCCCCTCCGCGGGCTCGGGATCCTGTTCGCGGTGCTGACTCCGTTGGTGACCTGGGCGGTCGCGGGCCCCTTGACGGAGCGGTTGAACCCGCTCGAGTCGTTCGTGGCGGGCCTGCTGGCTCCGGTCTGGCTCTGGGTGCCGTGGCCGCTGGCGGCCATCCTGATTCCCATCGTCGTGCTCACCGCGGTCCTGCTGCGGCGCCGGCCGGAGGACCACCCGCTGGGCGCCGCGGGGCTGACTCTGCTGGGCCCGGCGTATTGCGGGCTGTTGCCGTCGGCAGTGCTGCTGATCCGGTTCAGCGCCGGCCCGGATCGCTCCTGGGGCGCGACCTGGCTGGTGCTGTTTCCGCTGGCCGTCACGTGGATCTGCGACAGCTTCGCGATGTGGGGCGGCAAGGCGTTCGGTGGTCCCAAGCTGTGGCCCTCGGTGAGCCCGGGGAAGACCCAGTCGGGCAGTGCCGCCGGTGTGGTCGGTGGGGTCATTGCCGCGATCGCATACGTCCCGCTTGTCCTGGCGCCGGTTGGGAAGCCGATCCCGCTGGTGCAGGCGGCCGTCATGGGGCTCGTTATCTCGATCGTGGCCCAGGTCGGGGACCTGGCCGAGTCGCTGTTCAAACGCGAGGCCGGGGTGAAGGACTCGAGCGCGCTCATTCCCGGACACGGCGGCGTGCTCGATCGCTTCGATTCCCTCTATTTCGTGCTGCCGGTGGCCGCGGTGCTGTATCGGGCCTTCGGAGTGCTCTGAACATGCAAGGCGTGGTGGTGCTGGGCTCGACCGGATCCATCGGCACCAGCACGCTCAACGTGTTGCGCCGGCATCCCGATCGCTTCCGCCTGGTCGCGCTCACGGCGGGGTCCAACGCGACGCTGCTGGCGGAGCAGATCGCGGAGTGGCAGCCCGGCTTTGCGGGGCTGGTCAGCGGCATCGGGCCGGCATGCCTGCTCGAAGCGGCGACGCACCCCGACGCGCAGATCGTGGTGAACGCCGTGGTGGGATTTGCCGGGCTCGCGGCCACGCTCGCGGCGCTGCGCGCCGGGAAGCGCGTCGCGCTGGCCAACAAGGAATCCCTGGTGGTGGCGGGCGAGCTGGTCCGAGCCGCGGCCCTGGAGGGCGGAGGCGAACTGGTGCCGGTGGACTCGGAGCACAGCGCCGTGCTGCAGTGCATCACGGGAAGGGAGCGCGCGTTCCGCCGGCTGATTCTCACGGCCTCCGGGGGCCCCTTCCGGGATTGGGAGCCCGAGCGACTGCGGCAGGCGAGCGTCGCCGAGGCGCTCAATCACCCGACCTGGCGCATGGGGAACAAGATCAGCGTCGACAGCGCGACGCTCGCCAACAAGGCGATGGAAGTGATCGAGGCCCATCATCTCTTCGGGTTTGGCTACGACCAAGTCGAGGTGGTGGTACACCCGCAGAGCATCGTGCACGCGCTGGTAGAATTCAGCGACGGCAGCGTGCTGGGACAACTGGGGTTTCCTTCCATGGAGCTGCCGATTCTGTACGCGCTGACCCATCCGGAGCGGCTGGAGGACGGAGCGGCCCGCGCCTTCGACCCGGTGGCGGCCGGAGCGCTCACCTTCGAGCCGCTGCGGCACGAGGTCTTCCGGGCTTTCCGCGCGGGGGTCGACGCGGGGCGGGCCGGCGGCACGGCGCCCGCGGCGTTCAACGGGGCCAATGAGGTCGCGGTGGCCGCATTCCTCGCCGGGCGGATTTCCTTCGGGCGGATCTCCGAAGTGATCGAGCAGACGCTGGAGCAGCACGAAGTGACCGCCGCGAGCTCGCTCGAAGCGGTCCAGGCGGCGGACCGGGCGGCGCGGGCCGTGGCGGAAAGGCTGGCGGCGTGAGCGGTGTCTTGCTGAACATCCTCGCCCTGATCGTGGTGCTCGGTGTGCTCATCTTCGTGCACGAGCTGGGGCACTTCCTCGCGGCCAAGGCCGCGGGCATTTACGTGCACCGCTTTTCGCTCGGCATGGGCAAGCCGGTGCGGGCGCTGACCTGGCGGCGGGGGGAAACCGAGTACGCGGTCTCCTGGCTCCCGATCGGGGGCTACGTGAAAATGGCGAGCCGGGAGGAGGATCCCGCTTCCTCGACGCTGGAGGGCGGCCCGGCCAGCGCGAGCGTCCCAGCCGATCGCGTCTTTGAAGCGAAGCCGGTGTGGGTCCGGATCATCGTGATCCTGGCCGGCGTCACGATGAACACGCTCTTCGCGTGGCTGGTCTTTTCCGGGCTCAATTTCGTCAACGGACGAACGGTCGTGCCGATCACCCGGGTCGGCGCTGTGGCGCCGACGCTGCCGGCGGGCGCGGAGGAGCTGGCCAGGCTCTCACCGGGGGATCGCATCGTCCGGATCTCCGGGCGGCCGGTGGCCTCCTGGGACGACATCCAGGAAACCTTCCTCTCCACCTCGGCGGATTCGTTCCGCCTCGAGGTCGAGGGCAGGCCGGATCTCACCGTCCGGCTGCATCGTGACGCCCTGGAAGCCCGGTTGGCGGCCGTGCAGGCGCTGCAGCCGTTCATCACCCCGATCATGGGCGAGGTGGTTCCGGGCGGCCCCGCGGCGCGCGCAGGGGTGCGCTCGGGCGATACGCTGATCAGCGTGGCGGGACAGCCGGTCAGGCAATGGCTTGACGTGATTCCCCTGGTCGAGTCGAGGCCCGATCAGGACCTGACGCTCCGGGTCGGGCGGCCGGAGGGCCGGAAAGAGCTGGTCGCCCACACCCTGACCGAGATGGTGAAGGACAGCACCGGGATCCACAAAGTAGGCAAACTGCGCCTGGGGCCCGCGGTGCCCACAAACCACCGGCCGCTCACGCTGGGCCAGGCCGCGATCACCGGCGGTCGGCAGACCCTGGCGGTGTCCACCCAGATCGTCCGTCTGGTGCGCGGGATGTTCAGCGGAAGGGTTTCCACTCGGGGGATCGGCGGCCCGATCGCCATCGGAATCGCCGCCGGGCAGTCCGCACAGCTCGGCATCACGGCGTTCCTGGCGTTCATGGCAACGATCTCGGTGAACCTCGCCGTGCTGAACATGCTCCCGATCCCGGTGCTCGACGGCGGGCAATTCCTCTTCCTGATCGGCGAGGCGGTGCTGCGGCGCCCGCTTTCGCCCAAGTTGCGCGAGCGGCTCACCTTCGTGGGACTGATCCTGATCGCGCTGCTGATGGTGCTCGCGTTCTCGAACGATATTCGCAGGGGGCTGGGGTTGATGTAGGGCGGACGGTGGGGACGGTGAGGATGGAGGCCGTTCTCACCGTCGCCAGGTCAGAAGTGCATTGGGAACGCTCACTCCGACCGCAGCGCCTCGAGCGGGCTAACCCGCGTCGCCCGCAGCGCGGGGGCAAGGCAGGCCGCCAGCGCGACCACCGCCAGCACAGCAACCACCCCGAGGAAGGTCAGCGGGTCCTGCGCCCCGACTCCGAAGAGCAGGCCGCGCAGGAATCGCGTCAACAGCAGGGCCCCCACGAGTCCCGCCGTCATCCCCGCGACCGTCAGCGCCAGCCCCTGCCGGATCACCAGCTTGAGCAGCCCGCCGCGCGAGGCGCCCAGCGCGGAGCGGATGCCGATCTCGCGGGTGCGGGCGGTGACATTGCCCGCCAGCACACCGTAGATACCGGCGGCGGCGAGGAGGAGCGCCACCAGGGCAAACCCCTCGAACAGCACGAAGGCAAACCGCCGCTGGTCGGCCGTATTCGCGACGACTGCCTCCATCGTGGCCAGGTGCAGGATCGGCAGTTCGCGATCGACCGAGCGGATGGCCTCGCGCACCGCGGCCGCCATCCCGGCGGGCTCGCCCCTGGTGCGCGCCGTGAGCACCATCGCACCGTCGGCGCCGAGCCATTGCGCCTCGGGGAGGTAGACCTGGGGCGCTTGCCGCTCGTCGAGGCTGACGTGGCGCACGTCGCCCACGATGCCGACCACCGTCCGCCACGGGGCGCCGGGTCCGCCCAGCTGGATCCGCGCGCCGAGGGCGTCACCGCCCGGCCAGTCCTGCTTCGCGAAGGCTTCGTTGATGAGCACGATCCCGGGCCGGCCCCGCGCGTCGTCCGCGGTGATCGTCCGTCCGCGCTTGAGGGGAATCCGCATTGCCTCGAGATAGCCCGGCGAGACCGCGTAACGGTCCGCCGACGGCGCGTTGGCGGGATTGGGCAGGGGCTTGCCTGCGATCTCCACCCCATAGCGGTCGAAGTTTCCGCCCAGAGGCAGCTGGCTCGTCCACCCGGCCTGCTCGACGCCGGGTATCGCGCGGATCGCGTCCGCCGCGCGGACGAAGAAGGCGCGAACCGCGTCCTCATCCTCGTAGCGAGGGCCGGTGGTCTGCACCTCCATCGTGAGCAAGCGCTTCGGCTCGAACCCAGGATCCACGTCCAACAGGCGGTGCAGGCTTCGCATCAGCAGGCCCGCACCGACGAGGAGCATGAGTGCCAGGGCAACCTCCCCCATCACCAGGATCGCGCGTGCCATCCGGCGGCGCTTCTGTCCCGTATGGCGGCCGCCGGGACGCAGCGCGGTAAACAGATCGGGACGCGCCGTCGCGAAGGCGGGAATCAGGCCGAAGAGGAGTCCCGAAGCCACCGAGAGGGCCGCGGTGAATCCCAATACTCCGAGGTCGATGCCGATCGCCTGCAACCTCGGCAGGCTGGCGGGTCCGAGTGCCACGAGGCCTTTCACGCCCCACCAGGCCAGCACGACTCCACCCAGACCTCCCAGCAGCCCGAGCAGGACGCTTTCGGTCAGCAGCTGCCGGACGACCCGCTGCCGCCCGGCTCCCAGAGCGCCCCGGATCGCGAACTCGCTTTCGCGCTGCATCGCGCGGCCCAGCAGCAGGCTCGATACGTTGGCGCAGGCGATGAGCAGCACGAAGCCCACCGCGCCCAGCACGGCCAGGAGCGCCGGCTGGACGTCGCGGGTGAGCCGGGTCTGGAGCGGAACCACGAACATGCCCTTCGCCGGGTAGTCCGTCGGATGTTCCGCGACCATGCGGGCCGAGATCAGGTCCAGCTCCCTGCCGGCGCGTGCCGCATCTGCGCCACCCTTGAGGCGGCCGACCATACGGAGATGCCGGCAACTGCGACACGCCCAGGGCAGGGAGGTCTCGTAGGCGAGTGGGGCCCACAGCTGCGCCGTGGGAGCGAGCAGGCTCTCAAAGCTCTTGGGCATCACCCCGACCACGGTGTACGCGATGCCGTTCAGGGTGACCGGGCGCCCGATCAGGGACGGATCACCCCCGAAGCGGCGCTGCCACAGGCCGTGGGAAAGAATCACGACGTGGTGTTGCCCGCGCACATGCTCCGCGGCAGCGAAGTCGCGTCCCAACGCGGGGCGCACCCCGAGGACCGCGAAGAATTCCCGGGTCACCCGCTGGCCATCGAGTCGTTCCGCTTCGGCGCCGCCTTGCAGGGTCGGTTGCCACGAGCTCAGCACCGCGATGCCGTCGAACGCGGTCGCGAGCTGTCGCACGTCGAGGAAGGTGGCATAGCCCGTATTGCTCTCCCCGCCGTCCTCGCCGCGTTCCCACAGCGTCACGATCCGCTCCGGGTGGGGGTAGGGCAGCGGACGCAGCAGAACCGGATTGATCACCGAGAACACGGCGGTCGTCGCCCCGATACCGAGCGCCAGCGTGAGCACCGCCAGGGCGGTAAAGCTGGGACTGCGCAGCAGCTGGCGGAGGCCGTAGCGGAAGTCGTTGAGCAGGGTGTGCATGAAGCGGTCTCCGTGACGAGAGGCCAGGGGTCGGGTTCGGCGCAGCGCGGCCGCGGCCTTGAGGAGTTCCGCGGCGCGCCGCAGGGTGGAGGCGTTGCCGTAGACTTCCTCCAGGTCGCCGAGGACGAATTCGCGCTCTCCCGGTGGAAGCAGGCGGGCGAGCCAGCGAAGGGGGTTCATGGCGCTTCCCAGAGTGGGGCGAGGCCGCGGCTGAGCTTTCGCAGGGCCGCCAGGGAGCGCAGGAGGGCCCGGCGGCCGGGAGGGGTGATCGCGTAGTGCTTCTTGCGGCGGCCGCCGCGCTCCGGTGTAGGCGCTCCGATATGGGCGGCGACCAAGCCCTTGGCCTCGAGCCGGAGCAAGGTCTTGTAGACGGTGCCCAGGCTCACGCCGCGGTCGGCGCGGCGCTGCAGCTCCTCCCGCACCGTCACGCCATAGCCCGCGTGGCCCAGGCGCAGCAGGGCCAGCAACACCAACTGCTCGAACTCGCCGAGATGAGATGCCATGGCGCTCATTTTAATGACAAAGTCAGAGATATAGACACGGCGGCCGCGGAAAGCGTTGCGATGCAGTGTAGGGAGGCGGAGCCGCAGCGCCTTGCCCCGCAGGGTGTGCTGCTGTCTCGGGCCTGAAGCGTTCATTACTCTTTGACCATGTTGATTCGACTGAACGCGGCCCTGCGCCGAGTCCCCGGTTGGGCCATCCTGGCCGGGAGCCTGCTGGTGACGGCCGCGGTTGCGTGGTTCGATTTCCGCGCCGGCGCGGGAATGGAGATCGCGGTTTTCTATCTCCCCCCCATCGTGGCAGTGGCGTGGCACCTGGGCCGCTCGGCCGGGGTATGGTTCGCCGCGCTGACAACCCTAACCCGCATCGCGCTGGATTGGTTGAGCCGCCCTGGCGGCCTGGCTTCCCCGTACCTGGTCTGGAACAGCGTGGCACAGCTGCTCTTCTTCCTCTTCATTTCCGCGCTGGTCTCGTTGCTGGCGGAGCAGACCGTGAAGCTCCGGACCCTGGCTCGCGAAGACCCGCTCACCGGCATCCCCAACCGGCGGGCGTTCTTCGGAGCGCTGGACCGGGCGGTGGAGTGGAGCCGGCGCCAGGGCATGTCCTGGGTGCTGGCGTATCTCGACGTGGACAACTTCAAGAAAATCAACGACACGCTCGGCCATGGCGTGGGCGATGAGGTGCTGAGGCGGGTGGCGCGGACCCTCCGCGAGGGCACCCGCCGCATCGACGTGGTGGCTCGGCTGGGCGGTGACGAGTTCGCCCTGCTCCTGCCGGAGACCGATGCCGAGCAGGCTGAGACTATCGTCAACAAGGTGTTGTCGCTGCTGGACGAAGTGGTGCGGCGGGAGGGCTGGGAGGTCACCTTCAGCATCGGGGCGGTCACCTTCACGGCCCCACCGGACTCGATCGACGCCGCGGTGGCCATGGCCGACGCCTGCATGTACCGCGCGAAGGCGCGGGGCAAGGCGGGGGCGGTGTTTCGGGCCTGGCCCGAGCAGGTCCCGCTGACACTGCCGGAGGGGGTGGCGGCGGTGGCAAGGAGCGGACGGTGAGGAGAGGGGGGTAGTTGCTGGAGGGTGAACGGGAGCTTATCTTATTGGATTCCTAGAGCTTACGTATTCACTGAGACGGATGTAAAAGAGGATAAGAGGGCATGGCGTACGACAAGGTAGGCGTGGCGACGAAATACCGCCTCCACGAAGAGGACACCGGGTCTGCCCGGCTTCAGGTAGCCTTGCTCACCGAGCGCATCAACTCGCTCACCGACCATTTCCGAACCCACGTGAAGGACCATCACAGCCGGCGCGGCCTGCTCAAGATGGTGGGCACCCGGCGTCGGCTGCTGACCTATCTCAGAAATACTGATCTTGAGACCTACCGCGCTCTGATTCAGGAGCTCGGACTCCGGCACTAGCCGGCCCCGGATGCGCGCGGGCGTCCCGCCAAAAGCGTGGGACGCCCGCTTGGCATTGGAAGCGGACCGTTCAACCAAGGCAGTCAACGTGCACACGATCGAAACCACATTCGCAGGACGCCCGCTCCGGATCGAAACCGGCAAACTGGCCAAGCAGGCCGCTGGCTCCGTCTCGGTGCGCTATGGCGACACCATGGTGCTGGCGGCGGTTACCGTCTCGCCCAGCGTCTCGTTGCTCCCCTTCTTTCCGCTCACGGTCGAATACCGCGAAAAGACCTACGCGGCTGGCAAGATCCCCGGCGGCTTTCTGAAGCGCGAGGGCCGGCCCTCCGACAAGGAGATCCTGGCGGCGCGGATCATCGATCGCTCGATCCGCCCCAGGTTCCCCGAGGGCTTCAAGAACGAGATCCAGGTCTTCGTCACGGTGGTCTCGGCCGACCAGGAAAACGACGCGGACATTCTCGGAGCCTACGCCGCCTCGCTGGCGCTGGCACTGTCGCAGGTCCCCTGGAACGGGCCGCTGGCCACCGTCCGGGTGGGCCGGATGGAGGGGAACTGGATTCTGAATCCCACCTTCCACCAGCTCGAGTTCTCCAGCATCGATCTCACCGTGAGCGGCAGCGCCGACTCGATCATCATGGTCGAAGGCGGCGCGCTCGAGGTTTCGGAGGCCGAGATGCTGGACGCCCTCAAGGTGGCCCAGAAAGGCATCCGCGAACTGGTTGCCCATGGGGAGCAGTTGGTGGCCAAGGCCGGCAAACCCAAGATTGAATGGAACAAGGCGCCGGGCGACGAAGCACTGGTCAAGCGGGTGCGCGAGCTGGCCGAGGCGGCGATGGCGAAGGCCATCAACGCGAAGGACAAGGCGGCGCGCGCAACCGGGCTCTCGGCGGTGAAGAGAGACGTGCTGCTCAAGCTGGCCAACGAGTTCGCGGAGAAGGCGCGCGAGATCGGCAACGAGATCGAGGAGATCGAGTACAAAGTCATGCGCGCCCAGGTGCTCGACAAGGGCGAGCGGGTGGACGGGCGCGATCCCGACACGGTCCGGCCCATCAGCATCGAGACCGGAATACTGCCCCGCGCCCACGGCTCCGCGCTCTTCACCCGAGGACAGACCCAGGCGCTGGTGGCGGTGACGCTGGGGACCAGCGACGACGAACAGCGGATCGACTCCATCGACGTCGCGGGAGAGACCACCAAGTCGTTCATGCTGCACTACAACTTCCCGCCCTACTCGACGGGCGAGGTGAAGATGATCCGCGGTACTAGCCGCCGCGAGATCGGGCACGGGGCGCTGGCCGAGCGGGCGTTGCAGCCGCTGCTGCCGGCGTTTGACGGGTTCCCCTATACGCTTCGCGTGGTCTCGGAAATCCTGGAATCCAATGGCTCGTCGTCCATGGCGAGCGTATGCGGCGGCTCGCTGGCGCTCATGGATGCTGGCGTGCCGGTTCGCGCTCCCTGTGCCGGTGTCGCGATGGGACTCATCAAGGACGGCGAGAAGGTCGCGATCCTGACCGATATCCTCGGCTCGGAAGACCACCTCGGCGACATGGACTTCAAGGTGGCTGGCACCGAGCAGGGCATCACGTCGATCCAGATGGACATCAAGGTCGAAGGCATCGATCTCAAGCTGATGGAAGAGGCGCTCGCGAAGGCCAAGGTGGGCCGGCTGCACATCCTGGGCGAGATGAGTAAGGCGCTCGCGGCGCCGCGCGCCGAGCTTTCACCGTTCGCGCCCCGGATCTTCACGATTCAGATCAAGCCCGACAAGATCGGCGACGTGATCGGCCCCAAGGGCAAGACCATTCGCGGGATCCAGGACGCCACCGGCGCCAAGATCAGCATCGAGGACAGTGGGGTGGTCACCATCGCCGCGGTGGGCGGCGAAGCCGGCCAGAAGGCGCGCGAGATGGTCATGGCCATCGTGGCGGAGCCCGAGGTGGGCCGGGTCTACGAGGGTCCGGTCAAGAGCACCACGCCGTTCGGTGCCTTCGTCGAAATCATTCCCGGCGTGGAGGGGCTGCTGCACATCAGCGAGCTGCAGCACGGCCGCACCGAGAAGACCGAGGACGTGGTCAAGAAGGGCGACATCGTCCAGGTCAAGCTGCTCGAGGTTGACGACCGCGGACGCATGAAGCTGTCACGAAAGGCGCTGCTCCCGAAGGAATAGGGATTGGGGAATAGGGGGTCAGGACCCTCCCGTGGAGCAGGAACGCCTCGACGAAGGGCTGCTGCGGTCGATAGCCCCCAATGGCCTGACCGTGCTCTCGGAGCGGCTCCCGGGAGTGCGGTCGGCCGCGGTGGGCATCTGGGTGCGTTCGGCGAGCGCGCACGAGCCGCGTGAAATCATGGGGGCGGCGCACCTGCTGGAGCACCTGGTCTTCAAGGGCACCGAGCGGCGCACCTCGAAGCAGCTGGCCGAGGAGCTCGAGGTTCGCGGGGGCTCGCTGGACGCCTACACCTCGCGTGACCATACCAGTTTCCAGGCCCACGTGCTGGACGCGGACGTTCCGCTGGCCGTGGAAGTGCTCACCGATCTGGTGCGCCATCCGTTGCTTCGGGCGGAGGACCTCGAGCTCGAGCGGAACGTCGTCCTGGAAGAGATCAACAGCGTGCTCGACACGCCGGATGATCTGGTGTTCGAGCTGCACGCGCGCACCCTCTGGCCAGACCATCCCTACGGCTATTCCATCCTGGGCACCCCGGAAAGCATCGGCAATCTGGACGCGGCCGCCCTCACGGCGCTGCACCGGAGCGCCTACTATCGGGGAAACTGCGTGATCGCGGCCGCGGGTCAGGTGGACCACGAACAGCTCCTCACGGTGCTGGAGCGGGAAGGCTGGTTCGAAGGCGCCCTCGAGCCGGCCAGTAAGCCGGTGCCCGCGGTGCCGGCGCGGCGCGGCGAGTCGCTCTCGGAGCCGCGCGACACCACCCAAAGCAACATCGTGCTGGGGACCGATTGCTTCGGCGCCCGCGATCCGCGGCGTTACGCGCTCGCGATCCTGAGCAATACTCTCGGCGGAGGCATGTCGAGCCGGCTGTTCCAGCGAATCCGGGAGGAGCTGGGCCTGGCCTACGCCGTCTACGCGTTCCATCATCTCTACCAGAGCGCCGGCACGATCGGCGTCTATGTGGGGACCCATCCCGGCAGCGCGGCGGCCGCCGAGGCGGCCATCCGGGTGGAGCTGAGCCGGCTGGCGCGCGAGGGCCTTTCGGGCGAGGAGCTGGCCGGCGGCCAGCGGCAGCTCAAGGGCCAGATCATGCTGGCGCTGGAGAGTCCTTCGAGCCGGATGCATCGCCTGGCGGGGACCGTGCTCCACGCCGACCGATATCGCCGGCTCGATGAGATCCTGGTGGAGATCGACGCGGTCAACCCGGAGTCTGTCGCCGCCCTCGCCGCGGAGTATTTTGATCCGGCGCGATGGTGCGTGGTGCGGCTGGGGCCGGAGGCCAGGGGCCAGGAGGCTAGGAGGCTAGGAGGCTAGGAGGCTAGGAAGCTAGGAGGATAGGGGCTAGGACACCGGGCGACTCCTAACCTCCTAGCCCCCTAGCTTCCTCCACGGGGAGGTCTACGTGATCATCGGAGTCCCGCGAGAGATCAAAACCAACGAGAACCGCATTGCCCTGGTGCCCGCTGGGTGTGAGCTGCTCGCGGCCAATGGCCATCGGGTGTGCGTGGAACGGGGTGCGGGGCTGGGCAGCGGGTTCAGCGACGAGCAGTTTGTTGCCGCCGGCGGCCAGATGCTCGAAACGGCCGAAGCCGTATGGGCCACGGCCGAGATGATCATGAAGGTAAAGGAGCCGATCGCGGTCGAATGGCCGCGGATGCGGCCCGGCCAAGTCATCTACACGTATTTCCATTTCGCCGCGGCCGAAGCGCTCACCCGAGCGGTAATCCAGTCGGGCGCCATCGCCATCGCGTACGAGACCGTGCAGCTGCCCAGTGGGGAGCTGCCGCTGCTCACGCCGATGTCGGAGGTGGCGGGGCGGATGGCGGTGCAGGAGGGCGCCAAGTACCTGGAGAAGGTGCACGGCGGCCGCGGCGTGCTGCTGGGGGGAGTGCCGGGGGTGGCGCCGGCCAAAGTAGTGATCATCGGCGGAGGGGTGGTTGGGATCAACGCGGCCAAAATGGCGGCTGGATTGGGGGCCAACGTCACCATCCTGGACATTTCGCTGGAGCGGCTCCGCTATCTGGATGACGTGCTCCCCGCCAACGTCAAGACGATCTATTCCAACCGGTTCAACATCCTCGAGGCCATCGAGCGGGCCGATCTGGTGATCGGAGCCGTGCTGCTTCCGGGTGCTAAAGCGCCCCACCTGGTTACCCGGGCGGACCTCAAGCGGATGCAGCCCGGCGCGGTGATCGTCGACGTGGCGGTGGACCAGGGAGGCTGCGTCGAAACCATCAAACCGACCACCCACGAGGACCCGACCTACTTCGTGGACGGCATCCTGCACTATGCCGTCGCGAACATGCCGGGCGGCGTGCCGCGGACCTCCACCCTGGCGCTCACCAACGCCACGCTGGGCTACGCGGTGCGGCTGGCCCGCAAAGGCTGGAAGCAGGCCTGCAGGGACGACAAGGCGCTGGCGCTCGGCTTGAACGTGGTCGAAGGGAAAGTGGTGTATCCGGGGGTAGCGGAGGCGTTCGGGCTGCCGTTGGTGGCGGTGGAATCCGTGCTATCAGGCTAGGGAGTGGGGAGGACCGCTCCCCCTCCGAACCCCCAATCCCCAATCCCCAATTCCTACTCCCTAACCTGACATGCTCCAGATCCAGATCATCCGTCTCCCCCACGGTGAGGGGCTGCCGCTGCCCAGCCTTGCCACGCCGGGAAGCGCCGGCTTCGACATCGCGAGCGCCGACGAGGGCGAGCTGGTGCCGGGTACCCGGCGCCTGTTCCGGACCGGCTTCGCCGTCGCGATTCCCTTCGGATACGAGATCCAGATCCGGCCCCGCTCGGGGCTGGCGCTCAGCCACGGCATCACCCTGCCCAACACGCCCGCCACCATCGACAGCGACTATCGGGGCGAGCTCAAGATCGCTCTGATCAACCTGGGGGCTGAGCCGTTCCAGATTGCGCGGGGGATGCGCATCGCCCAGATGGTGGTTTCCCGGGTGGAAGCGGCCGAATTTACGCTAGTGAGTACTCTCCCACTTACGGGTCGAGGAGAGGGCGGGTTCGGGAGCACTGGGGTCCACGGCTAGAGAAGCGCTTTGGCCGCTTGTGGAAGTGTAAGCGTGCCATTAGGATAGCTTCAGTTCCACCCCCGGTGCCGCCGTGGCGATGTTTCGTTCCTGGAAATTCGCAAACTGGCTTCCCGCCAACGAGATCGCGGTGGATCTCGGAACGGCCAATACCCTGATTTATGTGCGCGGCGAAGGCATCGTGCTCAACGAGCCTTCGGTTGTGGCGCTGGAACGCGCCACCGGAAAGATCAAAGGGGTCGGGCTCGAGGCGAAACGGATGCTCGGGCGCACGCCCGACGGCATCATCGCAGTGCGGCCGCTCAAAGACGGCGTGATCGCCGACTTCGACGTGACCGAGAAGATGCTGCGCTATTTCCTCAAGACCATAATCGACAAGCACATATTTCGGGTGAAGCCGCGGGTGATCGTGTGCGTTCCCTCGGGAATTACCGAAGTGGAGCGCCGAGCGGTGCGCGATTCCGCGGAAACCGCGGGTGCCAAGCAGGTGCTGATGGTCGCGGAGCCGATGGCGGCGGCGATCGGCGTCGGGTTGCCGGTCGAGACCCCGACGGGCAACATGGTGATCGACATCGGCGGGGGGACCACGGAGATCGCGGTGATCGCGCTCTCCGGGATCGTGAGCGACACCTCCATCCGCACCGGCGGCGATGAACTCGACCAGGCGATCGTGCAGTTCATGCGCAAGAACTACAACCTGCTGATCGGTGAGCCCACCGCCGAAGCGATCAAGATCAAGATCGGCTCCGCGTACCCCACAGGAGAAGAGCGGGAGATGGAAGTCAAAGGCCGCGATCTCGTGTCGGGCATTCCCAAGACGGTGCGGGTGCACTCCAGCGAGATTCGCGAGGCCATCCAGGAGCCGGTGCAGCAGATCGTGGATGCGGTCCGGCGCGCGCTGGAGATCACTCCGCCCGAGCTGTCGGCGGATATTGTGGATCGCGGCATCATCATGACCGGCGGAGGCGCGCTGATCCGCGGGCTCGACCTGTTGCTGCAGCAGGAGACCGGGCTACCGATCCATCTGGATGAGGATCCGCTCACCTGCGTCGTGCGCGGCACCGGCCGCATCCTGGACGATTTCGAGAAGTATCGGAGCGTCCTCACCTCCTGACATGAACCGAGCGACGGGCCGCGCTACCTCACGGAGCGACACCCTCCTCTTCCTCGGTTGTCTGGCGCTTTCGGTTGGCGCCATCGCCCTGCCCGAGCGCTGGAGCCTCTCGCTGGCGAACGGGGTGCGCGAGACCGCCCTGCTGCCCTTGCTGTGGCTGGAGCAGCGCGCGGTGGAAGGCCGCACGAGCCGCTCCCGCTTCCAAGCGCTGCAGGCGGAGCGGGATTCCGCCGTGTTTGCCTCCCAATCCCTCGCCGAGCTCGCCGCGGAGAACCAGCGGCTGCGCGCCCTGCTGGCGCTGCGCGGCCGGACCGCGGTCGCCACCGTCCCCGCCGAGGTCCTGCACCAGACGGCACCGACGGATGGCCGCACCCTGCTACTCGGGGTCGGCGCGGCGGCCGGCATAAGGGTGAGCGATCCGGTGATCTCACCCGAAGGTCTCGTGGGCGTGCTGATCAGCGTGGGCGGGATGAGCACGGTGGCGATGACCTGGGCGCACCCGGACTTTCGGGTGAGCGCGGCAACCGAGGACGGCGCGGTGCTGGGCATCGTAGCGCCCTCGGTGAACACCGAGGCGAGTGAGACGTTCCTGGAGTTTCGCGGGGTGGCCTACCGCGATACGGTCTCGACCGGGACGCTGGTGCTGACTTCTGGGCTCGGTGGCGTGTATCCGCGCGGGATCCCGATCGGGCGGGTGGCGGGGGTGCGCAAAGAAGAGCTCGGCTGGGAACGGATCTACCGGCTGGCGCCGCTCGCCAATCCGGGCCATCTGGCGCACGTGCTGGTGCTGCGGGTTCCCTCCGCGCCTGATTCGCCCCCGTGAGCCCGCGGCGCGATTCAGGTCAGCTGATGCTCGGCTTCGCGCTGCTCGCGGCGCTGCATTTCTATGTCCGGCCCAGACTGTGGGACAGCCGCGCGGCGCCGGACTTTTTGCTGCTCGCCCTCATGCTGGTGGCGATTCGCGCCCGGCCGGGCATCGCGGCGCTGGCGGGTTTCATCGTCGGCCTGGTCAATGACGTGCTGACCCCGGCGAGCTTCGGCGCGGGGGCCCTGGCCCATACCGTGGTGGGTTACCTCGCGGCGTGGGGCAGGGCGGTCTTTTTCCCCGATAACCTGCTGGTGAATGCCGGCCTCTTTGCCGGCGGTGTCATGCTCCGCAATACGCTGATGCTGCTGGCGAGCGGGACCCCGGCGGGGCAGCTCTCGGCGGGATTGCTGGTGTGGGCGCCGCTGCAGGCCCTGACGACGGCGGTGGCGGGCACGGTGATCCTGCTGCTCTTCCGCAACTGGTTTGCCATCCGGATCGACGCATGAACGGGCTCAGTGCGGAGCGGCTGCGCGCGCGCACGTCGCAGGCGAAACTGGTCTTGGGGATCGTGTTCCTGCTGCTGACGGGCGCCTTCTTCCGGGCCCAGGTGCTCGAGGTGCAGGACTACCGGCTGCGGTCGGAGAAGAACCGGCTTCGCCAGGTTCCGCTGCTGGCGCCCCGCGGCGCGATCCTCGACCGCCACAACGCGGTCATCGCGGAGAACGTTCCCGGCTATACGGTCAAGCTGTTCTCGCCTTCGGCGGATTCCATCCGGGCGGTGCTGGGGCGGCTGGCAACCCTGGTGCCGCTCGACAGCGCGGAAGCGCGGACGATCGTGCGGCGCTTCCAGAGCGCGCCCTACCAGCCGACGCTGGTCTTTACCGGGGCGCGCTTCGAAACCGTCTCCCAGCTCGAGGAGCACCGCTACCTGCTGCCGGGCCTGGTGATTCAGACCGAGCCGCGGCGGATCTACGGCGCCGGGGCGGCGGTGGCGCACCTGGTGGGGTACGTAGGCGAGGTGAACGAAGACGAGCTCAAAAAAGGGCGCTATCCGGGCTCGCGGATGGGCTCGATCGTGGGCCGGGATGGGCTGGAACAGCAGTACGACTCGGTGCTGCGGGGGATCGACGGAGTGCGCTACACCGAAGTGGATGCGCGCGGCCGCATGGTGCGCGAGGAAGTCTCCTCGCCCTCGCTCTCACCGATCGCCGGCGTGCCGATCAAGACCACCATCGACCTCCCTCTGCAGGAGTTCATCGACAGCCTCTGGAAGGCCGCGTTGCCCGACACCCGGGGCGCCCTCGTGGCGATGACACCGGACGGGCAGATCCTGGCGCTGTATTCCGCGCCGAGCTTCGACCCCAATGAGTTCATCGGCGGGATCGGGCAGGAGCTGTGGTCGGGGCTGACGAGCAACGAAGCCAAGCCGCTGCTGAACCGCGCGATCCGCGGGACCTATCCCCCCGCCTCGCCGTTCAAACTGGCGCTGGCCGTGATGGCGCTGCGCCGCGGAGCGGTGGGCTTCGAGACCCACATGCCGGAGCCCTGCCGCGGGGGCTTTCAGTACGGCAACCGCTTTTTCCACTGCTGGAAAAAGGAAGGCCACGGCTCGCTCAACCTGACCGACGCGATCGCGAAGAGCTGCGACGCCTATTTCTACCAGCTCGGCCTCCGGCTGGGCCTACCGTACCTTCTCGAGGATGGCAACAAGCTGGGCTTCTCGGAGCGGACCGGGATCGATCTCGGCAGCGAGGTGAAGCCATTCCTCCCCGCCAATCCCGCCTACTACGACCGCGCCTATGGCCCGAGGGGCTGGAGCAACGCGGTGACGCTCAACCTCGCGATCGGGCAAGGTGAGAACAACCAGTCCTTGATGAACATGATGCGGTTCTACGCCGCGCTCGCGGGCGACGGCAGCATCCGGTCGCCCTACCTGGTGCAGCGCCCCCAAACCGCGGGGCGCTCGCTCGGGCTCACTCCCGCGCAGCTGCAGGGGTTGCGCGTGGCGCTGGCGAAAGTGGTCGAGAGCGGTACGGCGTCCGCGAGCGGCGGACGCGAGATCCACGTGGCGGGGAAGACCGGAACCGCGCAGAACGCGCATGGCAAGGACCATGGCTGGTTCATCGGGTACGCCCCGGCCGACAAGCCCGAGATCGTGGTGGGCAGCATCATGGAGTTCAAGGAGCACGGCTCCGGCGTGGCGCCCTATGTGGTGCAGGTCATCCGACGGTATCTGGCCGAGCTCGATCCGAGCCTGGGCCGTGCCAAGGTGAAGGTGCCGGTGGTGGAGGATTCGGTGGCTCAGCCGAGCGTGATCCCCGACACCATCCCGCGATGAGACGGCAAGGTCTCGACCGGCCGCTCCTTCTGGCCGTGCTGGCGCTCTCCGCCTTCGGCGTGCTGATGGTCTATTCCGCCGGGCAGACCGATGTACCCAGCCTGGCCCGTAACGCCTGGACCCGCCAGATCGCATGGATCGGGGTGGCGACGGTCGCGGCCGCAGTGGTCCTCCGGGTGAATTTCCGGTTGCTCGAGTGGGCCGCGCCGTTTCTCTACGCGGTTGGGCTCCTGCTGCTGGTGCTGACCCTGCTGGTGGGGACCGGCTCCGGAACGGCGGCGGGCAGCAAGAGCTGGCTGGCGATTTCGGGCCACAAGATCGGACAACCGGTCGAGCTGGCCAAGCTGGCAACGATCCTGCTGCTGGCGCGCTACCTCTCCTCACTGCGCGAACCGCCCCACACGCTCCGCAGGCTGGTGGTCCCGGTCATGATTGCCGGGGTCCCGCTCATCCTGGTGATGGGACAGCCGGACCTGGGCAGCGCGATCGTCTTCATCGGGATCCTCTTCGCCATGCTGTTCTGGGCGGGCGTGTCGCCGCGCCTGCTCCTGCTGCTCGCCTCCCCGGCAGTGAGCCTGCTGCTGGCCGCGGACACCCGCTGGTGGGGCGCCTGGATGCTCGTGCTCTTCCTGCTGCTGGTGCTCTGGCGTTCCTACGTCGTCGAAGGCGTACTGATTTACCTGGTGAACTCGGCCATGGGCGTCGTGGCCATCGTGATCTGGAACGGGCTCAAGGACTACCAGCGGCAACGCCTGCTGACCTATCTCAATCCGGAAAGCGATCCCGTCCACGCCGGGTACCAGGCGATCCAGTCGAAGGTTGCGATCGGCTCAGGAGGGCTGTTCGGCAACGGGTTCCTGAACGGCCCGCAGAAACGGCTGGCGTTCCTGCCGGAGCAATACACCGATTTCATCTTTGCCGTGGTGGGGGAGGAGCTCGGATTCCTTGGCGTGATCACGGCGCTGAGTCTCTTCCTGGGGCTGTTCATGATTCTGCTCCGGATTGCGCGCCGGGCGACCGACCCGTTTTCCAGTCTGGTGGTTTTCGGGGTATTGGGACTCCTGTTTACCCACTTGTTCGAGAACGTTGGCATGACGATCAACATCATGCCCATCACCGGAATCCCACTGCCATTTTTTTCATATGGAGGCTCCTTTATTCTGGCGACTGGGCTGGCCATGGGGCTGGCTTTGCGGGTGGCCTTGGACTCGAGGCTGAGTGGCTATGCCGATGTATGACAACGACTTAGGCGTCAAGGTCTGGCGAGATGCTGGCGATTACGCCAGATTGAGCCGGTTGCGCCCGATCGGTGACGCCTCTTTCGTGTCCTTCACCTCAAGCCTATGGCCGTGATGGCGTGGTTCAAGAAGGAGCGAAAACCGAGGATTTCCCAGCGGACCCGGCTGGAGATTCCCAAGGACGCCTGGGAGCGCTGCGAAAGCTGCGGCCATGTGGACATCCGGGAGCGGTTCGAAAAGGCCCTTAACGTTTGCTCCGAATGCGGCCACCACCGCCGATTCAGCGCCGAGGAATACATTGAGCTGCTGACCGACCCGGGCACCTGGCGGGAGTTCTACGCCAATCTGCGCTCGCAGGACCCGCTCGGCTTCGAGAGCTATTCCGACCGGCTGGCCAGCGCTGAGAAGAAGGCGGGGTCCTCCGAGGCCATCTACACCGGTTTCGGAAGGCTGGAGACGCTCCCCTATCATCTGGGCGTGATGAATTTCTCCTTCATGGGGGGCTCGATGGGTTCGGTCGTGGGAGAAAAGGTGGCGCGGCTGGCTCGGCGGTCGGCGGACAAACGGCTGCCACTGGTGCTGGTGTGCACCTCGGGCGGAGCGCGCATGCAGGAAGGCGTGCTGTCGCTGATGCAGATGGCCAAGACTTCAGCGGCCATCGGCGAGCTCAAACAGGCGGCCATTCCCTTCATCAGCATCCTGACCAATCCCACCACCGGCGGCGTGTCGGCCTCCTTCGCCATGCAGGGCGACGCGGTGCTGGCAGAGCCGGGTGCGGTGATCGGATTCGCGGGACAACGCGTGATCAAGCAGACGATAGGGCAGGATCTACCGGAGGGATTCCAAACGGCCGAGTTCCTGCTCGAGCACGGGCAGCTCGATGATGTGGTGCCCCGGGGAGCGCTACGCGAGACCACGGCCCGCCTAGTCCGGCACATGCTGGGCCAGAGCGCGGCTGCGCCGGCTGCAGCAGCTTCCAGCTAACTACTCACAACTACAGCTAACGGCTAACGGCTGACCGCCAACAGCCGTAGTCTCTTCATGTCTCTCAGCTACGCCGGCGCCCTCGAGTACCTCTACGCCCGCGTCACCCAGATCAAGTTCGGGCTGGACACGACTCGCGCGCTGCTGGCCGAGCTGGGCGACCCACACACGGTGATGCCGGTGGTGCACGTGGGAGGGACCAACGGGAAAGGCAGCGTCACCGCGTTGATCGCGGCGGCGTTGCGGTCCGCCGGCTGGCGGGTAGGGACCTACACCTCGCCCCACCTGGTTTCCTTCCGGGAGCGAATCATGGTGGAGGGCCGGCCGATCGGCGAGGAGGCAGCGGCGATGTGGGTGGAGCGCTTACTCCCGCTTGCAGACCGGCTGGGCGCTACATTCTTTGAAACGACGACGGCGGTGGCGTTCGCCGACCTGGCGGCGCGCGGCGCGGAGGTCGCGGTTATCGAGGTCGGGCTCGGCGGTCGGCTCGACAGCACGAATGTGGTGCGTCCGCTGGCCAGCGCGGTCACCAAGATCGAGATGGACCATCAGAAATACCTGGGTGATACGCTCGCGGCCATCGCCCGTGAGAAGGCCGGGATCGCGAAGCCGGGCGCCCCGTTCATCGTGGGCGAAACGAGACCGGAGCTCATCGCCGTGCTGCGCGCCGAGGCGGGCGCCGCGGTCCGAACGATCGAGCCAGGCGCCGAGGCCGATGTGCGGGTGGTGCCAGCCGAGGCAGAGTACCACGGTCCGCTCGCGCTGGCGGGTCGGCACCAGCGCAGGAATGCGGCGGTGGCCGAGGCGGTCCTGGAAGCATTGCCTGCGCCCTATCGTCCGGTGCCCGAGGCCATTCGCGAAGGATTCGGGAGCGTCACGGTCCCGGGGCGGCTGGACCGCCATGGCAAGTGGCTGTTTGATGTGGCGCACAATCCCGATGGGATCGCGGCGCTCTGTCGCAGCATAGAGGAGCTGGCTCCGCCGCGGCCGATTCACGCGCTGGTCTCGATTCTGGGCGAAAAGGCCTGGCCCGAGATGCTGGTCCGGCTCGACCAAGTCGTGGACCGCGGTATCCTGACGGTCGCCCCGAGCGCGGCCGGGCGGCGCTGGGACCTCGAGTGGCTGCGCCACTGGCTCAAAGATCCGCAGCGTCCCCCGGCCCGTGCGGCCTGGCAGCTGATCCCGGATTTCACCGAGGCGTTGCGGCGGGTGCAGGATAGAGCGCAGACGGTGCTGGTAACCGGATCGTTCCACACAGTGGGCGATGTGATGGACGTGCTGGGACTCTCGATAACGTGAGGACGGTGAGCACGGTGAGGACAGTAATCCGAGTTTTTTTGGCGGTGACTCCGGTACTGCCGGCCGCGTGCGGCGGCGGCGGGGCGAAGAGCGGCAGCGCGGCCACGCGCGACAGCGCCGGGATCAAGATCGTCGAGAACGCCGGTCCCGCCTGGGCGGCGGGCCAGGGCTGGAAGGTGGTCGACAGTCCACTGGTGGACATCGGCGCCAAGGGCGGCGATCCGGCATACGAGCTGGATCAGGTGCGCGGTCCGGTCCGGATGGGAGACGGTCGCCTGGTGATCGCCAACGCGACGACCAGCGAGGTCCGGCTCTATGACTCCGGAGGCAAGCACCTCCGCTCCCACGGGCGGAGCGGGAGCGGACCGGGAGAGTATCAGCAAATCGTCGGCTTGTGGCGGGGGCCCGGGGATTCGCTCTGGGTGGCCGACCTGCTGGTGCGCAGGCTCACGGTGCTCGATGGAGACGCGAATGTCGGCCGCTCCTTCTCGCTGGGCGCGCAAGGCGGCCAGATGGTGCCCACGAACGGGAAGGTGGACTTTGCGATTCCCACCGGATTGTTCGCGGATGGCTCGGTGGTCGGCGTCTCTCAGACCTTTACGATCAATCAGCCGCGGTCGGGGGTGTATCGCGACAGCATGAGCGTGATCCATTACGGCGCCGACGGGGTGGTGAAAGACACCCTCGGCCGGTTCCCGGGCGCGGAGATGGAACAGATCACGATGAGGTTCGGGCCGCAAACCGTCTCGGCGCCCTCCCCGGTGCCGCTCGGCAAGCAGACCGCGCTCGCCGTCGGAAAGAACCGGGTGTTCGTCGTCCAGAACAAAGCCTGGGAGATCGAGATCCGCGGACTCGACGGCGCACTGCAGGTCCTGGCGCGGAGTCCGGCGGAGCCGACCCGCATCACTGCTTCCGACGTCGCGGCCCATCGCAAGGAACAGCTGGAAGCGATGGAAGCCCTGCCGCAGATCCGCAGCCTGCCCGAAGGGCTGAAGAAGCAGTTCACCGCGCGGATTTCGGAAGCCAAGTATCCGACCACGTTCCCGTTTTTCGCGAGCCTGCTCAGCGACGAGGATGGCAACGTCTGGGCGCAGGAAGCGATGTCTCCGGTGGTCAAGGCGCCGCGCTACGCCGTGGTGGATTCGACCGGTCGCTGGCTGGGCGTGGTCAGCATGCCCGCGAATTTTCGGGCGACGTTCATCGGGCCGGACGTGATCTACGGGGTATGGAAGGATGAGGAGGGGGTCGAGCACGTGAGGGGGTACCGGTTGCGGAAGGGATAGGCGCGATCGCTTATCTTTGCCCGATGCCACCCCAGTCGCTCCCCGGCTTCCGGGACTTCTTTCCCGAGGAGCTTGCCCTCAGGGCCCACCTGTTCGATGCGATGCGCCGGGTGGCTCGGCGCTACGCCTTCGAGGAGTACGACGGGCCGCCGCTCGAGCCGCTGGAGCTCTATTCCGACAAGAGCGGCGAGGAACTCGTCGCCCAGCTCTACAGCTTCACCGACAAGGGTGGCCGGGCGGTCGCGCTGCGCCCCGAAATGACGCCGACCCTGGCGCGCATGGTGGCCGAACGCGCCAACGGACTCAAGAAGCCGATTCGCTGGTTCTCGATTCCGCAGCTCTTCCGCTATGAGCGCCAGCAGCGGGGCCGCCTCCGCGAGCATTTCCAGCTCAACTGTGACCTGATCGGTGAGGCGGGTCCGCTGGGCGATGCCGAGATCATCGCGCTGGCGATCGACGTGATGCGCGCACTCGGCCTGGGCCCGGCCGACATCCGGGTGCGGGTGTCCGATAGGCGCATGCTGACGGTGCTGCTGGAAGAAACCGGCATCGGCGCGGCGCGGCAGGACCTGGCCTTCCACGCGATCGACAAACTGGGCCGGTCCGAGTACGGCCCACGCCGCGGCGCGCTCGAGGCGGCGGGGGCTCCGGCGGCGGCCCTCCAGGCCATCGAGTCCCTGCCGGAGATTCACAGCTGGGCCGACCTCGAGGAGCGGTTTCCGATGACGGCGGGCGCCGCCACTCCGCTGCGCGAGTGTGTGGCCGCGCTGGAGGCGATGGGGCTCGGCGACTTCATCGACCTCGATCTGACGATCGTGCGTGGACTGGCCTATTACACCGGCACCGTCTTCGAGCTGTTCGACGCGCAACGCTCGCTCCGCGCCATCTGCGGCGGCGGCCGCTACGACGACCTCTTGCAGCGCGTCGGCGGAGTGGATCTGCCGGCGCTCGGCTTCGGGATGGGGGACGTGGTCCTGGGCGAGCTGCTCAAGGAGCGGGGGCTGGCCCCGGCCGCTGCGGCCAGCACGGACACGTTTCTGGTCGGCGCCACGCCGGAGGACCGCCCGACGCTGTTGCGCCTCGCGCACGAGCTCCGGGAGAAGGATTTCCGGGTCGAATACGCGCTCGGCAGCGACAAGGTAGGGAAGCAACTCAAGCTCGCGGACGCCCGGGGGGCGCGCTTTGTCCTGCTGCTGGGCCCCGACGAGCGGGCCCGCGGCATGGCGGTGCTCAAGAACCTGCGCGACGGATCGCAACGCGAAGTGAGGCTGGTGCGGCTCGGCGACGAGCTCCGCGCGGCGCTCAAGGCTCCGGACCATGGCTGACACCAAAGCGCTAACTCCTCGAGCCCAGGACTTCAGCGCCTGGTACAACGAGGTCATCATGCGCGCCGAGCTGGCGGACTACAGCCCGGTGCGCGGCTGCATGGTCATCCGGCCCAACGGCTACGCCATCTGGGAGCAGATGACGGCCGCGCTGGACCGCATGTTCAAGGAGACCGGCCACCAGAACGCCTATTTCCCGCTCTTCATCCCGCAGAGCTTCCTCTCCAAGGAAGCGGAGCACGTCGAGGGCTTCGCGCCGGAGACCGCGGTGGTGACGCACGGGGGCGGCAAGGAGCTGGAGGAACCGCTGGTGGTGCGGCCCACCTCGGAGACCATCATCTACGCGATGTTCTCCAAGTGGATCCAGAGCTGGCGTGATCTGCCGCTCCTGATCAATCAGTGGTGCAACGTGGTGCGCTGGGAGCTGCGCACCCGGCTCTTCCTGCGCACGACGGAATTCCTCTGGCAGGAGGGTCATACGGCGCACGCCACCGAGCAGGAGGCGGAGGTGGAGGCCCGGATGATCCTCGGGTTGTATCGCCGCTTCATGGAGGAATGGATGGCGATGCCGGTGCTGACGGGCGCCAAGACCGAGAGCGAGAAATTCGCGGGGGCGGTGCGCACCTATGCGCTCGAGGCCATGATGCAGGACAACAAGGGCCTGCAGGCGGGCACCAGCCATCATCTGGGGCAGAATTTCGCCAAGGCATTCGACGTCACGTTCCAGACCGCGGAAGGGGGACTCGATCACGTCTGGAGCACCTCGTGGGGTGTGTCGACCCGGCTGGTCGGCGGGCTCATCATGACCCATGGCGACGACAGCGGAATGGTCTGCCCACCGCGGCTCGCGCAATGGCAAGTGGTGATCGTGCCGATCTGGAAGAGCGAGGAGGAGCATTCGCTCGTGGCCGAGGCCGCGCACCGGATCGCCGCCGAGCTGCGCGCGGCGGGTCAGCGAGTCCATATCGATCTGCGTGACGGAATGAAACCAGGGGCCAAATACTACGAGTGGGAAGGGCGGGGCGTCCCGCTGCGGCTCGAGCTGGGTCCCCGGGATCTGGGCAACCAGTCCGTCATGCTGGCTCGCCGGACCGGGGGACCCAAGGAGCCGCTCCCGATGGCCGGATTGGCGGCGCGGCTCACCGCCGAGATGGATCGGATGCAGAGCGCGCTGCTCGAAGCGGCCCGCGCGCGGCGCGAGCAGAACTCGCTGCGCGGACCCAAATCCAAACAGGAGTTCATCGACTTCATCGAAGGGAACGGCGGCTTCGTCTATGCGGGCTGGTGCGGTGATCCGGCGGTGGAGGCGGAGATCAAGGAGCAGACCAAGGCGACGATCCGGGTGATTCCGGATGCAGAGTTCCGCTCGCCGAAAGCGCCCACGACCTGTATCTGGACCGGCAGACCCGCGACCGCCGAGGTGGTATGGGGGAAGGCGTATTGACAGTCGGACAGGACGACCGGCAGTCGGCGCTCTTCGACGATGCCGGGCTGTCGCGGCGGAGCGACGGGACGCTGCTGCTGGGAGGAGTGTCCCTGGAGGAGATTGCACGGGAGGCGGGGACGCCGGCCTACGTTTACCACGCGGCGGCCATCCGCGCGCGATTCGTGGAGCTCAGCGAAGCCCTCAGCCCCATCGCGCACCGCATCTGTTACGCCGTCAAGGCCAACAGCTGCCTGGAGGTGCTCCGGTTGCTGCGCGAGCTGGGGGCCGGTTGTGACATCGTCTCGCGCGGTGAGCTGCAACGGGCACTGGCGGCGGGGTTCGACCCGGCGGAGCTCGTCTTCAGTGGCGTCGGGAAGCGCGGCGACGAGCTGGCCGCGGCCATCGCGGCGCGGGTGGGGCAGATCAACATCGAATCGCTGGAAGAGCTCGAGGCGCTCGCCGCGCTGGCGACGCGCCACGACGGCCCCGCCATCCGAGTCGGCATTCGGGTCAACCCGGACGTCACGGTCGACACCCACCCCTATACCCGCACCGCGATGGCCGCGGCCAAATTCGGGATCCCCGCCGATCAGGTTCTCGAGACGGCCCAGCGCGTCGCCGCGCAGCAAGGGCTGCGGCTGTCCGGACTCGCGATGCACGTTGGGAGCCAGGTGCTGGATCCCGCCCCGTTCGAGAGGGGCACGCTGCGCCTGGCGGAATTGGTGAAAGCGTTGCGCGCCGCCGGCGTGAACACGCTCGAATCGCTCGACTTGGGCGGCGGGCTCGGCATCCGCTACAAGGACGAAACGCCGCTGACGCCGCAGATGCTGGCGGGAGCGCTGCTCCCCATCGTGGCGCCGCTGGGCCTCGCGATTCACGTCGAGCCGGGGCGCTACCTGGTGGGCAGCGCGGGGATTCTGCTCGCGAGCGTGCTGTATCGGAAGCACGCCGGGGGTACCCATTTCGTCGTGGTGGACACGGGGATGAACGACCTGGTGCGCCCCAGTCACTACCAGGCGCACCATGAGATCGTGATGGTGCGGCAGAGCGGAGGACCATCGCGGCCGGTGGATGTCGTGGGCCCGATCTGCGAATCGGGCGACTTCCTGGCGCTCGGCCGGCCGCTGCCCGAGGTCGAGGCGGGGGACGTGCTGGCGGTGCTGGGGACGGGCGCCTACGGCTTCGTGATGAGCTCCAACTACAACGCGCGTCCGCGGCCACCGGAAATCCTGGTAGACGGGAAGCATTGGAGCATCGCGCGGCGGCGGGAGACCCTCGAGGACCTGCTGCGGAGCGAGAGGTGAACCACCATCCCGGCATCCTGATCCTCGACTACGGCTCGCAGTTCACCCAACTGATCGCGCGGCGGATCCGCGAAGCGCACGTCTACTCGGAGATTCACCCCGCGAGCCGCTCGCTGAGCTGGATCCGGGAGTGGAAGCCGAAAGGCATCATCCTCTCCGGCGGCCCCAATTCGGTCTATGACGAGGGGGCTCCCCTCGCCCCCAAGCAGCTGCTCGAGCTCGGCGTGCCGGTGCTGGGGCTGTGTTACGGAATGCAGCTGATCGCCCATCTGGCGGGCGCTCGGGTGGTGAGTGCTTCCCGCAAAGAGTACGGCAGGGCGCTGGTGCGGGTGCTGGGTGGCCGCCTGTTCCAGGGCTTCACCCCGGGCGAAGAGATCCAGGTCTGGATGAGCCACGGGGATCACGTCGACGCGCTCCCCGAGGGATTCGTCGCGACGGCAGCGAGCGCCAACAGCCCGGTGGCCGGGTTCGAGCATCGCCGCAAGCCGATCTTCGCGGTGCAGTTCCACCCCGAGGTGGCCCACACCCCGCGCGGGGGGGAGATCATCGCGAGCTTTCTGTTCGACGTGTGCGGCTGCCGTGCCGACTGGACCGCGGGGCATTTCATCGAGAACGAAACGGCCCGAATTCTCCGCCAAACGGGCCCCGTCGCGCGGGTGATCTGCGGACTTTCCGGGGGGGTCGACTCGGCGGTGGCGGCGGCGCTGGTCCATCGCGCGGTGGACAACCGGCTCACCTGCATCTTCGTCGACCACGGGCTGCTGCGGCTGCACGAGCGGGACCAGGTGGAGCGGACTTTCCGGCGCCACCTGGGAATCGATCTGCGGGTGGTGGACGCCAGCGAGCGCTTCCTGGCCAGGCTCGCCGGGGTCGGCGATCCGGAGCAGAAGCGGCGGATCATCGGGAACGAGTTCATCGAGGTCTTTGCGCAGGAGGCCAAGTCGGTCACGGGAGACGTCGGCTACCTGGTGCAGGGGACGCTGTACCCCGACGTGATCGAATCGTTTTCGCCGAGGGGCGGGCCCTCGGTGACCATCAAGACCCATCACAACGTGGGCGGCCTGCCTGAGCGGCTCCCGTTCAAGCTGATCGAGCCGTTGCGCGAGCTGTTCAAGGATGAGGTGAGGCAGGTGGGGCGGGAGCTCGGCCTGCCGGAAGAGATCGTGGGGCGGCATCCGTTCCCGGGACCGGGGCTCGCGATCCGGATCCTGGGCGAAGTGACGCGCCCGGCGCTCGACCTGCTCCGCCAAGTGGACGCCATCTACATCGAGGAGATTCGCGCGGCGGGACTCTACAATGAAATCTGGCAGGCCTTTGCGGTGCTGCTGCCCATCCGGTCGGTCGGGGTGCAGGGCGACTTCCGCACCTACGACCAGGCGGTGGCCCTCCGCGCGGTGACCAGCCGCGACGGGATGACGGCCGACTGGTTCCCCTTTCCACCCGATGTGCTGGGCCACATCTCGAGCCGGATTGCCAACGAGGTAAAGGGAGTCAACCGCGTGGTGTACGACGTGAGCTCGAAGCCGCCGGCGACGATCGAATGGGAGTAGGGGTTTTCCGCAGCGCAAAGCGGAGTCCCGACCAGGTGGCGTCGATCGCACAGATCTTGTGATCCACCAATCCGGCCGCCAAGCCTACCGCGCGGATTTCCGTCTCCGAAACATCGGTGGGCATCCCTGACGCTTTCTTGGGCCAGGCGATCCACACGCCGCCCTGGCGCGAAGCCGCCACCATCCGCGGCATCGCGGAACGGAGCTCCTTGAGGGAGCGGACGAACCAGACGGTCAGATCCCGCTTGCCCCGCGGGTTCGCGTGGAGCGTGGCCCCCGCGGGCAGGGGACCCAGCGTGGCGGCGAAATCGGCAGGCGCATTGGCCAGTGCGACGGCCCGCCCTTCGGCGATGCCGAGCTTCCGGGGGAGCGGAGTGCCGGAATAACCCGCGAAGCGTGAATCGGGCAGCGCCGCCAGGCTGGGTGGATGGGCAATGGCCCGCTTGATCGCCGCGCCAACGCCCTTCCAGTTGGTGAAGGCGGCACCCGGCAGCGACTCCCTTACCCGCGCGACTTTCTCGGGCAAGCCGCCTACGAACAGGATCGGGGTCGCGTGGGTCGACTTGAACTCCCGCAGGGCTCCCGCGGTCTCCCGCCCGTGACTCGGCAACCGGTCGAGGCAAATCAAGAACAGTTCGGGTGGGTTTTGGCGGACTCGCTTGAATGCTTCCGGAGCGGCAATCGGATCGTAGGCCACCACGTGCCCAAGCTTCCGCAGGGTCTTGGCGTGCGCCGCGGCCTCGTCAGGGTGCCAATGGATCAGGCAAACTCGCGCCATGGCAAGAATTCACACCCCCTTCTGGTCGAACAGCTCAAACAGCGCCTCGACCGAGGGAAGCTGCTTGAGCTGTTCCGGAATCTCGGGCGCCTGGGCGAATTGCGCGATCTTCCCGAGCACCGGCAGATACTGGTTGGAGATTTCGTTCGGCGGGGCCACGATCAGGAAGAACGCGTGCACCGGGCGACCGTCCACCGAGTCATACTCCAACCCCGCGGGATGCACTCCGAAGCCAAGCCTGAGCCGATCCAGGGAAAGCGAGCGGCAATGGGGAATCGCGATGCCTTTGCCTACTCCGGTCGACCCGAGCAGCTCCCGGCGCTTGAGGAGCAGGGTCAGCTGCTGCGCGGAAGGCTCGTCGAGATGCAACAGACCCACCAGCTCGTCGAGCGCGGCCTCCTTGCTGGGGGCCGAGAGCGAAAGCGATACCGCGGACGGCTCGAGAAAGTCCCGGAGTCGGATCACGGGACAAGTCTAACTCTGCCGCGTTGCCCCCCGCCACCGCGCCAAATACCTTTCCTTTATGTGGTTACCCTTTTGCTCCGGACCTGAGGTTCCCCTGATCCTGGCTCCCATGGCCGGGGTCTCGGAGCCACCGTTCCGACAGATCTGTCGGCGCTACGGTGCGGACATCCTGATGACGGAGTTCCTCTCCGCCGAGGCCATCCGGCGGGGCATTCGCAAGACCCTCGAAGGGTGCGAGTTCGAGCCGGTGGAACGACCGATCGGCGTGCAGATCTACGGCGCCGATGCCGACGCGATGGCCCGCGCGGCCGCGATCGTCACCGAAATGTACGAGCCCGAATTCATCGACATCAACTTCGGTTGCCCGGTCAAGAAGGTGGTGCAGCGGAATGGCGGCTCCGGCTGCCTGCGCGATCTGGATCTGGTCGAGCGGATCATCCGCGCGGTGGTGGGGGCGACCCATCTGCCGGTGACCGTCAAGACGCGCAGCGGTTGGAGCGAAGCCGACCGCGATCCCATCGGCATCGCGCTGCGTATGCAGGACGCGGGGGCGCGCGGTTTCACCCTGCACGCGCGAACCCGAACTCAAATGTTCAGCGGGCGCGCCGATTGGGACGAGATCGCCCGGGTGGTGGAGGCGCTCGAGATGCCGGTGGTCGGCAACGGAGACGTGAGCAACGGCGCCGACATCTTCCGGATGCAGCGCCACACGGGGTGCGCGGCGATCATGGTGGGCCGGGGCTCCTTTGGGAATCCCTGGATCTTCCGTGACGGCCGCGCCCTGCTGTCCGGCGCTCCCCTGCCGACCCCTCCCGATGCCGCCGAGCGATTCGCAGTAGCGGCGGAGCACGCCCAGCTGGCCCTCCGGCTGCAGGGGGATTCCCGCAAAACCGTGATCGAGTTCCGCAAACATCTTGGCTGGTACACCAAGGGATTGCCGGGCGCTTCCCAACTCCGCGAGCAGCTTTTCCAGGTCGAGTCGATGGTCGAAGCCGAGATGATCTTCCGCGCTTACCTCGAGCCCGCGGTCCAGGCCGCCTGACTCGCATCGCGCCGCCGTGACGATCATCTGGATTGCGTTTGCGGCGGCCGCTGGACTGGGTGTCGGACTGTGGCTGGGCCGCCATCCCCGCCTGGTGCGGCGACCCTTGCCGCTTCCCTCGGACGGTCCGCCGCTGCTCGAATGGATTCTTCGCTGCAACGCAGCGCGGGCTGCGTGGCTGATCGGTCCCGGCACGCAGGAGGCCGCGGTCGCGGCGCAGGGGCTGGGTGAGGAGGTGGATCAGGCGGTTCACGCCCGGCTCGA
>CAZYPO010000002.1:0-48283 GCA_964649225.1 uncultured Gemmatimonas sp. | reverse complement strand
GTGGCAATCCGCCTGGCGCATCAGCTGGAGCGCATGGCGGGCGTTGAGGTGTGCGTGGCGGTCCCGCACGCGACCGGCGTGCGTGTGGCCGGGGTGTCCTTACGATCGGATCGGCGGCTGCTCGGCACCCTGCTCGAGCGGGGCAGTGTGCTCGACCGAGTGGTGCTGGGACGCGCGGACGCCATGGCGGCGGTACCCAATCCCCTCGGGAAAACCACTCCCGACCGGCGTCGCGGCGCCGACCCGGCGTTCGTCTGTCCCGTTCTGGGCGACCGCGGCCCAATCGGGGCGGTGGCCCTGTGGACCCCAGGAGGTTGCGAGCCTACCGGCCCCGCCCTCGCCGATTTCCGCCGCGCGCTCGAGGCCGCAGGCCCCAGGCTCCAGAACGCAATCGAACGGCGCGATCTGGCGGAAGCGGCGCTGCGGGACCCGCTCACCGGCCTGCTGAACCGGCTCGGGCTCGACGAGGTGAGCGGTCTGATCGGGACGACGGCAGCCGCGCTGATCTACGTGGACATCGATCATTTCAAAGCCCTGAACGACGAGCTGGGGCACCCGGCCGGGGACTCGGCGCTGATTCACGTGTCCCGGCTGCTGCTTCAGGCCATCCGTGCCCAGGATGCCGTCTCCCGAATCGGCGGGGAGGAGTTCGCGATCTGGCTTCCCGGCGCGCCGCTGGAGCGGGGGCGTGAGGTGGCGGAGCGGATCCGGCAGGCGCTGGCCTGGAGCGACTGGCAATGGCAGGGGAAACGCCGGCCGCTAAGCGCCTCGTTCGGCGTGGCGGCGTGGCCGGAGACCGCGGCGACCCGGGAGGGGCTGCCGGCTCAAGCCGACGCGGCGCTGTACGAGGCGAAGCGCTCCGGACGGGACCGCGTGGTGACCGCTGTTTTGTCACAAAACCAAGCCGAGCAGTGAGAATGGATTATCTCAATGCAGTAACTGATTGACTGTGAGCAGGTTAACGATTTCGATGCCAGTGCAGTTATCCAGGGTTGCTATGCATACTTGCCCTCGCGTGGCGAGGTCATTACGATGCGAGAGCTTGATTCTCAAGGGGGGGCGACTGGTTTCGACGGGTCAGTAGAAGGTGTGGCAGCGTGCCCAGGTCCAAGTCCCTGGCTAAACCGCTTGGAAACTTTCAACTGCCAACTCTAATTTGGCGCTGGCTGCGTAAGAAGCTGAGCTAAGCTCGCTTCCCGCACCTTCGGCGACGGAGCCCGTCCGGGGCGTCGGCGTCGAATAGCAAAACCGGGCTGGCCGGCCGTGGGCCTCCGACGCGGCTGGTAAGATTGCTGGAGGTTCGTCCCGGGAAGGTTGGCCGATGACCGGCCCGGGGCCACGCGAAGACAACGGCCTACGCACGTAGACGCTGTGCTGGAAGCTGGTTCGGACCAGGGTTCGATTCCCTGCGCCTCCATTACCAGGGTATCAGCGAATTAGGGGATCAGGGGGCATGCCCTCTGATCCCTTGTCGTTCGCGGCCCCCGCACTAGGCAGAACCCGCATCTGCGAGCATCTTTGCTGCATGGTGCTACACGCGGGAATTCTCGTCTCCAGCGTTTTCGTCGTGGTCCCGCTCATGGGGCAAACCGCCCCCGCCGCGCCGCATCTGGGCACGATCGCCTTTTCCACGTCCGGCCCCCCCGCGGCCCAAGCCGAATTCCTCCGGGGGGTGCTCTACCTCCACAGCTTCGAGTATCAGAGCGCGGAGCGGGCGTTCCGCGACGCCCAGGCGCTGGACCCGAACTTCGCGATGGCGTACTGGGGCGAAGCGATGACGTATACGCACCCGGTATGGAACGAGCAGGACGTGAGCTCGGGGCGGGGCTCGCTGGAGCGGCTCGGCGCCACGCCGGAAGCTCGCCGCGCCAAGGCGCCGACCGCGCGAGAGCAGGGCTATCTCGCGGCGATCGAGGCCTTGTACGGGGCGGGCTCCAAGCCGCAGCGGGATACGCTGTACGCCGCGGTAATGGAGCGCCTGGTCAGGGAGAATCCGGCCGATCTCGAAGCGAAGGCGTTTTACGCGCTCGCGCTGCTCGGGCTCAACCAGGGTATTCGCGACACCGTGACCTACCTGCGGGCGGCGCCCTACGCCGACACGGTCTTCCGCGCCAATCCCGATCATCCCGGGGCGGCGCACTACCTGATCCACTCCTACGACGATCCGATCCACGCACCGATGGGACTCGCGGCCGCCCTGGCTTACGAGCGCATCGCCCCCGACGCGGCGCACGCCCAGCACATGACGACTCACATTTTCCTCGCGATGGGGATGTGGGATGAGGTGGTGGCTCAGAACCGGATCGCGGTTGGGCTCACCGCCGCCGTTCCCGGCCACTACAGCAGCTGGCTGGTGTACGGGTTGATCCAGCAGGGCCGCTACGACGCTGCGCGGCAATTGGTGGAAGACCTGCGTCAGAACCTGGGCAGCGGTGGCCTGCGGGGCCAGTTCACGGCGCTCGCCGAGATGCGAGCGCACCTGCTCCTGCACTCGGAAGACTGGGCCACAGCGGTGGCCCGCTGGCGGCTCGACCGGGCGCGCATGACGCCGCAGGGTGCCCTGACCGACGCCTACGTGGACGGGGCGGTGGCCTATCGCCGGCGGGACACGGCGGCGCTCACGCTGGCGGCGGGCGAAGTGGCGAGGCTCGCCGAAGCGATCCGCAGCGACCGGGGTCCCCGCGATCCCGCCACGCTGGCGGGGCGGGTGATGGCGCGCGAGCTCGGGGCCATGCAACTCTTCCTGGGCGGCTCGCACGATGCCGCGGTGCGCGGGCTGCGGGAGGTCGCGCAGCTCGAGGATGCGATGCCTATGGAGTTCGGTCCGCCGGCCATCGTCGAGCCTTCCCACGAAATTCTCGCCTCGATGCTGCTCGAAATGGATCCGAGCGAGGCGCTGGCGCACTCCCGGCGCGCGCTCGCGCTGGCGCCGGGGCGATCGCTCGCGCTGCTTGGCGCGGCGCGGGCCGCCGTGGCCACTGGTGACAAGGCGGAAGCGCAGCGCGTGCTGGACCGGCTGGTGGCCAACTGGCGCAGCGCGGACCCCAAGGTCCGCGATGCGGTGGTGCCGCTGCGGAGATTGGTGAACCGGATGCCTTAGCGGGGCAGGGTCGTCTCGGCGACCTCGGCGGCTTGTCGGGCGCGGAACTCCACCAGGCGGGCCGCCAGACGCGGATCGGTGCGGGCGAGCAGGGCCACCGCGAAGAGCGCGGCATTGTGGGCGCCGGCTTCTCCAATGGCGAAGGTCGCGACCGGAATCCCCGCCGGCATCTGCACCGTGCTGAGCAGCGAGTCGAGTCCCTGCAGGTGGCGACTTGGCATGGGAACACCGAGAACCGGCAGGGTGGTTTTGGCCGCAAGGACGCCGGCGAGATGGGCCGCGCCGCCCGCGCCGGCAATGAGACAGGCCAGGCCGCGCCCCGCCGCCGCTTCCGCGTAGCGGAGGGCGAGGTCGGGGCTCCGGTGCGCGGAGATCACCTTCGCTTCGCTGGGAACCTCGAACTCCTCCAGGCGCCGTGCGGCGTGCTGCATCACCTCCCAGTCCGAAGCAGATCCCATCACGATGCCGACCAGCGGGTTGGTCATGCCAATCCTCTTCCTCGGGGTTCCGGGGGATGCCGGGCGGCGGAAAATCGCCTGATCCGGGCACCGTATCAAGCAAGACTTACCCCGTCAGAGCCAGACGTGGAGCCCTCGCTCACGGGGGTCGGGCCCGCGCCGGGTGACCGAACCCATTGTCCCGCCTAGTGGTTGTCCCGCCGGGCCCGCGTGGCCTGGGCGTTGCTCTATGGGGGAAACACCGAAGGCTTCCCTACGGTCAACGAATTTGGAGCCGGAACAGATGCCGCAGAGTGCAGGCGCACTCGACAGCCCCGTCACGACGCCCCCGCGGCCCCTCCGGAGCCGGCTGGGTCGGCGCTTGTTGCTGCTGTTTGTCGGCTGCGCGCTGGTTCCCACCTGCACCGTCGCCCTCCTGTCGTTCATCAGCGTCACTGGCCAGCTAACCCGCGAAAGCCGGCAACGGCTGGTCGCACTGGCGAAGGCGACGGGCAGAACGCTCTCGGACCGCATCTCGTTCTTCGAATCCGATCTGCGGCGCCAGGCGCCCAAGCTCCTCGCCTGTGCGGCGGCGGGAAGAGCGCTCGCCGCCTCCGATTGCGGCGACGATCTGCTCTATGCGGCGGAGGGCGTGATCGCCTTCGCGCATGGCAGCGGGCGCAGCGTGGTGGGACAATTCTCCGAGCTCGAGTCGTTCTCCCCGGCGCGGCTTCCCCAGCTTCAGGCCGGCGTGAGTACGCTGCTGACGCGGAAGGATCCCGGCGGCGCTCCGCGTTTCTACCTGCTGCACCGGCCCGAGGGTCTCGGAGGGACGCTGCTCATCGCACGCCTCAGCGCCGACTATCTCTGGAGTCCGGCGGATGCGGAAGGACTCCCCGGCGAGGTCGCCCTGGCGCTGGACGATCCGGAGCAAGGCACACTGCTAGGTCTATCCGCGCCCGGCGGGCGTTTTCTCGCTGCGGAGTGGACGTTGCCCCGCTCGCAGAGCATACAGCTCCCCCGCTGGCGAGTGCGCTTGAGCGAGCCGCGCGACGAAGTGACCGCTCCGGTCGCCGACTTCACGCGAACCTTTCCGGTCGTGCTTGCCTTCGTACTGCTGGGCGTGGTCGCGCTGAGCCTGAGCCAGATCCGGCGGAGCCTGGTCCCGCTGGTCGAGCTGCAGCGGGGCACCCGGCGGATTGCCGCGGGCGACTTCCACACTCCCGTGCAGGTTGCGAGCGGCGATGAGCTGGAGGAGCTGGGCGGCGCCTTCAACGCGATGACGGGCAAGCTCGAGCGGCAGTTCCACGCGCTCGAGACGGCGGCGGAGATCGACCGCGCGGTGCTCTCCACCGTGGACACCGGGACGATCGCGCAGACGGTGCTCGAGCGCGTTCCGGAACTCTGTCCCTGTCGGGGGGTGAGCCTGACGGTGCTAGGGCCGGACGACGCAGCGAAGGCCACGACGTGGATGGAGTTACGCGGTGCCACGACGGTCCGCACTACGGCGCCCGCCGAGTTTACGGCTGCAGACCTGCTGCAGACGCTGCAACAGCCGGAATGGCTGATCCTGGGTGCGGGCGCCGCGGCGGTGCCGGCCTACCTGGGCCATCTGGCGGGCGACGCGAAGGTCGGCGTGGTGGCCTGCCCGCTCCACCAGGGCGGCGAGCTGCTCGGCATCCTCGCGCTGGCCGACCATCCGGCGGAGCGGACCAACGAGGGCCTGCTCTATCTCCGGCGGCTGGCGGACCGCGTCGCGGTGGCGCTCTCGAATGCCCGCATGATGGACCAGGTGCGGGTGCTGGCCTTTTATGACAGCCTGACCCGACTCCCCAACCGAGTGCTCTACAAGCAACGGCTGGGCCAGGCCATCGGCCGCGCGGGCGAGAGTGGGCGCCGCGTCGGTGTCTGCTCGCTCGACTTGGATCATTTCAGCCGCATCAACGACAGCCTGGGCCACGAGCTGGGCGACCGGCTGCTGCAGGAAGTGGCCGCGCGGCTCCTGACGGCCTGCCGGCAGGAGAGCGGCGTGGCCGCGAGTCTGGCCGAAGCGGAAGGCGTCCAGGTGGCGCGGCTGGGGGGCGACGAGTTCAGCATCATCCTGCCCGACCTGGGCGAGGCGGAGGAGGCCTTCTGGGTGGCGCGCCGGGTGCTCGAGACCTTCCAGTATGCGTTCCGGCTGGGGTCGCAGGAGGTGTTCGTGACCGCCTCGATCGGACTCGCGGTGCATCCGCACGATGGCGCCGACCCCGAAACGCTGCACAAGAATGCCGAAGTGGCCATGTCCCACGCCAAGGGAGAGGGGCGCAACGGCATCGAGCCGTACTCGGCCTCGATGAACGCGGAGGCACTGGGGCGCATGCGGCTTGAGCACGAGCTGCGCAAAGCGGTGGAGCACGGCGAATTCCTCATGTGGTACCAGCCGATCGTGGACTTGCGCACCCGCTGGGCCACCGGCGCGGAAGCGCTGGTGCGCTGGGAACACCCGGAGCGCGGGCTGATCCTGCCCGCGGAATTCATCGGGCTCTGTGAGGAATCGGGACTGATCGTGCCACTGGGCGAGTGGATCCTCCGCTCGGTCTGCGCGCAGCTGCGCAGGTGGGAGAAGGCGGGAATGGATCCGCTCAGGATGTCGGTCAATCTCTCCGCCCGGCAGCTGCGCCAGCGCGGCATCGTCCGCACCATCCAGGACATCCTCGACGAGACCGGGGTGCGGCCGGGGGCCCTCTCAATCGAGCTGACCGAATCCCTGTTGATGGAACAGGGCGGCACCACGGAGCGCCGGATTCGCGAGCTGGCCGAGCTGGGTGTCACCCTGGCCATCGACGATTTCGGGACCGGCTACTCTTCGCTGAGCTATCTCAAGAATTTCCCGGTCTCGACCCTCAAGATCGACCGCTCCTTCATCGTGGACGTGACCAGCAATCCGGACGCGGCCGCGATCACCACGGCGATCATCGCGCTGGCCAAGGCCATGGAGCTTGACGTGGTGGCGGAGGGGGTGGAGACCAAGGCACAGGCGGCGTTCCTGCGCGAGCGGGGTTGCCAGAAGGTGCAAGGCTACCTGTTCGGACGTCCCGCGCCGCTCGAGCTCTTCACGGATTATCTGAGGGCGCGGCAGCGGCGCCGGGCGAGTGCGTGATTCCGTGAGATCTGTGGACGCAGTGCTTTCCGCTAGACCGTAGCACGCGTCCGGTTCATGGTGCCGCGCTCCTCGAGCGCGGCCTGCGCCGCGGCCAGGCGGGCGATGGGGACCCGGAAGGGTGAACAGGAGACGTAGTTCATCTTCTGCGCCTCGCAGAAGGCGATGGCCCCGGGCTCGCCGCCGTGCTCTCCACAGATTCCCAGCTTGAGATCGCGCCGGGCGTCCCGGCCCAGCTCGACCGCCATGGCGATGAGCTTGCCCACTCCGCCGACATCGAGCACGATGAAGGGGTCGTTCTCGATGATGTTCTGTTCCAGGTACTCGGGCAGAAAGACGCCCGCGTCGTCGCGCGAGAGGCCCCAGGTGGTCTGGGTGAGGTCGTTGGTCCCGAAGGAGAAGAACTGCGCCTCGCGCGCGATCTCATCGGCGGTGAGCGCCGCACGCGGCAGCTCGATCATGGTACCGAGCAGATAGGGGACGGTGAGCTGGCGTTCGCGGAAGACCTCCTCCGCCACCTGGCGCACGATGAGGGCCTGCTTGCGGAACTCCACCACGTGCGCCACCAGTGGGATCATGACCTCGGGCTGCACCCGGCCCTTGCGGGCGGCCACGGTGCAGGCGGCCTCGAAGATGGCTCGGGCCTGCATCGCGGTGATTTCGGGATACATGATCCCGAGACGGCAGCCCCGCAGCCCGAGCATCGGGTTGACCTCGGAGAGTGATTCGATGGTGTGGCGGACCGCTTCCACGCTCTGGTTCATCTGCAGGGCTAGCGCTTCGATCTCGGCGGCGTCCTTCGGCAGGAACTCGTGCAGTGGCGGATCGAGCAGCCGGATGGTGACCGGGAAGCCTTCCATCGCGCGGAAAATGCCCTCGAAATCGGTGCGCTGCATCGGGAGCAGTTTGGCGAGGGCGCGCTGCCGGCCCGCTTGGTCCGAGGCGAGAATCATCTCGCGCATCGCCGTGATGCGGTCTCCCTCGAAGAACATGTGCTCGGTACGGCAGAGGCCAATGCCTTCGGCGCCGAAATCGCGGCCGCGGTGCGCGTCGGCCGGCGTGTCGGCGTTGACCCGCACGCGCAGGTGGCGCCGGCCGTCCGCCCAGCCCATCAGGCGGGAGAAGTGTCCCGAAAGCTCGGGTGGGATGAGGCGGGCGCGCCCGGCAAAGACCCGACCCGTGGCGCCGTCGACGGTGATCCACTCGCCTTCGGCCACCGAGCGGCCGTCCACGGTGAAGCCCGCGGGTGAATCGTGCACTTCCATCTCGTGGCAGCCCGCCACGCAAGGCTTGCCCATCCCGCGCGCGACGACCGCGGCGTGTGAAGTCATCCCGCCGCGCGCGGTGAGGATCGCCTTGGCGAGCACCATGCCGTGGAAATCCTCGGGGCTGGTTTCCCGCCGCACCAGGATGACCGCCTCGCCCCGGCGGGCCAGCGCCTCGGCGCGATCGGCGTCGAAGATGGCCGCGCCTGAGGCGGCTCCGGGCGAAGCGGGGAGCCCGGTGGTGAGCAGGTCGAGCGGCGCCTTGGGATCGATGGTCGGGTGCAGCAGCTGGTTCAGGTCGTTGGGGGGCACCCGGGCGATGGCCTCCTCCTCCGAGATCAGCCCCTCGTCCACCATGTCCACGGCGATACGCACCGCCGCGGCCCCGGAGCGCTGGGCCCGGCGGGTCTGCAGCATGTAGAGGCGACCGCGCTCGATGGTGAATTCCAGGTCCTGAACGTCGCGGAAGTGCCGCTCCATGGTGCGGGCGACCCGCTCGAGCTCGCCATAGGCCTCCGGAAGACGCTCGCGCAACCGGCTGATCGGCTCCGGGGTGCGGGCGCCGGAGACGACGTCCTCTCCCTGCGCGTTGAGGAGGTATTCGCCGTAGAGCGCGCTTTCTCCGGTGGAGGGATCGCGGGTGAAGGCGACACCGGTGCCGGAATCCTCGCCCATGTTGCCGAACACCATCGCGACGACATTGACCGCGGTGCCCATGGTCTCGGGGATTTCGTGCAGCTTGCGATAGTCCTGGGCCCGCCGGGTGTTCCAGCTCTCGAAGACGGCTTCCACGGCACCCCAGAGCTGCGCCTGTGCGTCTTCGGGGAAGGGCTTCCCGCTGGCCTGGCGAATCAGGTCCTTGTATTCGCCGACCAGCTCGCGCTGTGCGTCCACCGGCAGGTCGATATCTCGCTGGACGCCCGCTTGCTTCCTGCGGCGCTCCAGCACCGCTTCGAAGAGCTTTTTCGGGACGTCGAAGACCACGCCGCCGTACATCTGCACGAAGCGGCGGTAGGAGTCGTACGCAAAGGCGGCGTTGCCGCTCATGCGCCGGAGCCCCTCGACGGTCGCGTCGTTGAGGCCCAGGTTGAGGATCGTTTCCATCATGCCGGGCATCGAGAGCGCGGCGCCCGAGCGGACCGAGACGAACAGCGGCGCTTCCGCGCCGCCGAACACGCGGCCGCACGCGGCTTCGAGCCGGCCCAGCGCGGCCTCCACCTGCGGCCGTAGGCGGGGCGGGAAGCTGCGGGTCTCGAGATAGGTGCCGCAGAGGGAGGCGGAAATGGTGAAGCCGGGCGGAACGGGGATGCCGAGGTTAGTCATCTCGGCGAGTCCGGCGCCCTTGCCGCCCAGGATGTCTTTCATCGCGGAGGTGCCGTCGGCGCGGCCCTGGCCGAAGAAGTAGACCAGCGGCTGCGGGCCGATGGTGCTCATGCGGTCTCCACGGCAATCGGGTATCGGCCCGAGAAACAGGCGTGGCAAAACTCGTTCCGGGTGCCCGCGGCCTTCAGCATGCCCTCGAGCGAGAGGTAGCCTAGCGAATCGACGCCGAGGAAGTCCCGGATCTCGTCGGAGGAATGGGAGGAGGCGATGAGCTCTTCCTTTGTGGGGGTGTCGATGCCGTAGTGGCAGGGCCCGGTGATGGGGGGCGAGGCGAGCCGGAAGTGCACTTCGCGCGCGCCCGCGGTGCGGATCATCTGGACCAGGCCCTTGCTGGTCGTGCCGCGGACCAAACTGTCGTCGACCACCACGACCGAGCGACCCGCGATTACCTCACGCACCGGATTGAATTTGATCTTGACCTTGGCCACCCGCAGGGCCTGGGTCGGGTTGATGAAGGTGCGGCCGACGTAGTGATTGCGGATCAGTCCGTGCTCCAGCTTGAGCTGGCTCTGTTCCGCGAAGCCCAGCGCCATCGCGTTGCTCGAGTCGGGCACACTGAACACGACCTCGGCGCCGGGCGCAGGGTGCTCGAGCGCCAACTGGCGGCCCAGCTCCCGGCGCACTCGATCGACCGACTCGCCGAAGATCGTGCTGTCGGGCCGCGCGAAATACACCAGCTCGAACACGCAGCGGCTGATCGGCTTGGCGGGGAGCGACGCAAGGTTCTTCACCACGCCGTTGGCGATGCGCACGAACTCTCCCGGCTTGAGCTCGCGGATGAGCGTGGCACCGACCAGATCGAGCGCGCAGGTTTCCGAAGCCACGATCACCCCGTCACCCAGGCGGCCCAGGACGAGAGGACGGAATCCGCGGCCATCCACCACTGCATAGAGCGTGCGCCCCACCGCGATGACCAGGCTGTAGGCCCCCTCGATGCGGGAGAGCGCCTCGCGGATCTGGCCCTCGGGTTCGGGGGCGGCCGATCGGGCAATGAGGTGGACGATGACCTCCGAATCGGAGGAGGACTGGAAAATGGCCCCCTGCTCGACCAGCTCACGCTTGAGGCCGGTGGCGTTGGTGAGGTTTCCGTTGTGCGCCAGCGCCAGCGGCCCGCCCCGATAGTTGGCGACGCAGGGCTGTGCGTTGGCGAGCACCGAGCTTCCCGCCGTCGAATAGCGGGTGTGGCCCACGGCCACGTCGCCGTGCAGCTCGCGGAGATCGCGCTCGAGGAAGACTTCTCCCACCAGCCCCATGCCGCGATGGTTGTGGGACCGCCCTTGGGAATCGACGGTGACGATCCCAGCGCTTTCCTGGCCGCGATGCTGCAGGGCGTAGAGCCCGAGATGGGCCACCCGGGCCGCGTCCTGGATACTCGAGACACCGATGATGCCGCACATGGTCAGCCGTCCGTCTTCATGCGGCGGGGAATGGCATCGAAATAGACCCGCCGCAGCTCCGCGGTCTGCCATGCAAAGCTCGCACCGCGGTCGCGCAAGGTGATTTCGAGCCGACCCCCCGGGCCGCCCACTGCTCCGACACTCTCAGCGGGAACCCCATGCTCCCCGGCGAGCGCGAGCAGCTCCGAAGCGTGCGCCGCCTCGCAGGAGACGACCACGCGTCCGGCGTCCTCGCCGTAGAGCACCGCTTCGGGAAGTAAGCCTGCTCGATTGGCCAGCTCGACGCTCGCCCCCAGCGTGGCGGCCGCATAGGGCCCGCCCAGGCATGCCTCGGCCAGCGCGACGGCGAGCCCGCCATCGGAGCAATCGTGAGCCGAGCGGAGCAGGCCCCGGGCGGCGGCCGCGACGAGCAGACGCTGCAGGCGGAGCTCCGCCGGGAGATCCACCGGAGGCGGCGCGCCGCCCACGAAATCGTGCAGTACTTCCCAATAGCTCGAGCCGCCGAGGTGGCCCACACCGACTCCGAGCAGCACGATGCGATCACCGGGCGAGCTGAAATGACTGGGGACCCGCCGGGCGACGTCGCGCAGCAGCCCGACCATTCCGACCGTCGGCGTGGGATCGATGGCCCCGCTCGGGCTCTCGTTGTAGAGGGAGACGTTGCCGCCCGTGACCGGGGTGCCGAAGGCCCGGCAGGCGTCGCCGATACCGCGACAGGCCTCGCGGAACTGGAAGAAGACTTCCGGCTTGTCGGGATTGCCGAAGTTGAGGCAATCGGTGATGCCGAGCGGCTCGGCACCGGTGCAGGCGACATTGCGCGCCGCTTCGGCCACCGCCGCTTTGCCCCCCTCGTAGGGATCGAGCGCCACCCAGCGCTGGTTGCAGTCGACCGAGATTGCGAGCCCGAAACGGGTGTCGGGCACGCGAAGCACGCCGGCGTCTCCCCCCGGCGCGAGCACGGTCTCCGCCTGCACGGTCGAGTCGTACTGCTCGTAGACCCAGCGCTTGCTGGCGATGGTCGGGTTGTCGAGCAGGAGGGGCAGGGCGCCCAGTACGTCGGCCCTGGGATTCCCGCGCGGCGCGGCGCCCCGCCGCGCCGCCGCGGCCGGGTCCTCTCTCGCTTCGGGCTGGTAGAGCGGACAGCCCTCGACCAGCCGCTCGCCCGGGATGGCCGCGACGGTGATCCCGTCGTGCACCACGCGGAAGAGCCCGTCGTCGGTGACTCTGCCCACCGGGGTCGCGCTCAGCTCCCATTTGGCGCAGACCGCCTGGATGGCCGGGACGCGATCGGGCTCCGCGACGACGAGCATGCGCTCCTGCGATTCCGAGAGCATGATCTCGTAGGGGGTCATGCTCGGCTCGCGGGTGGGCACCAGGCTGGTATCGAGCTCGATGCCGACTCCACCGCGCGCCGCCATCTCGGCCGATGAGCTGGTGAGCCCGGCCGCCCCCATGTCCTGAATGCCGACCGTCAGTCCGGCCTCGATCAGCTCGAGGGTTGCTTCGAGCAGCAGCTTCTCGGTGAAGGGATCGCCGACCTGCACTTGCGGGCGGCGGGCCTCGCTCTTCTCGGAGAGCTCTTCGGATGCGAAGCTGGCGCCGTGGATCCCGTCGCGGCCGGTCCGGGCGCCCATGGCCAGCAGCACATTGCCGATGCCGCGGGCCCGCGCGCGCATCAGGTCTTTCTCGCGCAGCAGCCCGACGCACATCGCGTTGACCAGCGGGTTCCCCGAATATCCCGGCGCGAAGGCGACCTCCCCGCCGAGCGTGGGCACACCGACACAATTGCCGTAGTCGCCGACGCCTTTCACGATGCCCGCGAAAAGATAGCGGTTACGCGGTTCGTCGAGGGTCCCCAGCCGGAGCGAATTGAGCAGGGCAACGGGTCGGGCCCCCATCGTGAAGACGTCGCGCAGAATCCCGCCCACTCCGGTGGCCGCGCCCTGATACGGCTCGACGGCGCTCGGGTGATTGTGCGATTCGATCTTGAAGGCGACAGCCCAGCCGTCGGGCAGGCGCAGCACGCCGGCGTTTTCTCCGGGGCCTTGCACCACGGCGGGCCCGGTGGTCGGAAAGCCGCGCAGCACCGGCTTGGTGTGCTTGTAGGAGCAATGCTCCGACCAGAGCGCCGAGAAAATGCCCAACTCGGTGAGCGTAGGGGTGCGCCCCAGCATGGCGAGGATTTCGGCGTACTCGGCCGGGCTGAGATTGTGCTCGCGCACCACGGCGGGCGTGACGGGCCGCTCCCCGGGGAACGGCCGGGCCTCGACGGCCAGGGTGCCATGGGTCACGTGGTGCGCCGCCGTCGCAGCGAGGTCCACAGGTCGCTCATCACCCGGCCCAGCGCCCCGTGATCTTCGTGCTTCATGAGCGTGGCGACCTCGTTATGGTCGAGCCAAATCCCGTGGCAGTCGGGGCAGCGGTCCACTTGAATGCCGTGCAGCGTCTCGGTGTGCAGTGTCGCGCCGCACTTGGGGCATTTCATGAAATGGGCCTGCCGTTCCCGGGCGAGGCGGCCGGCGGCCTCTTGTTGCCGCAGCAGCTTGAGGCGCTCGGCTTCTTCCCGGGCGAAGTATTCGTCTTCGTTCTTGCTGGGCTTGTCCGTCGACATAGGGCTCAGGATTCAGGATTCAGGGGTGAGGGATCCACTCGTTATTAGCGAAACGAACACCCGGTGCCCAGCGTCCGAGCCGAGCGCTGGATCGGCCAGCCGCTCGGGGTGCGGCATCATGCCGACGACGTTGCCTTCCGGGTCGCACACCCCGGCGATATTTCGGAGCGAGCCGTTGGGATTGGCCGCAAAGTCCGCCTCAGCGGGCCCGGCATAGCGGAGCACGATCCGGTGATTGGCTTCAAGCTCGTCGAGCACAGCCTGGGAGGCGACGTAGCGTCCGTCGCCGTGTCCGATCGGAATCCGGATCAGCTCGCCCGGCCGATACGCGCTGGTGAAGGGCGTGTCGGTCCGCTCGATTCGCACCTCAACGGGCCGGGAGAGGTACTTGAGCTCGGCGTTGCGCACCAACGCTCCGGGGAGCAGTCCCGCCTCGCAGAGAATCTGGAACCCGTTGCAGATACCGAGCACAGGCCCGCCGGCCGCAGCGTGCCGCCGGATCGCGTCCATGATGGGGCTGAAGCGGGCGATGGCGCCGCTGCGCAGGTAATCCCCGTAGCTGAACCCGCCCGGCAGCAGCACGGCGTCCGCGCTCTGCAGGGAGCCGTCCCGGTGCCAGACGTAGAACGCCTCGCCGCCCGCCCGCTCGACCGCGCGACAGGCTTCCGGCTCGCAATTGCTGCCGGGGAAGCGCACCACGGCCACCCGCATCACGCCGCGCCTCCCGCTTCCACTTCGATCTCGTAATCCTCGGTGACCGGATTGGCGAGCAGGCGATCGCACATCGTCCGCACCCTGGCCTCGGCCTCCGCCGCGCTGGGCGCCGCCACGTCGAGCGCGATGGCCTTGCCGACGTGCACGTTGCTGGCCTCGGGGAAGCGGAGCGCGGCGAGCGCGTGCTCGACCGCCTGTCCCTGCGGGTCGAGCAGGCCGGCGCGGGGGAGGATGCGCACGTGCACCCGCCAGGTCATTCGGGACTCCCCCGGTCGATGAAGATCAGGACGAGGTGGCGCACGACCCCGAACGTCAGGTAGGCCAGGCAGAACGGGAAGATGAAGGTGGAGGGGATGAGGATCATTCCGGCCAGCATGACGATCACCAGCAGCAGACCCAGGATGCCGCCAAGCGTGCGGGTATTGACCGGCCAGGCGCGGGGGTACATGACCTTGCTGTACATCAGGACCGCGACGATGAGCAAGAGGTAGACCAGGCCCTGGTGGGACAGGTCCAGGTAGGCGAGCGAGCGGCGATACAGCTCCGTCTGGCTGAAGGCGTAGTAGGTGGCCAGCGTGGTTCCCGCGGCGGGCGAGGGCAGCCCGACGAACCAGCCCGGTGTCGGCTTGCCGTGCGCCAGCACGTTGAAGCGGGCCAAGCGGAGCGCGGCGGCGGCGGCGTAAAGGAAGCAGACGATCCAGCCGAAGCGCCCGGCCGTGGTGAACTCGAGAAAGTAGATCAGCAGCGCCGGCGCCACCCCGAAGGACACCATGTCCACGACCGAGTCCAGCTCCGCGCCGAACCGGCTGCCCGTGCCCATGCGGCGCGCCACGCGCCCGTCGAGCGAATCGAGGATGCCGGCGTACAGGATGAACCAGCCGGCCTGCCGGAAATTCCCGTTGAACGCCATGATGATGGACCAGAACCCGAAGAACAGATTCCCGAGTGTGAAGGCGCTCGGGATGACCACCACCACGCGGCGGAGTCCTTCGCGCGAGCCTCGCTCCGGAGTCATTTCCATCGCGCTACCACGGTTTGTCCGGCGCGGGTCTTCTGGCCGGCGTGCACCAGGATCTCCGCGGCGCTCGGAAGGAAGAGATCCACCCGGGAGCCGAAGCGGATCAGTCCCATCCGCTCCGCCTGGCGCACCTCCGCGCCCGGCTGATGATCGGTGACGATGCGCCGCGCGATCGAGCCGGCGATCTGGCGGACCAGCACGCGTCCGCGCGGCGTGTCGAGGCCCAGGGAGCATTGCTCGTTCTCGGCCGACGCCTTTTCCGGCATCGCGTGGCCGAACTTGCCGCGGGAATAAAGGCGGTACGCGACGCGCCCGGACGCGGGATAGCGATTGACGTGCACGTCGAGGACATTCATGAAAATCGAGATCCGGGTGGCCGGACCCTGCAGAAACGCCGGCTCGTCGATCGGGATCACACTCACGATCTTGCCATCTGCGGGCGCGATGACCAGCTCCGCACCGCGAGGTCCCTCGCGCGCGGGATCCCGGAAGAACGCGATGACCCACACGGCGATGGGCAGCCAGAGGGCCAGCGGGATCCACCAGTGCAACAGCGCCAGCACGGTCACGATGAGCCATGCCAGCCCGACATAGAAGCGGCCCTCGGGGGCAACCAGCATCAGGCCGTCCTCGGCAGGGCGTTGCCGGTGAGCAGACGATAGGCCTCGAGATAGCGCTCGCTGGTGGCCGCCACGACTTCGGTGGGAAGGGGCGGCGGCGGCGCGTCCCCGTTCCAGTGGCCGGCCGCGCGGATGCCGGCCAGGTAATCCCGCAGCGGCTGCTTGTCGAAGCTGGGCTGACTGCGTCCCGCCTCGTAGCGATCGGCCGGCCAGAAGCGCGAGGAATCCGGGGTGAGCACCTCGTCGATCAGCCGGAGCTCTCCGGCAGCAGCGATCCCGAACTCGAATTTCGTGTCGGCGATGATGATGCCCCGGCGCTCGGCGTGCGCGCTGCCGGCGGAGAACAGCGCGATGCTGCGCTCGCGCAACTGCCCGGCGCGCGCCGGGCCCAGCGCCTCCTGCAAGCTGGCCTCCGTGAGATTCTCGTCGTGCCCGCTTTCGGCTTTGGTGGCCGGAGAGAAAAGCGGGAGAGCGAAGCGCGCACTCTCGCTCAAGCCGGGAGGGAGCGGCTCCCCCGCGAGCGTCCCGCTCTTGCGGTACTCCTGCCAGGCCGAGCCCGCGAGGTAGCCGCGCACCACGCATTCGAACGCCACGGGCGCCGTGCGGCGCACCAGCATCGCGCGGCCGAACAGCTCGTCCCGGTGCGGCGCGAGGCCGGGCCGCTCCTGGACGATCTCGTCCACGTCCGCGGTGAGAAAGTGGTGCGGCCCCAGCGCGCCGAGCAGCCGGAACCAGAAGGCGCTGAGCTGGGTGAGCACCGCGCCCTTCCAGGGCACCGGCTCGTTCATGACGACGTCGAAGGCACTGACGCGGTCGCTCGCGACGAGAAGCAGCCGATCGGCGTCGAATTCGTAGACCTCGCGTACCTTCCCGGTGCGCCAGAGCGGCAAGGGCAATCGACTCGCGGCCATCACGGTCATACCCGCACCTCTTCAGTGGCGGCCGGGGCCGCATGTGCCGCGGCGCGGGCCAGGACCGGTTCGAGCTGTTCGCCGAGGAATTCGGTGACCTGCGCCGCCGAGCGACCGGTGTAGCGCGCCGGATCAAGCTCGGCGCGGAGGGCCGCGGCCGGCACCCGCGCGAAGGCCGGATGCGCCGAGAGTCGCTCGAGCAGATCGTTGGGGCCGCTGGTGGCCACCGCTACGGCGACCGCGTGGCTCGTAGTGCGGATGACCTCGTGCAGCGCCTGGCGATCGCCTCCTGCGGCCACAGCCAGGAGCATCCAGCGCTCGGTGGCCATGAAGGGCATCTGCCCGGCGACGTGCGCGGCGATCACCGCCTCCCGCACCTCGAGGCCGGTCACGATGTTGGTGGCCAGGATCAGGATCGCGTCGGTGGCGAGAAACGCCTCGGGCAGTACGAGCCGCCGGTTGGCGCTGTCGTCGAGAGTGCGCTCCAGCCATTGGGACGCCGCGGTCTGGGCCCCGTTTTGCTGCAGCGAGATCACGAACCGGGCGAGCCCGCTGATCCGTTCGGCGCGCATCGGATTGCGTTTGTAGGCCATCGCGCTCGAGCCGATCTGCTCGGATTCGAAGGGCTCCAGCAGTTCGCCCTCGTGCTGCAAGAGCCGTAGGTCGGCGGCAAGTTTCGCGGCGGACTGCGCGATGCCCGACAGCGCGTCCAGCACGACGCTGTCGGTCTTGCGGGGATAGGTCTGCCCCGTCACGGAAAACACCTGGTCGAACCCGAGCCGCGCGGCGATCCGACGGTCGAGCTCCCGGACCTTGGCGTGATCTCCCTCGAAGAGCTCCAGGAAAGCAGCCTGGGTGCCCGTGGTGCCCTTGCACCCGAGCAAGCGCAGCGCTTCGATCCGGTGGCAAAGCTCCTCGGCGTCCTGGGCGAAATCCTGGGCCCACAGCGTCGCACGCTTGCCGACCGTGGTGAGCTGGGCCGGCTGAAAGTGGGTGTACGCGAGGCAGGGAAGCGCGGCGCGCTGCTCGGCAAAGGCGGCCAGCGCCCGGAGCAGCGCAGCCAGCCGGCCCAGCAGCAGGCGAAGGCCGTCGCGGATGACGATCAGGTCGGCGTTGTCGGTGACGAAGGCGCTGGTCGCGCCGAGGTGCACGAACGGCCGCGCGGCGGGCGCCTGATCACCCAGGGCGTGGATCTGCGCCATGACGTCGTGGCGGAAGCGCCGCTCGTATTGGGCCGCGACGGCCAGGTCGGCGTCGTCGAGGTGGGCGCGGAGGTCTGCGATGGCGGGCTCGGGAATGGCCAGGCCCAGCTCGCGCTGGGACTCCAGCAGCGCCAGCCAGATCCGCCGCCACAGGCCGACGCGATGCGGCTCGCCCCAGAGCGTCTGCATCGCGGGGGAGGCGTAGCGGGTGCCGAGGGGCGATTGCCAGCGCGGCTCGCTCATCGGAACATCAAATCGGTGAAGATGATCTGCCCTCCACGCTCGAAGTAAATCCGGAACGCCTGCTCGTTGCGGGAGGCTTCGAGCAGATCGGCGAACTGGCGCGCGGTGGTGACCAGCGAGCGGTTGATCGCGAGGATCACGTCGCCCTCCTGCAGCGCGGTACCACGGCGCACCTCGTCGGTGACGCGCAGGACCAGCGCGCCTTTCGAGCTGCGCAGCCCGCGCTCCCCCTGGATGGCGGGCGTGACGGTGACCACCTCCAGCCCCTTGAGCACCGTCACCTTGGTAGCGGTGCTGGTGGGGAGATCGCCGGTCGTGAGTCGGTGGGTCGCTTCCTTGCCGGCGCGCTTGAGGGTCACCCGCACCTCGTCTCCCACACGCAGGTCGAGCTTCACCGCTTCCCAGTCGAGATAATTGCGCAGCACGCGGCCGTTGGCCTGGGTGAGCACCGCCCCTTCGGTGATCCCGCCGCGCGCTGCCGGCCCGTCCTGGGCCACGCGGGTCACGGTCACGCCGCCCTGACTCTTCCAGTCCTGCATGGCGCCGGGGCCGGCCACCTCGAGCCCGGTCCAGGCGCGACGCATGCTGCCGGTGCGCAGGATTTCATCCGCCACCCGGAGGGCCCGCTCGATTGGGATCGCGAAGCCCAGCCCGATCGAGCCGATGCTGCCACCGCCCCCGGTGAAGATGGAGGAATTGACACCCACCACCTCGCCCAGCGCATTGGCCAGCGGGCCTCCCGAATTCCCCGGATTGATCGCGGCGTCGGTCTGGATCATGTCGAGGTAGAGACCGGGCTGCACGTCGTTGGGCAGGATGTTGCGGTGCGTGGCGCTCACCACGCCCGCGGTCACCGTGGGCTCGTTGTTCCCGAGCAAATAGGCGTAGGGGTCGCCCAGCGCCACGACCCACTCGCCGATCATCAGGTCGCTGCTGGTTCCGAGCGGAACCACGGGGAGTCCCGAGCGGTCAATTTTGACCACGGCGATGTCGGTGGTCGCGTCCTCGCCCACCAGGGTGCCGGCCAGGTCGGTTCCGTCAGGCAGGGTCACCGTGATGCTCTCGGCGCCGGCGACGACGTGCTGGTTGGTGATGACGACTCCGTCGGGCTTGACCACGAAGCCGGTCCCCGACGACTGGACCAGCTGCTCGGTTTCCCGCGGGATGAAGAAGAAGTCCCAGGGGCCGCGATCGATCTTGCGGCGAGAGGTGACGTTGATCGAGACGACCGCGGGGGCGACCCGGTTGGCCGCGTCCACCACCGCAGTGCGACGGGAGGTGGACAGAGCGGCGTTCCCGGCGCTGCGTTGGGCGCGGGCGGGCGGGACGATGCCGTCCCGGCCGCCCTGATCGCAGCCGGCGAGCAGCGCTACGCAGGGGAGCGCGAGCGTCCACCTCATAGGAGCGCCCATTCCGCCGGGTACTCCGCGGCCACGAAAAAGAGTCCCTCGGCAGGGGCGGGAGGGCTGGTGCGGAGTCCCGGGTCCAGGGCGAGAAGTCGGTTCATGTCGCTCGGTGCGCGTCGTCGAAGGCCGATCTCGGCCATGGTGCCCACCAGCATCCGAACCATGTGGTGGAGGAACCGGTCCGCGGCGATCTCGAAACTGAGTCCATGGCCGTCCGGACGCTCCGCCCACCGGGCAGCGACGATGCGACACCGTTTGTGCGCCCGCGGCGAGCTCCGCACGCTGAATGCGCTGAAATCGTGCTCCCCGGGAAGCGTTCCGGCCGCGGCGTCGAGGGCAGCGCGGTCGAGCGGCTCGCCGAGCGCCCACTCGTAGCGGCGCCGGAAAGGAGAGCGGGACCCCGAATCGGTCCCGATCAGGTAGCGATACCGTCGGCCGCTGGCGCACGTGCGGGCGTGAAAGCCTGCGCGCATTTGCTGGGTTCCCGCGACCCAGCAGTCCGGCGGCAGCAGCGAATTCAGCGCCCGCCGCAGGGCCTGGGCGTCCCAGCGGTCGGGCAGGCTGCAACTGGCCGCCATTCCCAGCGCGTGCACGCCGGCATCGGTGCGCCCGGCGGCATGGACCCGTACCGGCCGCTCGGAGATGCGCTCGAGCACCTGCTCGATTTCCGCCTGGACGGTGCGCACCTTTGCCTGCCGCTGCCAGCCGGCGAATTGTCCGCCGTCATAGTGCAGCGTGACCAGGAAGGTGCGCGCCATTGCGCCCTGAATTTAGTTGGGAGGCAGAGATTACGGCAGCGGGAATCGGGAGTTGGCAATCGGGAATCGGTGCTTGCCGATTGGCGCCCGATTCCCAGCTCCCGACCCCGATTCCCGGGCCTAGTACCGCCTGATGACGCCCACCACGACCCCCTGGATCATGATGTCGTTCTCGGGGAAGCGCAGCGGTTGCATGGCGGGATTGGCGGGTTGCAGGCGAACCCAGCCACCGGGCTCGCGGTAGAATTTCTTCACCGTGGCTTCGGAGCCGTTGACCAGGGCAATGACCACTTCTCCGTTGTCGGCACTCTGGCGACCGTGCACCACGACGTAGTCTCCATCGACAATGTGCTCGTCGACCATGGAGTCTCCCCGCACCCGCAGCGCGTAGTTGGGGCCGCGGGTAGGGAGCATGCCGTCGGGAACGGCAAGGGTTTCCTGGTGCAGCACGGCCTCGATCGGGAGCCCGGCCGCGACGACGCCCAGCAGGGGGATTTCGCTGGCCCCGCTGATGCCCTTGGGCGGCAGCACTTCAATTGCGCGGCTCTCGTTGTAGGAGCGCCGGATGTAACCTTTGCGCTCGAGATTGGTGAGGTGCTCGTGGACCGTGGCCAGCGATTGGAAGGAGAATTGCTCCGCGATTTCCTCGAAGCTGGGGGCGTAGCCGCGGGACTGAATGTGACCCTCGAGGAAGGTCAGGATTTCCTTCTGGCGCTTGGTGAGCGGCATGGAATGCTGTCCTGCCTGGAGGGTACGGGCGACCCAAATGGACCCCATAGTCTAACCGAACAAGAGCCGAAAATCAATTGCCCGATTACTGCCCGGACTCGTGCGCTAAACCGCGACCCAATGCTATCTTGCAGCATCCCAACCGTTCTCCGGCCCCAACAGGCCGCTGAGGTTCGCCCATGAGGATGCCCACCGGCGCTGAGCTCGCCTTGCCCGCGAAACAGGTCGAGGAGCTGATCCGGACGATCGTTAAGGGGCTGCGGGCCTTTCAGATGTACCTCCCCAACAATCCGATCTACCAGCGCGCGCAGCAGGCCATTCACGACGCTTTCCTGCCGATCTGGTCCTCCACGCAGCAGGTGACGCTGAACGTCGTGGAGACCGACTTGATCTGGGAAGAGCAGGTGGTGTATCACCAGCCTGTCAAGGCCGAAAGCTTCGCGTGGATGTTGTACAAGGACGGCATGCGGGTGCTCAACCTGCGTCCCGGCGCGGAGGACGACGAGATCGTCGGCTTCCTGCAAGTGGCGACGCGGGCGCGGCTGCTCGCCACCGACGCCGCCGACGACCTGCTCACGCTGCTATGGGAGCAGGAGTTCACCTTCATCGATTATCAGTTCGCGGAGATCATCTCCGATCTGGGGCCCGTGCTCGATCAGCGCATGCCGGGCGGCATCGACGCGAGCCTGGATCCGGAAAAAACCTCGGCGGTCCGCGACCAGGTGGCCAATGATGTCGCCTCACGTCCCCCGGGCCCCAAGGAACTGGAGGACTTCGATTCCACGCTCTACTTCCTGGACGAACAGGAAATCCGGCTGCTCAAGCTGCAAGTCGACCTCGAGTACACCCGGGACGCGCGCAAGGCGGCCTTCGACGGCCTGCTCGACACGTTCGAGTTGCAACCTTCCGCGGCGGTGCGCGACGAGATCCTCAATATTTTCGACGGGCTGTTCCCCAACCTGCTGAACCGCGGCGAGTTCCGCGTGGTGGCGGGCCTGCTGCGGGAGTTTCGCATCATCTCGGAGCGCGTCCGGGTGCTGGAGCCCGCGAACCGTGAGCGGCTGCTGTCGTTCCAGGCCCGCTTGAGTGAGCCCGCCATCCTTTCCCAATTGCTGCAGTCGCTCGAGGAGGTCGAAGCGCTCCCGAACGATGACGACGTCGGTCAGGTGCTCGGCGAGCTGCGCGCGGAGGGGCTGGAGACGATGATCATCTTCCTGCCGACGCTCAAGCGTCCGGGGTTTCGCGTCATCCTGGAGGCTTCGATCGACCGGCTCGCCGGGGCCAACCTCCCGATGGTGGTGCAGCTGCTCGAGGAGGCGTCCTCTCCCGCGCTGGTGGGGGCGGCAGCGCTGTGCGGACGGCTCCGGCTGCAGGTGACCGTGCCCCCGCTCGACAAGCTGGTGTCGCATCCCGATGCCGCGGTTCGGAAGGAATCCGTCGAGGCGCTCGGCGCCATCGGATCCCCCGGCGCCCTCACCGCGCTGGAGCGCGCGCTCGACGATCCCGATCGCGCGGTGCGGCTCGCCGCGGTCGGGATCGTGGTCGATAAGGGCTATCGGGCGGTGATCCGGCGCCTCGAGGCGGTGGTGCAGGGGAAATCGCGCCACGAGCTGGAGCGCGCGGAGCGCCGTCAGTTCTTCGAGGCCTACGCGACGCTGGGAGGGCCCGAGGTGCTGCCCATGCTGGCCGACATCCTGGAGCCGCGGCGGTTGTTCCGGCGCCGGGAATCCACCGAGACGCGCACCTGCGCCGCCTACGCGATTGCCCGGCTCCAGACGCCCGAGGCGCGCGCCGTGCTCGAGCGGATCGTGATGGACAAGGATCTGCCGGTGCGGAACGCGGCCGCCCGCGCTCTGCGGGAGTGGCGCCTGTGAGCGACGATCACCACGGTCAGGGCCCCGGCTCCGGCGACGAAGGCTTCCTCCGGCATGCCGGCCGTGGTTTCCTGCTGACCTTCTACGCCGCGCTCCGTGCGCTCAAGTTGTATCCGGTGGAGAATGCGACGGTGCAGAAGGCGCTCGAGGAGCTGCAGAGCTCGGCCGTCACCCTGCTCGACCGCGAAACGGAGTTTGAGCTGCGCCTGTCGGGGGATTTCCTGTTCATCAACGGCACCCGCCTGCGGCTCGAGCTCGACAACTTCGCCGCTTTCAGCAATCTGCTCACCACCCTGCGCGCCTTCGACATCGGGATTTTCCGGACCCACGAGGGGGTGGAGCGCCGGGAATGGCAGGCCCTGCTGAGCATTCTCTTGAGCGTCTCGGCCGACAGCACCATCCAGGACCATTACATCGCGCTGGTCGAGCGGCTGGCCAACGCGGGCGTCCCGCACATCGATTTCGAGCCGCAATCCGACGTGGCCGACCCGCTGGACGCGCAGGCCTCGCGCGAGATCGCCAAGCGGACCTACTCGCACGGCGTGGCCGTTACCAAAGAAGTGGTGAACAGCATTCGCCTGGGGCGCACCAGCAGCGTGAAGAAGGTCAAGCGCGCGGTGCAGATGATCGTGGACCAGGTCCTGACCAACGAAACCTCGATCATCGGTCTTACCACGCTGCGCGACTACGACGAGTACACCTTCACCCATTCGGTCAACGTCTGCATTTTCGCCGTGGCCCTGGGCCGGAAGATCGGGCTCACCAAGCTGCAGCTCTACGATCTGGGGATGACCGCCCTGCTGCATGACATCGGGAAGGCCAAGATCCCGATCGACATCCTGAACAAGACGCACGGGCTGGCGGACGAAGAGTGGCGCGTCATCCAGGCGCATCCCTGGGGCGGCGCGATGACGCTGTTCGGGTTGCGCGGCTACCAGGAGATTCCCTACATGCCCATCCTGGTGGCGCACGAGCACCACATGAAAACCGATCTTAGCGGCTACCCGCGCGCCATCCGGCCGCGCTCGCTGGGCATCTTTTCGCGGGTCGTGGCGGTCGCCGACGGCTTCGACGCCGCGACCACGCGCCGTTCCTATCAGACCGTGCCGATCGAGCCCGACCAGGTGCTGCGCGAAATGTGGAACAACCCCAAGCGCGGCTACGATCCGATCGTGGTGAAGGCGCTGATCAACCTGCTGGGAGTGTATCCCATCGGGACCTGCGTCATCCTCGACACCCTCGAGGTCGCCATCGTTTCCCAGGCCAATCCGGACGCCCAGCTGCTCAATCGCCCCTCGGTGCGCATCGCCATCGAAGCCCTGGGCGGACTGGTGGCGCCGCCCGGCATCCTGGTCGACCTCACCGAGCGCGGGCCCGACGGGACCCATCTGCGCTCCATCGTGAAAGTCACCAACCCCGAGCGCTACAATCTGACGGTCGGTGACTATTTCCTCTGAGGCTGCCGGCGATCCTACCGCCAGGCTGATGCGGCACTATGCCCGGCTGCTGACGGCGGCCGGGCCGCTCCTCGCGCTCGCCGCCGCGGTGGCCGATCCGCGCTGGCGGGATTACCCCTTTGCCCTGGTTGCCGTGGTCGTCGCGACGGCCCTGCTCCGCTTCGCCCCCATCCGGCTGAGCAAGTACGCGTACCTGAGCCAGACCGGCATTCCGGCGCTGGTCGCCGCGCTGACCGCCCCGGGCTCGGTCGGCGTGATGGGCCTGGTGGTCGGCGTGTTGCTCGCCGATTCGGGCCTGCTGCGCAAGCCGCTGCTGAGCGGCGCGGTCAACGCGGGGCGCGAAGCCCTCTCGTTCGCGGTGGCCTACGGGTTCTACGCCCTGGCCGTCCGGCTGAGCGGCGCGAGCAGCCTCACGCTGGACCTGCTCGCGCCGGTGGTGCTGCTGGCCGGGACCTACTTCGTGGTGAGCCGGGTGCTCTTCTACCTCTCCCTGCTGCTGCGCGGAAAGCTCGCCGTGGACGAGCGACTCTTCATCCTGCGCTGGGAGATGGTGTCGTTCTTGATGACGATGCTGGGCACGGCCATCATCGTCTGGTCGCTGGCGCAGCTCAATCCGGCCGGCTGGGCGGTCGTGGCGCTGGCGCTCACCGTGTCCGGCCTGGTGGCCCGCACCCTGCTGGAAGAAGCGATCGCGGCGGAGGACCTCAACAAGGTCCACGCCCTGCAGGGCACCCTCACCAGCAATCTCAGCCTGCGCGATTCCTTTGCGCAGATCGAGCAGCTGGCCAATCGTCTGTTCGACTGGGGCGATCTGCGGGTGTACCGGATCGGGCCCGCCGGGCCGGCGCTGGTCTACCGGGCGGAAGCGGGCCGACCAGAGCGCGGGGATCCCGATCCGGGCCTGGCCCTCCTGCGCGCCCGAGTGCTGGCCGACGGCGATCCGGTGTTTGTCGAGGATACCCGGAGAGAGCGGGTGCTGAGCCGGCCCGACCCGAACGTCCGCGCCGTCGCGGTCTATCCGTTGCGGCAGGCGGAGCGGATCATCGGCACGCTGGAGCTCGAGCATCGCCACCGGATGCGCTACCGGCCGCGGGACCGTTCCGCGCTCGGCGGGCTCGCGACCCAGATTGCCGCGGCGATCCACATCGCGGAGCTGCGCCGGCCGCTCTTCGAAACGGTGGAACAGATCGCCGGCCAGATCCATGCGCTGGCGCGAGCCGCCGACTCGTTGCGCTCTTCCGCGCTTGCGCTGCAGCTCGCCTCCGAGAACATGCGGCGCGAAGCGGCGAGCCAGGAGGCCTTCGCGCACACCGGGCTCGAGGCGACCGCGGAGCTCAGCCGGTTGTCCGACCTCGCCGCCGACGCCGGGACCCGCGCCTCGCGCGGCAGCGACGACGCGGCCAGCGCAGCCGCCAAACATCGCAAGGAGGTCGAGGGGGCGGTGGATCGGCTGCTCCGGGTGCAGGGGTTCGTGAGCGACGGTTCCCGCTCGGTGGCCACGCTGGGGGCGACGACCGCGCGGATCCGGTCCTTCCTGACCTCGATCGAGGAAATCGCCGAGCTGACCAACGTGATCGCGCTCAATGCGGCGATCGAAGCGCAGCGCGCCGGCGAGTCGGGGCGCGGGTTTGCCGTGGTCGCGGAGGAAATCCGCCAGCTGGCGATGCAGAGCGCGGCCGCGGGTGCCGATGCCAGCCGGCTGGTGAGCGACATCTCGCGCGAGGTCTCGACCGTGGCCACCCAGATGGAGCACGGCCGCAAGCTGGTGGAGGACGTGGGCGAGCTTTCCTCCGACACCGCCCAGGCGCTCGATGCCATCGTGAAAGCCACCCACGAAGCCGGCGCGCAGGCCCGCGCCATCGCCGAAGCGGAGGCGGCCCAGGGGGCGGCGGGCCGCAGACTGTCCGGGCAGATCCGCCAGCTGGCCGATGCCGCCGAGCGGACCCGAGGCCAGATCGAAGCGCTCACCCGCGAGGCCATGGAGGCGACCAAGGGACAAAACGAGCTGGAGACCGCCATCGCGGAGCTCGAGCGGGTGGCTGGCGAGCTGCGCGGGATCGCTCGCCATTTTGCCCTCGAGGGATGAGTCCGGTCCGCGCCTACGTCGCCTTGGGAAGCAATCTGGGCGATCGCGTGGTGCACCTGGCGTTCGCGCGGGAACGGCTTGCCGCGCTGCCCGGCACCGCGCTACTCGGCGCGAGCACGATCGAGGAGACCGCGCCGCTGGGCGGCCGCGACCAGCCCGCCTACCTCAATCAGATGATCGCGCTCGACACCGCGCTCGGTCCGCTCGAGCTGCTGGGGGCCTGTCACGGCATCGAAGCGGAGGCGGGACGCGAACGGCGGCAGCGCTGGGAATCGCGGACCCTCGATCTCGACCTGGTTCGCTATGGCGAGCTCACGATGGAGCAGCCGGGACTCACCCTTCCGCATCCTGGTCTGGCGACCCGAGATTTCTGGCAGCGCGAGCTGGCCGAACTCGCGCGGTTGGGCTGGTGAGCGCCACGTATATATTGGGGAAACGATGTCACCATCCTCTGTGACCCCGGGTGTTCCTTCCGAGCTTCTGCCCACCCTGCCGGAGTGGGCGCAAGTCTCTCCGGAGCAGCTGCACCACATTCAGCGTGTCGCCGAGCTGGTGGCGCGGTGGAGCGTGCGAATGGGCGTGCCGGATTCGGAGCGCAACCGCTGGCTCCGGGCGGTCTGGCTGCACGACGCTCTGCGCAACGCGTCGCCCGCGGAGCTCGAAGCCTACGCGCCCTCCTCCGAGGGGCCCGCCGAGCTCCGCCACGGGCCAGCCAGCGCTGCGCGAGCCAAGTCGGAGGGAGAGACCGATCGGAGGATACTCGATGCGGTGCGCTACCACTCGGTCGGGCTCGCCGAGTGGGATATGGTGGGCCGGGCGCTCTATTGTGCCGATTTCCTCGAGCCCGGACGAATCACGCCGGGCCACGACCGCACGGCGCTGGCCGAGCGATTTCCTTCCGATCCCCCAGGGGTGCTGTATGAAGTGGCCCGTTTGCGCATGCTGCACCTGATCGAGTCGGGCTGGAGCATCCCTCCACCGACCCTGCGGTTTTGGAACAGCCTCGTCGGCGCCTCCTCGCCCTAATCGCCGTGGGGCTGGTGGCCGCGGCCGTGCTTGGCTGGATGCTGCTCGGCGGCGAGGAGCGTGCGCCCCACAGCACGCCCGCCGCCCTCGCGGGCGATGAGCGAGTCATCGTCGAAGTTCTCAATGGCTCGGGGCGACGGGGACTGGCCCGCGTTGCCGCGCGGGAGCTGCGCCGAGCGGGTTTCGACGTGGTCTACTTCGGCACTTCCAGCGATTCGGTCCGGGTGACGCAGGTCTTGGCGCGGCGCGGGGATTCGGTGGTGGCCTCTCGGGTGGCCGGTGCGCTGGGGACCAGCCGGGTGCGCGTGGCGATCGACACGCTGCTGCGCGTGGATGTCACCGTGTTGCTGGGCGACGACTATCGCCCGCCGCCCGGCATCCGGCCCTGAGGCTGACCAACATCGCCCCCGGATTACACAGATCGCGCAGATTGTTGGTTCGAAGCGGTAAGCGAGAATCCTGAGGGGGAGCGAGCGAAACACTGGTCATGACCTCACACCCCAAGCTCCGCCGCGAGCTTCAGAATAGCTTCCCGCAGCACCCGCCGTTCCAGCTGCAGATGCAGGAACTGCCTGCGGCCCAGCAGCCAGAGTCCCAGCGCGCGCAGCGCGCCTAACGCGCGATCGGCCAACTCGACGAGGCGGAGCGCCGCATAGCCGCTCGGCGGGGCCAGCAGCAGGGCGACGGCTCCCGCCAGCGGTCCTCCCCAGCGCCAGAACAGGATTCCGAGCAACAGCCAGGTGAGCGGGAAAACGATGAAGGCCGCGGTCGCCTTGGCCGTGGCCAGGATGTCGTCGTACTTCCCAACCGCACGCTGGGAAAGCAGGCCGACGAGCCGGTACGGGAGATAGTGAGTCAGCAGGCCGGGAAGGCCGAGCGGCAGCAGCAGCGCGAAACGGAGCAGAAAGAGTCCCATGTAGAGCAGCACCCGGCTGGTGCGGAAGCTGCCCACCGGGACATCCCAGGGATCGATCCCCGCGCCGCGCAGTCGGTCCTCGTAACGATTGACCCGGCGGCGCACCCGCTCCAGCCGGCCCGGATCACGCTCGCGCAGCGCGTTGTAGCCCGCCAGGATGCGGCGCCGGAAGGCGAACTCGTCGGCCAACTCCGGCCTCGGCGCGTCGTCGCTCTCGCGTCGCTGGCTTGCCAGGATGCGCTCGGTGCGCGCCACGAAATCGTGGGCCTCGAAGGCGTCTGCCTGGAGGGTCACCTCGCCGAGCGCCCGCGCGATCCGGTCGGTGACCTGCTGGACCTGCTCAGGTGGCGGCTCGCCTGCCGCGTCCAGCGGGGCGGGGGAGACCTCGAACGGATCGCCGTAGTAGACCAGCGCGGCGCTCCGGAAGGTCTGCTTGTTGGTGTAGAAGAGCCCGACCGGCTGGATGCGCAGCGGCGTCGGGCTGACCACGCCGAGGGCGATCCTTGCGGCCCCGGTCTTCATGGGCTTGAGGCGGGGATCGCTGTGACTGGTTCCCTCGGGGAACAGCGCCACGGCGCCGCCCACCACGAGGTGGGCGCGCACCCGCGTGAACATCTCGCGGTTCTTGCTCAGGTCCGCCCCGGGATCCTGGCGGCGCTGCACCGGGATCGAGCCGGCGGCGCCCATCAGCCAGCCGACCAACGGAATGCGGAAGAGCGGGGCCTTGGCCAGGAAGGAGACCGGCCGCTGGGCCAGACAGAGCACGAAGACGGGGTCGACCAGGGAATTCGGGTGGTTGAGCACGAACATCAGGGGGCCAGCGGGCGGAACCTTTTCGCTGCCCTCGATTTCCACCCGCCGGAAGAAGATCCGGAGCGTAAAGCGGAGCAGCGCGATGACCGCGGTCCGGAGGGTCATTTACTTCAAGTAATACTTGAGGTCGTGAGGTTCAAGTAGTTTCGAGGGTCGGCGTGCTGCGCCGGGCGCGGCGCTGCTTTTCCGCGGCTACGAAGAGCTGGCCGCAGGCGGCGGCGATGTCGAGTCCCCGGCTCTTCCGCACCACCGCTTCCACCCCCTGGTTCCGCAGCCGCTCCGCGAAGGCCCGAATCCGGTTGCCCGAGGTTGGGGTGAGTCCGGGGGCCCCGCCGGGGTGGAGGGGCAGCAGGTTCACGTGGGCGCCGAGCCGGTGGGCCAGCTTGGCCAGCTGATCGGCATCGGCATCGGCGTCGTTCTTCCCCGCGATCAGGACATACTCGAAGGTCATCCGCTTCCGAAAGGCGAGCGCGGCGTCAAGCACCTGTTCCAGGCCGTACTTCCGCTGCACGGGCATCAGGCGGAGGCGCTCGCCGGCGTTGGGCGCGTGGAGCGAGATGGCCAGCCGAAACTGCTCCGGGCGCTTGGCCAGCTCGGCCATGCCCGGGAGAATGCCCACGGTGGACACGGTGATGTGGCGCGCGCCGATGCCCAGTCCCGCGGGATCGTTGAGAATGGAAAGCACGGTGCTCACGGCCGGCCAGTTGAGCAGCGGCTCGCCCATCCCCATAAAGACGATGTTGGTGGGCCGGTCCCCGGGATCGGCCAGTACGATCTCGCGCGCCTGCGCGGCGATCTCCCAGGCCGACAGATTGCGGCGGAACCCCATCCTCCCCGTCGCACAGAAGACGCAGCCCAGCGCGCAGCCCGCCTGCGAGGAGACGCAGAGGGTCCGGCGCTTCCCGGAAGGGATCAGCACCGACTCGATGGCTTCGCCGTCCGTCAGCCGCCAGAGGTATTTGCGGGTTCCGTCACTCGACTGCTGCACGGTTTCCGGGTGGAGGCGCGGCAGCGGCAGTTCGGCCTCGAGCCGGGCCCGCAGCGCGAGCGGAAGCTCGGTGGCTTCCTGCCAGGATCCGACTGGTGCCTGCCAGAGCCGGCGATGCAGCTGGCCGGCCCGATAGGCGGGCAGGCCGTGGTCTTTGACCCAGCGCCGCAAGGTGGCGGTGGCCGCGGCCGGCGTGAGGTCCAGCAAGGTGGCGGACATCCCGTCCAAGATAACGTCGAAGTTTGCTTGATCCCCCTCGGAGCGCCCGTTACGTTTGCGCGATGCTACCCACCTCGTTGCGCACGCACTCCGGCGCTCTGCTGACTCGCGCCGACGTCGGTCGCGCGGTACGCCTGGGGGGCTGGATCCACCGCCGCCGCGATCTCGGCGGACTCATTTTCATCGATCTCCGGGATCGTCACGGGCTGGTGCAGCTCTCCTTCGATCCCGCCTTCACTCCCCAGGAGGTGCTCGAGCGCGCGGCCGGCTGCGGCGTCGAGAGCGTGGTGCTCGTGGCGGGCACCGTGTCGCTACGGCCCGAGGCCGCGCGGGACGAGACGATGGCCTCGCGGGAGGTGGAGGTGCAGGTCTCCCAGCTCGAGCTCTGCGGCCCCGCGGTGACCCCCGCGATCCCGGTGGCGCGCAAGGAAAACGAAGAGCTCGCCGCGGAGGAGTTGCGCCTCAAATACCGGATTCTCGACCTGCGGCGCCCCGAGCTGCAGGCCAATCTCATGCTGCGGCACCGGCTGGCGCAGCGCGCGCGGCGCGCACTCAGCGAGCTCGATTTCCTCGAGATCGAGACCCCGATCCTGACCAAGCCGACCCCGGAAGGAGCGCGCGACTATCTGGTGCCGTCACGCCTGCATCGCGGCGAGTTTTTCGCGCTGCCCCAGTCGCCCCAGATCTACAAGCAGCTCCTGATGGTGGCCGGCTTCGATCGCTATTTCCAGATCGCGCGCTGCTTCCGCGATGAGGATCTGCGCGCCGACCGGCAACCGGAATTCACCCAGATCGACGTCGAAGCCTCCTTCGTCACCCAGGAGGATGTGCTCCAGGTTATCGAGGTGGTCCTCGCCGCCCTCTGGGACGAAGCGGGCTACGAGGCGCCGCGGCCGTTCCCCCGGATGAGCTGGCTCGAGGCGATGGAGCGCTATGGCAGCGACAAGCCCGATCTGCGCTATGGGTACCCGATCGCGGATTTCACGGGCAGGCTCGGCGCCGACGCGGCGCCGTTCCTGCGCGAGGCCGTGGCGGGTGAGGGGCGCCTGCGCGGGATTGTGGTGTCCGGAGGCAGCGCGCTCTCGCGCAAGGATCTGGATGCGCTCACCGCCACGGTGAAGGAAGCCGGGGGCAGCGCGCTGTTCTGGGTGCGCCGGGCCGCGGGCTGGGAAGGACCCGGCGTTAAGGCGCTGGGCGCCAGCACGCTCGCCGCCATCGACGGCGTGGAGGGCGATCTGCTCCTCGCGGCCGCGGGGCGCGACAACGTCACCTCACCCGCGCTGCACGCGCTGCGGAGCGCGCTGATCCGCCGGCTGGCGCCGGCGCGGCTCACCGCGCACGCGTTTCTCTGGGTGGTGGACTTCCCGCTGTTCGAGCCGGATCCGGCGACCGGTGCGTACACCTTCGCGCACCATCCCTTCACCGCGCCGCACCCCGATGACGTGAAGTTTCTGGAGAGCGATCCGGCGCGCTGCCGCGCCCTGCACTACGACGCCGTCTACAACGGCGTGGAGCTGGGCAGCGGCTCGATCCGGATCACCGATCCCGCGGTGCAGCGCGACATCTTCCGCCGGCTCGGCATTTCGCCCGAGGAGATCCGGCGGCGCTTCGATTTTCTGCTGGACGCCTTGGCGGCGGGCGCGCCGCCCCACGGTGGCTTCGCGATCGGATTTGACCGGGTGACCATGCTGCTCGCCGGCGCGACCTCGCTGCGCGATGTGATCGCCTTCCCCAAGACCACCGCCGCGCGCGCGCTCTTCGAGGGAGCTCCCACCTTGGTGGGCGAGGCGGAGTTGGCGGCGCTTCATCTGGCGGTGCGGCCATGAAGACCGACCACCCGGTCGACCTGGTGACCCAGCGCCTGAGCATCGAGGGCGCCGATCCGCTGCTCCTGGCCGGAGTGAACGACGCCAATCTGGACGAGCTCGAGCGCGCCACCGGCGCGCGGGTGTCGTTGCGGGGGGACACCCTCAGCTTGAGCGGGACGGCCGAGCAGGTCGATCGCTCGGCGGCGGTGGCGCAGGCGCTGCTCGATGTGGCGCGGATCGGCGAAGCGGTCACCCCCGAGGACGTCCATCGGTTTGTGCTCGACGGGGTGCCGTCCGACGGGCCGCTTGCGGGAGGCGAATCGAAGATCGTGCTGCCGGGGCTGCGCCGCGCGATCTCGCCCAAGACCCAGGGCCAGCGCGACTACGTGCACGCGATCGCCACCACCGACATCGTGGTGAGCATCGGGCCCGCCGGCACCGGCAAGACCTACCTAGCGGTAGCCAAGGCCGTCGAGGCGATGGCGCGCAAGCGCGTCAAGCGCATCATCCTGGCGCGCCCCGCGGTCGAGGCCGGCGAATCGCTCGGCTTCCTCCCCGGGGATATCCAGGCCAAAGTGGATCCCTACCTCCGGCCGCTGTATGACGCGCTGGAGGACATGATGCCGCCCGAGCGGGTGCAGAAGGCGCTGGAGCAGCGGACCATCGAGATCGCGCCGCTCGCCTACATGCGCGGCCGCACGCTGTCCGACGCCTTCATCATTCTAGACGAGGCCCAGAACGCCACCGGGCTGCAGATGAAGATGTTCCTCACCCGACTGGGCGTGAACAGCAAGGTGGTTGTCACGGGCGACAAGACCCAGATCGACTTGCCCAAGCGGGAAGAGTCCGGCCTGATCCAGATCGAGCGGATTCTGCCCGGAATCGACGGCATCGCGTTCTGCTACCTGGGCGACGCCGACGTGATCCGGCACCGACTGGTGCGGGAGATCATCCGGGCCTATGCCGCGGATCAGAGCGGTTAATGGCCGGACGGCCGGACGGGCGGACCGGGTGACGGTGGCGGGACGTCACCCGCCGCTCTCGAAAGCCGCTATCGTTCGGGCCGCGGAGATCGTGCTGCGCGGAGAGCGCCGTCGCGCGGTGCTCTCGATCACCTTCCTCGGCCGCGACCGGATGCGCGCGCTCAATACCCTCTGGAAGGGGGCGCCTCGCCCCACCGATGTACTTGCTTTCCCGCTCGCTCTTCCCGATGGTGCGCTCGCGGGTGACATCTACATCTGCCACTGGGTCGCCACGCGGGAGGCCCGGGCGCGGCGCATTCCGCTCGGCCAGGAGCTCCGCCGCCTCGTGGTGCACGGCGTGCTGCACGTGCTCGGCTACGAGCATCCCGAGGGCGCGGAGCGAGCCGACTCCACCATGTGGCGCCGCCAGGAGCGCTACGTGAAGGCGCTCGGATGATCCGGGACCTGCTGGCGGCTCTGCAGCTCCGGGTGGCGCCGATCCTGGCCGGCGTGTTCACGCTGTGGTCCGCGCTGGTCGCGCTGGCCGAGCACGACGATGCCGGGGTGCCCCGCCTCCTGAGTCCTTCGGGCGGCCCGCCGGGCGGCCGGCTGACCCCCGCCCGCAGCCTGCACGTGGTGCACTTGGCTCTGCTGGCCATGGCCGCCGCGCTGGCCGGCACCGCGCTCGGCTGGTGGGCGTGGCCGCTCCCGCTGGCGCTCGCCCGGCTATTCCTGGGCGTGCTGCTGGTCTGGATCGCGGGCGAGCTCTTGCCCCGGCTGTGGGCGGCCAACGAGCCGGGCCTGATCCGTTTCGATGGCCGTTTCGTGCAGCACACCCTCACGCTGTTCGGGCCCTTCCTGGTGCTGGTGGCCTGGATGGACCGCGGCTTCAAAGGCCGGCGCAGCGCGCCTCGGGCGGCGCAGCCCACCGAACGGGAGATGCTGACCGGCATCCTCGGCCTGGCCGAGATGACCGTCGCCGAGGTCATGACGCCGCGGCTTGACATCATGGCGGTGGACTTCTCGGCGAGCCGGGAGCAGGTCGTCGAGACGTTCCGCAACGCGGAGCATTCGCGCCTGCTGGTCTTGGACGGCGATCCCGACTCGGTGATCGGCGTCATCTACGCCAAGGACCTGCTGCCCGGCCTCGGACCCGAGACGGGACCCGCGGACTGGCACCCGCTCATCCGACCCGTGGGGTTTGTCCCCGAAGCCAAGACGCTCAATCGCCAGTTGCGGGACTTTCAGCGCAGCGCGAGCCACCTGGTGGTGGTGGTGGACGAATTTGGGGGGACCTCGGGCATCGTCACGCTGGAAGACGTGATGGAGCAGATCGTCGGCGAGATCCGCGACGAGTACGACACCGACGAGATCGCGCCAGTGCAGCGGCTGCCCGAGGGCGGCTGGGCGGTGCAGGGCGGGGTTCCCCTGGCGGACCTCGAAGCGGAGCTGGGGCACAACTTCGCGCGAGAAGACGTCAGCACGGTCGGTGGACTGGTGCTGACCTTGTTCGGGCGGGTGCCGCGTCCCGGCGAGACGCTGGAGCTGGACGGCTTCCGGCTCACCGTGGATCAGGTAGTCCGCCGGCGCATTCGCCGGGTTACTCTCGCGCAGGTGGTCGGATCCGCCGCCGCCGCTCCGGCGGAGCCGTCGTCATGATCTGGACCCTCGCGGTGCTCGGCCTCGGGCTCACGGTCTTCGGCGCCACCGCCGCCGCCGCGCTCATTACCTCGAGCCGGACCCTGCTTGCCGACGTGGTGGCGCGACGGCTTCGCGGGGGCGCGGAATCGCTGGCCTGGCTCCCACCGCTCGAGCGCGACCTCGCGGCCGCCTCCGTCACCACGACGCTCGGCATCGCGATCCTGGGGGCGGTGTTCCCGGCGATGTTCGCCGGCGCGCGGCTCGCCGAGTTCGGCCTGCTGCTCGTCTTCGTGGCGCTGCCGACCGTGATGCTGAGCGGCTACGTGCTGCCCCGTTTCCTAACCCGCCGGCGCGCGCCGCGGGTGGCCGAGCGGCTGCAGCCCTTCCTGCGCCCGTGGTCGGCGGTGCTGGCCGGCATTCTGCCCGCGCCGTCCGTCCAGCCGGAGGCGCTGATCACGGAGCTCTGGCGCGAGCGCGCGGCGGCGGGCGCCGCGCCCGACGAGCAGCTCCTGCGGGTGGGGGGAGTGATCAGCTTCTCGCAACGGGTGGTTCGCGAGGTCATGACTCCGCGCACCAAGCTGGTGGCGATTCCGGAAGAGGCCTCGGAGGAGGAGGTGCGCCAGGCCTTCATCCAGACCGGGTACAGCCGGCTGCCCGTGTATCGCGGCACCCTCGACGAAATCATCGGCATGGTGCACGCCTTCGATCTCTTCCGGCTGAAGCCCGGCGATCCCGTGCCGGTTCGCTCGGTGGCGGTCACGCCGGCGAGCCGGCCCTGCGGCGACGCGCTGCTCGACATGCAGCGCGAGCGGCGCCACTTGGCCGTGGTGCTGGACGAATTCGGAGGCACGCTGGGCATCGTGACGCTCGAGGATCTGCTGGCCGCGCTGGTGGGCGAGATCGTCGATGAGGACATGGCGGCCACGCGGCCCCCCGCGCCCGCGGGGCCCGAGCTGCTGGAGGCCGAAGGCGGGACGCCCGTGACGGACATCGAAGCGCGCTTCGGTGTCGAGCTGCCGCCCGGACAGGCCACCACGATCGGCGGGCGGCTGGTCGAGCTGGCTGGCCGCTTCCCTGCGAGCGGCGAGCGTTTCCTGCTGCGGGGGCTCGAGCTCGATGTGCTGCTGGCGTCGGCCACCCGCGTGGAACGCGTACTGGTGCGGCGCGGCTCCCCGGCATCCACTCCGCTCGATCGCACCGCGTGATCCGCCGGCCGCCCCCGCAGGCCCTCATCGCCCTGCTCCGCGAAGGCAAGGTGAGCGAGTTCCTGGCGCGCGCGCGCCTTCTGGAAGCCGCGGACCTGGCCGATGTGCTCGCCCTGGCGGACGAGGACGAGCGGGTCGAGATCGCCAAGCTGCTGCCGCCCGATCTCACCGGCGAAGCGCTGGTCGAGATGCCCGGAGAGGAGCACGCCGAGGCTACGCTCGCGGCGCTCTCCCCGCAGCAGGCGGCGGACATCGTGCAGGAAATGCCCGACGACGATGCTGCCGACATCCTGGGCGAACTGGCCCCGGAGCAGCAGCAGCGCATCCTGTCGCAGGTGGACTTCGAGGAACGCACCACGGTCGAGCGGCTGCTGGAGTACCAGGAGGACACCGCCGGCGGCCTGATGACGGGGGCGATGGTCACGGTGCGGCAGGACGACACCGTGCGCGACGCGGTGGAGAGCATCCGCAGGCAGGCCGAAGAGATCGAGGACTTCAGCGAGACCTATGTCGTCGACGACGCGCGCCGGCTCACCGGCGTGCTCGGCTTCAAGCGGCTGGTGCTCAGCGCGCCGGAGCGCCCGGTGCGCGACCTCATGGAGGAGCCCGGAGTGACGGTGGGTCCCGAAGTGGACCAGGAGGAAGTCGCCCGGCTCATGGCCCGGTACAACGTACCCAGCATTCCGGTGGTGGATCGGAACGGCCGGCTGCTGGGGCGGATCACCTTTGATGACGTGTCGGACGTCGTGGAGGAGGAAGCGACCGAAGACCTGCTGCGCTTCGGCGGCGTTTCCGCGGAAGAAGACCTGGGCGCCCGCTGGTTCGAGGCGGTGAAGACGCGGCTCCCCTGGCTGTTCGTCAACCTGCTCACCGCGTTCGTCGCGGCCGCGGTGGTGGCGGTCTTCACCAATGTGGTGCGCGCGCTGCCCGCGCTTGCGGCCTGGATGACCATCATTTCGGGGATGGGAGGCAACGCGGGCACCCAGACTCTGGCGGTCACCGTGCGCCGACTGGCCCTCGGGCTCATCGCGCCGACCGCGTTCGTGGCCGTGATCGGCAAGGAGGTCATGGTCGGGCTGGCCTGCGGCGTGGCCAACGGCGTGGTGGTGGCGCTGGCCGCGCTGGCCTTCCGTCAGCCTCCCATGCTCGGCGTGGTGGTCTGCCTGGCTATGGTCGGCAATCTCTTCGTCGCCGGATTCGCGGGAGCCTTCATTCCGCTGTTGCTGGAACGCTTCCGGATCGATCCCGCGATCGCCTCGTCGGTATTCGTCACCACCTTCACCGATGTGTGCGGATTCGCTCTCCTGCTCGGGCTCGGCGGCTGGCTGTTGCTGTAGTGCTCTGATACCTTGCAGCCATGGAATCCGAGGCATTGCTCGCGGGGCTCGGGCAAAGAAGCACGGCCGCACTGGCGCGGGCGATTTCACAGGTCGAGAACGGCCGGCCCGGCTTCGAGCGGCTGCTCGCGGCCGTGCACCGGCGGCTCGGCCACGCGCGCCGCGTCGGGATCACCGGACCTCCCGGGGCGGGCAAGTCCACGCTCACCCAGCAACTGGTCCAGCTCTGGCGACGGCGCGGTTGGACGGTCGCAGTGGTGGCCGTCGACCCCACCAGCCCGTATTCGGGTGGCGCGCTCCTGGGAGACCGGATCCGGATGGAAGCGGTGGCGCTGGATCACGGCGTCTACATCCGCTCGATGGCCACGCGGGGCTCGCTGGGCGGCCTCGCGACCAGCACGCGCGAAGTGTGCGACGTGCTCGATGCCGGCGGATTCGATCGGATCCTGATCGAGACGGTCGGGGTAGGGCAGTCCGAGCTGGCCGTGACCACCATGGCCGACAGCACCGTGTTGGTCCTGGTGCCCGAATCGGGCGACGGAATTCAGGCGCTCAAGTCGGGGCTGATGGAGATTGCGGATCTCTACGCGATCAACAAGGCCGATCGTCCCGGCGCGGCAAACCTCGCGAGGGAGATCGAGGTAGCGCAGGGACTCCGGCGTGGGAATGCGTTCAAGGGGATGCGAAAGTCGCACGGTCGGACCGGCGGACAGACGGACGGAATGGGAAAGGGCGGTCCGTCCTCATTGTCAGCGCCTTCCGCCAGTCCACCTTGGGAGCCCCCCGTTCTCCTGACCACGGCCACGACCGGCGCGGGCGTCGAGGAGCTCGCCGACGCCTTGGAGCGCCACCACGCCTGGATGGAGCAGCACGGCGAGCTCGATGTCCGGCGGCGCAAGCGCTTCGCCGCGCGCACGCGTGAGGTCGTGGATCGCACCCTGCAGCGCTGGGTCTGGGGCGAGACGCGGGCCGAAGCGCTGCTGCGGGAACGGATCGATGAGGTGGTGGCCGGCCGGATCAGCCCCTACGAGCTGGCCGCGGAGATCGTGGCGGGTCTCAAGGAGGGAGCCCGGGTATGAGCGCGGACGGGGAGCTCGAACGGCTGCGAGAGGAGGTCGACGCGTGGCGCGTGCTCTACGCCGCGCTGCCGCTGCGCGAGGGCGCCGAATTCAGCTCGGTGTCGGGGCGCGAAGTCGAGCCGGTTTATACCCCGCTCGACCTGGAGCACCGCCTGGGCAATGCGGGCGAGCTGCCCGGGCTGTATCCGTACACCCGCGGCATCCACCCCACGATGTACCGCGGCCGGCTCTGGACCATGCGGCAATTTGCCGGGTTCGGCACTGCGGAGGATACCAATCGCCGCTACAAGTTCCTGCTGGGGCGCGGCCAGACCGGACTCTCGGTGGCCTTCGATTTCCCCACGCTCATGGGTTACGACTCGGACCATCCCCGCTCCGAGGGCGAGGTCGGCAAGTGCGGCGTCGCGATCTCGAGTCTGCGGGACATGGAGGACCTGTTCGCCGGCATCCCGCTCGACCGGGTTTCCACCTCCATGACCATCAACGGCCCGGCGGCGATCCTGTTCTGCTTCTACGTCGCGGCGGCGGAGCGCCAGGGGATCGACCTCGGGCTGATCCAGGGCACGGTGCAGAACGACATCCTCAAGGAATACATGGCGCAGCACGCCTGGATCTACCCGCCCGAGCCGGCGCTCAAGATCATCGTCGACATGTTCGAGTGGGCGGCCGAGCACACGCCGAGCTGGAACACCATTTCGATTTCCGGGTATCACATCCGGGAAGCGGGCGCCACGGCGGCGCAGGAGCTCGCGTTTACCCTGGCCGACGGCTTCTGCTACGTGGAGCACGGGGTCGCCCGGGGCCTGGCCGTGGACGCGTTCGCTCCCCGGCTCTCCTTCTTCTGGGACGTGCACAACGATTTCTTCGAGGAGATCGCCAAGCTGCGCGCAGCGCGGCGGATCTGGGGCCGGCACCTGCGGGAGCGCTACGGCGCCCGCGACGAGCGCAGCTGGAAAATGCGGTTCCATTGCCAGACCGCCGGAGTAACGCTGACGGCCCAGCAGCCGCAGAACAACATCGTGCGGGTGGCCTACCAGGCCCTGGCGGCCGTGCTGGGCGGCGGGCAATCGCTGCACACCAATGCGCTGGATGAGACGCTCGCGCTCCCTACCGAAGAATCGGTACGGGTGGCCTTGCGCACCCAGCAGATCCTCGCGCATGAGACCGGGGTGCCCAACGTCGCCGATCCCCTCGGCGGCTCCTTTTATGTCGAGGCGCTCACCGACCAGATGGAGCGCGAAGCGGAGGGGCTCTTCGCGGAAATCGACGCACAGGGCGGAGTCGTCGCCGCGATCGAGAGTGGCTGGTTCCAGCGCCAGATCGCGCAGAGCGCCGCGCGGTTCCAGACCGAAGTGGAGCAGGGCCGCCGAGTGATCGTCGGCGTCAACGAGTTCATCGAGGAAGCGGAAGCGCCGGTCGAGATCCTCCAGATCGGCGAGGAAGCGGACCGCGCCCAGCGCACGCGGCTCGCCAGGCTGCGCGCCGAGCGGGATGCGGCGGGCGTCGAGCGGAGTCTGGAGGCGCTCCGCGCCGCGGCCGCGGCCGATCGCAACGTGATGCCCGCGATGCTCGATTGCGCCCGGGCCTACTGTACCCTCTACGAGATTCGCGAGGTGCTGGAGCGGGTCTATGGCGCCTACCGCGAGCCCGTTTTCTTCTAGGAGTCCCATGGCTTCCCGTGCGCTCAGCGACGTGCGCCGCCAGTTGCAGCGGTTGGTCAGGCTGCAGGGCGGCAGGCACTGGATCGTGAGCTGCTATCTCAAACTGGAACCGCGCGACCGCAGCCGTGGCAAGTATCTCATCAAACTGAAGAACCGGATTCGCGAGGTCAGCGAAGCGCTTCCCGCCGAAGGACTGAGCCGGGCCGAACTGGAGCAGGTGATGGCGGACCTGCGCCGGCTGCAAACGCTGCTGGGGCGTCCCGACGCTCTGCCGCCGACCCAGGGGCTGGCCGTCTTCATCTGCAAGCCGCTCGGATTGTTCGAGTCGATTCCCCTGCCCAGGGTGTATCGCTCCCGCTTGCTGGTGGACCGCACCCCGCTGGTTCGCGAGCTGGCCGCGCTGGAAGACGAGGTGGGCCGGCTGCTCGCGGCGGTGCTCGACAAGAGCGGCGCCACCATCTATGAGGTCAGCGCTTTCGAGGCCCGCAAGCTGGAGGACGTGATGGCGGGCGCCTCGCGGGGGCATCGCTTCCATGGTGATCGCCACGGCGCGCCCGGTCAGGGCGAGCACCGCTTCCATAACCGCTTGCGGCACGATCGGGATCAGTTGTTTGCCGCCGTCGCCCAGCGCCTCTTCGACCTCGACCGCCAGGAGCCGGTCCGGGGCCTGGTGCTCGCGTCGGCCGGCAACGAGGCGGAATCCCTGCGCATGTTCCTTCACCCCTATGTGGCGGGGAAGGTGCTGGGGACTACGCGCTTCGTCCGCGGCGGGGGCACCTCCCTGGCGGCCTTGCACGGGATGGTGCTCGAGGTGCGCGAGCGCTTCGAGCGCAAATTGGAGCGTCATCTGGTGGCGGAGATGTTGCTTGGCCAGGGGTCCGGCTGGGCCGTGAACGGCATCGCGCCGACGCTGGAGGCCCTCGCTAAGGGCCAGGTGCGCACCCTGCTGGTCCGGGCCGATGCGTCAGTCCCCGGTTTCCGCTGCGCCGCGACCGGACGGCTCACCCTGAGCGCGAAGGAATGCCGCGGACTGGGCAACGCCACGCCGGTGCCCGATGTGATCGACGACGCGATCGAAGAGGCGCTCCGCCAGCGGCTGGACCTGGACGTGGTCTTCGAGCCCGATGCGGCGGATACGATCAACGGGCTCGCGGCGCTCCTGAGATTCAGATAAGGACCCATGCCACCGAACCGCCCCATCCGCGTCCTGGTAGCTAAGCCCGGCCTCGACGGCCACGATCGCGGCGCCAAGGTCGTCGCCGCGGCGCTGCGCGACGCGGGCATGGAGGTCGTCTACACTGGCCTGCACCAGACCCCGGAGATGATCGCCACGGCCGCCGTCCAGGAGGACGTGGACGTCGTGGGCCTCTCGATCCTGAGCGGCGCGCACATGACGCTCTTTCCGAGAGTGCGTCAGTTGCTTGACGAGATGGGTCGCAAGGACGTCCTGCTCACTGGCGGTGGCATCATCCCTCGCAGCGATATCGAAGCGCTGCGGCAGCACGGCGTGGGTAACCTCTTCGGGCCCGGCACCCCGACCACCGACCTCATCGAGTACATCAAGTCCTGGGCGGCCCAGCACCTTGAGCACTGAGGGCCCCGCACCCAAAGCGTCCCGGCTGCGAGAGCTGACCGCGGAGTACCTGGCCCTCGCAGCCAAGCTGCGCGAGGGCGGCGGCGCGACGCGCGTCGCCAAGCTGCACCAGCAGGGCAAGCTCTCTCCTCGTGAGCGCGTGGCCGGCCTGCTCGACCCCGGCTCGCTCTGGGTGGAGATCGGACTGCTCGTCGCCCACGATCGCTATGACGGCCAGGCGCCGGGCGCGGGAGTCATCACCGGCATCGGCAGCGTAGCCGGGCGCGAGGTCGTGGTGGTGGCCAACGACGCCACCGTCAAGGCCGGCGCGTGGTGGCCCGAGACCATTCCCAAGATGCTTCGCGCCCAGGAGATCGCGATGCGGCAGCGCATCCCGATCATCTACCTCGTGGACAGCGCGGGGGTCAATCTCCCCTATCAGGGCGGCGTCTTCCCCGGGCAATATGGCGCGGCGCGGCTGTTCTACTACAACGTGATCATGCGACGCTACCTCCAGGTTCCCCAGATCGCGGCCGTCATGGGAAGCTGTGTCGCGGGCGGCGCCTATCTCCCCGCCTTGTCCGACGTGATCTTCATGGTGGAAGGCACCAGCTTCATGGGACTCGGCGGGCCCAATCTCGTCGCGGGGGCGACGGGGCAAAAAGTGGATAGTGAGACCCTCGGCGGTGCCCGGACCCACACCGCGATCAGCGGGGTGGCGCACTATCGGGCCGCGAACGACAAGGAGTGTCTCGTCAAGATCCGGGAGTACATCGCGCGGCTCCCGCATTTGCCCGGCGTGCAGCACAATCTCCTCCCCGCCGTTCCGCCGTCCCGACCCCCCGACAGCCTCTACGACCTGCTGCCGCACGATCACCGCATGTCCTATGACATGCATCAGGTGCTGGCCTGCATCCTCGACGGCGGCGGGCTCGATGAATTCCAGCCCGAGATCGGCGCCGAGCTGCTCTGCGGCCATGGCCGGATCGAGGGGCGGCCCGTCGCCGTTCTCGCCAATCAGCGCGGCCTCATCAAGGCCCAGCCCGGGGAAAAGCCCCGCTTCGGCGGAATCCTCTACACCGCAAGCGCCGAGAAGGCCGCCTATTTCATCGAGACCGCCAACCGCGAGCGGCTCCCCCTTCTCTTCGTGCAGGACGTGAGCGGCTTCATGGTGGGCCCCGAAGCCGAGCACTCCGGGATCATCCGCGCGGGCGCCCGCTTTGTCGAAGCCATGGCCGCGGCCCTGGTGCCCAAGCTCGTGCTCACGGTGAATCACGCCTCCGGCGCGGGTTACTACGCGATGGCCGGCCAGGGCTTCGACCCGGATTTCATCCTCAGCTGGCCCAGCGGCCGGATGGGCGTCATGGAGGGTGAATCCGCCATCATGGCGGTGCACGGGGCGGAGATCGAGCGGGCCCGGCAGGAGAAGCGCGAGGTGTCGCCCGACACGAAAGCGGTGATGGAGCAGATGCGCGCCGATTACGAGCGCGACCTCGACGCGCGCCACGCCGCCGCGCGGGGACAGGTAGACCTCATTGTCACCCCCGAGGAAACCCGCGAAACCCTGGGCTTCCTGCTGCGGGTTACTTCCCAATACGCCGGTCCCCACCTCGGCCCCTTCGTGCTGCCCGCGCTCGATGGCCGGTAGTTCCCCACCCAACGGAGGGCGCTCGGCGACCCCACCATCTGTGCCCTCTGTGGGTTGTGGTTCTTGGTACGCAGAGGGCCGCCTGGCGGCGCTCCTCGCCGTGGCAGGGTGCGCGCCCGGCTCCCCACCACCAGGAGGCCCGCGCCCCGAGCCCGAACGGCCCCGCGTTGAAGTCCCCGCCGAACGACCCGACAGCCAGACGCCCACGCCGAATCTTCCTCCCATCCCTCGCGAGCCCGCGGCCCCGCCCGCGCTGGCCCTCGCCCGCGGCTGGATGCCGCTCGCCTCCACCGGCGTGCCCGCTTTCCTGGCCGCGCATCCGTCCTGGGATGGCCGCGGCGTGCTCATCGCGATTCTGGACAGCGGAGTGGATCCAGGGGTGCCTGGTCTGGATTCCAGCAGCGCGGGCGGGCCTAAACTGCTCGACCTCCGCGATTTCTCGGGCGAGGGTCGGATCAGTCTTGCTCCGGTGGTGCCGCAGGGCGACGTGGTGGACGTCGCCGGGCGCCGCCTGGCGGGCTTTGGGCGGGTGCGGGCTACGGTGGCCGCGGGTCCCTGGTTTGGCGGCGTCCTGCGCGAGCGCTCCCTGGGCGAGCCGCCCGCGTCGGATCTCAACGACAACGGGCTCGACTCCGATTCGCTCGCCATCGTCGTGGGCCGCGCCAGCGACGGCTGGGTGCTCTTCGCGGACACCGATGGCGACGGCTCGCTCGCCAACGAGCGCGCGGTGCACGACTACCTGGTCGCGCGGGAAACTTTCGGCTGGCATCGCGCCGGCGCCGCGCCTCCGCTCACGATCGCGGCGAACTTGACCTCACCGTCCCCACCGTCCCCACCGTCGCTCGCCCTGGTCTTCGACACCGACGCGCACGGCACCCACGTCGCGGGCATCGCGGCGGGACACCGGATCGGCGGCGTACCCGGGCTCGACGGCGTTGCGCCGGGCGCCCAGTTGCTCGGCCTCAAGATCGCGCGTAATGATTTCGGTGGCGTCACCACCACGGGGAGCGTCCTCGCGGCACTGGACTACGCCGTCCGCTTTGCGGCCGCGCGCCGCCTCCCCCTCGTGGTCAACATGAGCTTTGGCGTCGGCAACGAGCGCGAAGGCGCGGCCCGGCTCGATGCGCTGCTCGATTCCGTGCTCCTCGCGCATCCAGACGTCGCCTTCGTGACTTCCGCCGGAAACGACGGCCCCGGCCTTTCTACCATGGGGTTTCCCGGCTCGATGCACCGCGGCATTACGGTCGGCGCCACCCAGCCCGCCGTGTTTTTCGTGCCGGCCCTGCGCGCGCCACGCGCCGCAATCGATCCCTTGCTCTTCTTCAGCTCCCGAGGCGGTGAGCTGGCCAAGCCCGATCTGGTCGCGCCGGGCACCGCCTATTCCACCGTGCCGCGCTGGAATCTGGGCGACGAATTCAAGAGCGGCACCAGCATGGCCTCGCCCCAGGTCGCGGCGCTCGCTGCGCTCCTGCTCTCCGCCGCGCTGGCCGAGCATCGCACCGTCACGGCGGAAGACCTCCGCCGTGCCCTGCGAGGCAGCGCTCGGACCGTTCCGGGGCAAGGAATTCTCGATGCCGGCTCCGGCGTGCCCGATGTCGCTGCCGCCTGGCGCATCCTGCAGGGCCCCTCGCCCGCGGCGGAGTTCGACGTGGACGTTCCCGATCAGCCGGGCGCCTCCGCGGCGTTCGCTGTCGGGGTTGCCGACAGTCTGGTCCGCTTCCGCCTCCGCCGCTTTCGTGGCAGCGGGCCCCTGGATGTCACCCTCACGAGCGACGTGCCCTGGCTCAAGCCGCCCGCCACCCTGCGCCTCGACGCTGCCGAGCAGCTCATCACCCTGGTGCAGCATCCACCCCTCACGGGGCCGGGCAGCTACACCGGAACCGTGCGGGCCGTCGCCCCCGGCGTGGACGGGCCGCTCTTTCACCTCGTCAGCACCGTTGTGGTTCCCGATGCGACCGCCGTGGTGCCCGTGCGCGCCAGCGCCAGACTCGCCCCCGGCACCGAGCGACGCGTGCTCTTTGCGGCGGACTCCGGGCGCCCATTCCGGGTTCGGATGGCCACCACACTCTCCGCCGACCACCTGATCGCCGCGCTGCACCAGCCCGGCGGAGCCCCGATTCTCGGCGACAACGGCATTCCCGGCGGCGCGGACTCGGCGGCGGCGATTTACGACGTGGACGGGCGCGATGCCCGCGCTGGACTGTACCAGGCCGTCGCAGTCGCGCCCCCCGAACGCCCGGCGACCGCGCTGGTGACCATCGACCACTCACCCGTCGCGCTGCACCTCACAGTGGCTCGCGCCGACTCGCTCACCATGACCGTGAGCGCGCTGGCGGATTCGGCCCTCGCGGGACGCTTTCGCTCGGGCGTGCTGGGCGGCGAGCGGCAGGTCGCCATCGGTGGAGTGGGGGGCGCCGACGTCCGCGTGCCGTTGCTGCTGCCAGGATGGGCTCGCCATCTCGTCGTCGACCTCGAGCTCGATCCCGCGCAGTGGCCGCGCTTCACCGATTTCGGCCTCTCCGCGCTCGATGGTGTCGGAAGAATCCTCGGCAAGGGACCGGCCAACTATGCGCACGCCCGGCTCAGCGCCAACCTTCCAGTTCGCACCGCCGAGGACAGCGCGGCGATCGTGCTGGCGCCTGGCTTCGCGCAACCCGGCAGCGTCGAGCGCTGGTCGGGTCGCCTCACCATCCGGCTCCAGGCGGACCGCCCGGTCGGGCTGGAAACCCGCGAGGGTGACGAGTTCCTCCTCGCCGGCAAACAGAGCGCCAGCTTTCACGCCGGCTTCGGGGAATTGCCCTGGCCGCTGCCGGGAGGATTCAGGCCCCTGGTGATCTTCCTCGCGGAAAGCGGCGGGATCACCTGGACCTGGGAGCTGCCGATCGAGCCCGCGCCCGCGCCCAAGCCCTGACGAGCTGAATCTGCTCCCCGCTGCGCTGCTCCGGTTACCGGTCCCGCGCGCCGCCGCCGATCGTTGCGGCATGTCCCCACCGGACCTGCTCGAGCCTGCACGACAGCGCCTCCAGCTCCATTTCGGCTATGAGCAGTTCCGGGCCCTGCAGGCGCGCGTCATCGGCGCGGTTCTGGAAGGGCACGACGTGCTCGCCGTACTTCCCACCGGCGGAGGCAAGTCGGTCTGCTTCCAGATCCCGGCGCTGCTGCAACGCGCCCCCACCCTTGTCGTGAGTCCTTTGATCTCGCTCATGCAGGATCAGGTCGCCGCGGCCAATGCGCGGGGCATTGCCGCCGCGGCGCTCAACAGCACGCTGCCTCCCGCCACGCAGCGGCAAATCCTCGCGCAGGTCGCGCGCGGTGAGCTCCGCCTGCTCTACACCTCGCCGGAGCGCCTCCAGCGCCTCGCCGCCGACCTCAGCGACCTCACGGTCCGTCCCTCGTTGCTCGCGATCGACGAAGCCCACTGTATCAGCGAGTGGGGTCCCGATTTTCGCCCCGCGTACCGGACCCTGCGCCGGCTCCGGGCCGCGCTGGGTTGGCCGCAGGCCATCGCGCTCACCGGTAGCGCGACGCCCGTGGTGCGCCGCGACATCATTAGGGTCCTCGGCCTCGGGGGCCCCCGCGGCATGCGGCTGGTGTTCGGTTCCTTCGATCGCCGGAATCTCTGGCTCGGTGTGGCGCGGGTCCGCGATGAGCGCGAGCGGCTTCACGCCCTGCTCTCCCTGCTTCGCATGCAGGACCAGCTCGCGATCGTCTACGCGCCAACCCGCAACCTCGTGGAGGAGCTCGCGCGGGTGGTGGGAGACGCAGGGTTCCGGGCCGCTCCCTATCACGCCGGCCTGGCACCCGCCGCCCGGCACGCTGTGCTGCAGCGTTTTCTCTCGGACGAGCTCGGCGTGGTGGTCGCGACCTGCGCCTTCGGGATGGGCATCGACAAGCCGAACGTCCGGCTCGTGGTCCATTGGACGCTGCCCGCCACCCCGGAGGCCTACTATCAGGAGGCGGGCCGCGCGGGGCGCGACGGCGGCTTCGCGCGTTGCGTCTTGCTCTACCGGCCCGGCGATGCCACGATGCCGCGCCGCCAGCTCGATGTCACTTTCCCAACGGAAACGTTGGCCCGGCAGGTCTGGAAAGGCGGGCTGACCCCGGAACGCGTGCCCGCCAACCTGCGCAGCTCCATCGAGCGGCTGCGCCGCGAGCTCCGCCCCGAGCGGGGGCCGGTGCGCTGGGATGCCGTCCGCGAGCGCCGCTGCGCCGCCGAAGCGCGCATCACCGTCATGGAGCGCTACGCCTCCGAACGGCGCTGCCGCCGCGCCGCGCTGCTCGGCTACTTCGGTGAGGCAGTGCCAAGGTGCTCGGGCTGTGATGTCTGCTCCGCTAAGCAGTTCAACCGTCCGACCGTCCGACTGCCCGACCGCCAGACCGCCCGCCGCCTCACCCGCTTGCGACTGGCGCTGGCTTCGCGCGGCACTCCCTGGGGCGGCTGCATTCTCGAGCCACGGGTGCTGCGCCGCCTCGCGGAAAACCCTCCCGCCACCGAAGCGGCCCTGGCCGCTGTCGAAGGCGTTGGCCCGCTGGTGAGCCGGAAATACAGCCACACTATTCTCGCCGCGCTAGGCGTATTGGAGAATTGAATGCTCCGCGACGAGATCATGTATCGTCTCGCTCTCCCCGCCGATGCCGGCGAGCTCGCCGCGTTCGGCTCGGAATCATTCGTTGCCGCCTACGAACACGCGCTCAACCCTGGTAACCTGGCCCTCCACGTCGCGCGCACCTATTCCGAAGAGCTGCAGCGCCGCGAGCTCGAAGCTCCCGATGCTTGGACCATTGTCGCCGATCGCGACGGTGACCTCGTCGCTGCCGCCTACCTCCGCTGGGCCCCTCCGCCCGCCGATCTGGCGCCCGAGCGTCGCTGGGCCGAGATCGCCCGGTTCTATCTCGCCAAGCCCTACTGGCGGACCGGGATCTCCACCGACCTCATGGTCGCGACCCTGGCGTCCATTCGCGAGCGACAGGGCGAGCCGGTGTGGGTGCAAGCCTGGGAAAAGGCCGGGGCGGCGCTCCGGTTCTATCGTAAATGGGGCTTCCTCGAGGTCGGC
>CAZYPO010000001.1:15483-110331 GCA_964649225.1 uncultured Gemmatimonas sp. | reverse complement strand
GCCGCTCGATCTTCACCAAGGAGTTCCAGGCCCAGAAGGCGGTGAGCGGCAGTGGCCACATCAGTTAGTCAGGCCGGCCAGACCTCGATCAAATCGGAACCGAACGTCATTCCGATGATCGACATCATGCTGGTGTTGCTGATCATCTTCATGATCGTGACCCCGCTGATCGCGAACGGGTTCAAGGCCACCATGCCCAGCGGCCTGCATCTCGACAAGCGGCCGGAGGGCGACAACGAAGTCGTGCTCGGCATCGATGCGGGAGGAGCGTTCTTCCTCAACGGCAACGGGATCCCGGAGGCAGCTCTCGGGGATCAGCTGCGGAGCATCTACGCCACCACGCATACCGAAGACAAGATCATGTTTTTCCGGGCCGATAAAGATCTGCCCTATTCGAAGATTCAGGACGCCGTGGAGATCGCGCGGAAAGCCGGGGTGCGGGTGATGGCGGCAATCACGGATTGTAAGTCCCGGGGCAGTTGCGCCCCTACCCCGTAGGCCGGACAAAGGAGCGCACCTAATGGGCATGGCAGTCGGCAGCGGGCACGGCAACATCAGCGCCGAGCCCAACGTCATTCCGATGATCGACATTCTGCTGGTGCTGCTGATCATCTTCATGATCACGCAGCCACTTACGCGTATGGCCCTGAATGTGAATGTTCCTCCGCCGGTCACCGCGCCGGCCAAGGGTCCCTCCACCCAGATCGTCCTGGAGATCGCGGAGGACGGGAGCTACGCCATCAATGGCCAGCCGGTTCCGCGGGAGCAGCTCGACATGCAGATTCATGCCATCTTCGATCAGCGACCCGCCAAGCTGCTGTTCGTCAAGGCGGCGCCGAAAATCAAGTATCAGGAAGTGATCGAGGCGATGGACACGGCGCGCGGCGCGGGGATCCAGGTGATCGGATTCACCCCGAAGACCGGCTGACGCAAGCCCGGGCCACGGATCAGCACACGCGGGAGCCAACCGGCTCCCGCGTGTCGTTAGAATAGGATCGTGCCCGCACCGCTGGGACTTCCTCCGCTTCCTCCCCCGCGTCTCCAGCTTCCCGAGCCGCGCCGCAACCGGCTCGGAGTGTGGCTTTCCCTCATCGCCCATCTGGTGCTTCTCCTTTCGGTGGTCGAGCTGACGCGCGATGCCAGTTTCTGGAATGCATCGGAGCGCCCGGGATTGAGCGGGCGGAGCGCGGGTGGCGGAGGCGGCCCGCAGGTGAGTCTCATTCAGCTCCCCTCGCCGCCCGCGGCCCCACCGGCGCCGGTTCCCACCGTAGCCGCGCCGGTCAAGATGCCGGCCACGATTCCCGCTCCCGAAGCCCCGGTGGTGACGCCGCCGGTGGATACCACGCCCCAGCCCCCCGTGGCGGGAGAGACGACGGGAACCGGCGGCGGCACGGGCGGCGGCAGCGGAGGCGGCGCGGGCCCGGGAACCGGACCCGGGACGGGTCCCGGAGGCTCGGCAACCGGAGCAACACCGACGGATTCCAGCCGCGGCGGAGCCAGGCCGCCGGAGCCGCGTCAGGTCATTCTACCTCCCTTCGACTACCCCAGGAGCATGCGGGGGGTGAGCATCGACATTAACTTTTTTGTGCTCGCCGACGGGCGAGTCGATCACGTCGTTTTTGTTCCGGAAATCCCCGACCGCGCCTACGCCAATAAGATGGAGGATGCGATGCGCTCCTACCGGTTCCGCCCAGCGCGTTCGGCCGAAGGCCAGGCGGTGCCCGGCATCGCCATCGTCAAAGTTTCCTTTTGAGGCCCCGATGAGCCAGCTCTTCCGCCGGAAGACCGTCGCGGAATTCGACTCTGACATCGCCGAGCGCGGGGGGCTCCGGCGCACCCTGAACAAGTGGCATTTGACCGCGCTGGGAGTCGGCGCGACCATCGGGGCCGGCATCTTCGCGACCACCGGGACCGCGATCGTGGGCGATTCCGCCCGTCCCGGCGCCGGTCCAGCGATCGTGCTGTCGTTCATTCTGACTGCGGTGGCCTGCGGGTTCGCCGCGCTCTGCTATGCCGAGTTCGCGGCCATGGTGCCGGTCTCGGGGTCGGCCTACACCTACGCCTACGCCTCGCTGGGCGAGTTCGTCGCCTGGATCATCGGCTGGGATCTGATCATCGAGTACGCGGTCGGGAACATCGGGGTGGCCATCGGCTGGTCGGGCTATTTTCGCGAGCTGGTCAGCCATTTCGGGCTTGACCTGCCCGCTTGGCTCGCCACCGATCCACGCTCGGCGCACCTGGCCGCGACCGCCATCGCGGGTGGAGCAAGCGACGCGAGCAGCCAGTATCTCGCGTCCGCGCTCACCACCGCGCCGCACGTCTTCGGCCTCCCCATCATCGCGAACCTGCCGGCCTTTCTCTCAGTGGCGGTGATCACCGTGGTGCTGGTGATCGGCATTCGTGAGTCCGCCAATGCCAACAACGCCATGGTGCTGCTCAAGATCGGCATCATTCTCTTCTTCATCGCCGTGGGGGCATTCCTGATCCGGCCCGCCAACTGGACCGACCCCGCCCAGGGCGGCTTCGCGCCCAACGGCTTCGCCGGAATCAGCGCCGGTGCCGCGATCATCTTCTTCAGCTACATCGGATTCGATGCCGTCTCGACGGCGTCGGAGGAGGCCAAGGATCCCGGGAAGGATATGCCGTTCGGCATCATCATGAGCCTGGTGATCTGCACGGTGCTGTACATTGCGCTCTCGCTGGTCATGACCGGCATCGCGCCCTGGAAGACCCTGGGAACCCCGGAGCCCATGATCACCGCGCTGGCGCAGGCCAACGGGCCACCCGGGCTGATCAATGCCTCGCGGTTCATCGTGGCGCTGGGGGCGGTGATCGCGATGGGCAGCGTCCTGCTGGTATTTCAGCTCGGCCAGCCGAGGATCTTCTTCTCGATGTCGCGGGATGGCTTGCTGCCGAAGCTGTTCGCCAAGGTGCATCCGAAGTACAAAACACCCTACGTCGGCACAATCCTCACCGGCCTCTTCGTCGCGGTTTTCGCCGCGTTCGCCAACATCGCGGAGGTGGTGGACCTGACCAACATCGGCACGCTCTTCGCGTTCGTCTTGGTTTCGCTGGGCGTGATCGTGCTTCGCAGGAAGGAACCGGAACGCAAACGGCCCTTCCGGGTGCCCGGGGTGCCGTTCACTCCGCTGATTTCCGTGGCCGCCTGCCTCTACTTGATGCGCCAACTGCCGAAGATCACCTGGATTCGCTTCGGGGTCTGGTTGCTGGCGGGATTGGTGATCTACTTCCTCTACGGCATGTGGCACAGCCGGTTGGCCGGAAGGCAGGCCGCGCGTTAGCCCGAGCGCCTCGCCATGGAGAGGGCGCCTTCGGCCGGATCGAGGGCAGCTTCCAGCACCGCGAGCCGGTGGGCGCGCTTGAGCCGTGCCAGCACGGGCTCGCGCAGGCCCCGCTCAGGCGCCAGGTTGCCGCCGGCCAGCGCCACCTGAACCGTTCCCCGGGTCCCGAACAGAGCGACCAAGGGGGTCACTAACCCGGCCAGATCGTTCGCCGCGCTCTCGACGAGGTGTCGTGCGACGGCGTCTCCGGCGGCCGCACAGCCGAACACCAGTGGCGCCAGAGTGGCGATTTCCCCCGGCTCCGCGGCACCGCTCCAGCGCACCAGCTCGTCGAAGGTTTTGGGCGGGGCGTGCGCGAGGAGTTCCGCGCTGAGCGCCGTCGCGTCGCCGCGTCCGTCGCGGGCTCGCCCGACGGCCAGCAGCGCCGCGCGACCCAGCGCGTACCCGCTTCCTTCGTCTCCCATCTGCCAGCCGTAACCACCCTGCCGGTGGAGTGCTCCTGCGGGCGTCCGAGCCATGGCTACGCTGCCGGTGCCCGACACCAGCACGATGCCGGGCCCGCTGCCGAACGCCGCCTCCAGCGCGATATCGAGATCGCCGGTGACGATGGTGCGGGTGGCCAGACGCTCATTGCGGAGCCCGTCGCGAAGCTCGCCGCGCTCCGGATCGCGGCCGACGCCGGCTGCGCCGACGACCAGCACGTCGGCCTGGAGCAGCCGAGCGTCGGTTAGCGCGCGGCGGACCACCACGGCGATGCGCGAGGCCGCCTGCAGCCCGCGCCCCGGCCGCACCGCGCCGGGAGGTCCGCTCGCGCGGGCGATCACGCGCTCACCGTCGGCCAGGAGCACCGCGGTCTTGGTTCCCCCCGCATCGACGCCGATGAACGTGCTCATGCCTGGCTCGCTGGGCGTGGGCCGATGAAGCTCGAAGTCATGCCGACGCTGAGCGTCAACAGCGTACCGAGCGGCACGTACCAGGGCCACGCGAGCCGGCCGGCCGGTGACAGCCACTCCAAACCAGGTTGCTCGGCGACCTTTTTGGCGAAGACGACGACCAGCATGACCGCGATGGTCACCGCGGTGGCCGCAATGATGTCCCTGCCGCGGGCACGGGCCCAGCGTCCCGCGAGGATGTAGGTGCCCAGCAGGGCTCCGTAGGTGACCGAGGCAATCGAGAGCGCGAGCACGACGACCGGGGTATCGGCGCCACTCGCATAGCTGTGGAAAGCCAGCGCACCGAGGACCAGGCCGATACCCCAGATTGCCGAGAACAGCCTCCCGACCTTCAGCAGGTGTGCGGGATCCTGGCGGTGGGTCAGGGTGGCATAGAAGTCGTGCGTGAGCGAGGAGGCCATCGCGTTGATGGCCGAGCTGTGGGTGCTCATCGCCGCGGCAAGAATGCCGGCGATGACCAGGCCAGCAAGTCCCGCAGGCAGGTGGTCGACGATGAAGCGCGGGAACACCTGGTCGCCTTGGAGGGTGCCGGGGGCCAGTCCCGCGGTCCAGATCGCGACGCCGACCAGGAGAAAGAGGGTGAACTGGAGGATAACCACGAGGCCGGAGCCGACCAGCGCGCGCTGGGCATCGCGTAGCGAGCGGGTAGCCAGCAGGCGCTGTACGATCAGGTGGTCGGTCCCATGCGACGCGGCCGAGAGCAAGGCGCCCCCCAGCAGGCCCCCGAACAGGCTGTAGGTCGTGGTGAAGGAAAACGTCGGATTGAGCACTCGCAGCTTGCCCGCGGCCGCGGCGAGGTGCAACATGGCCCCGAACCCGCCGGCCAGGTTTGCGGCGATGAACAAGGCGCCCAACCCGCCGGCGACGTAGACGCAGAGCTGGATCACATCCGCCCAGACCACCGCCTTCAAGCCGCCAAGGTAGGTGTACACCAGGGTGATGGCTCCCATGGCCAGGATCGCCCCCGGCACACTCCAGCCGGTCACCAGCGCGAGCGGGATCGCGCCGGCAAAGACGCGCACGGCATCGCCGAGGAAGCGCGTCACCAGAAAGCACCCGGAGAGCCAGCGCCGGATCCCGACTCCAAAGCGCGCCTCGAGACGCGTGTAGGCGGTTTCCTGCTTGCCGGTGAAGTAGCCCGGTAGCAGCCAGCGAGCCACGAAGATCCGGCCGACCAGATAGCCCAGGGGTAGCTGCAGGAAGGTGAGATCACCTCGCGCGCCGACGCCGGGGATAGAAATGACCGTCAGCGCGGAGGTCTCGGTAGCGACGATGGAGAGGAGGACTGCCCAGGCCGGCAGGTTCCGCGCCCCCAGGAAGTAATCTCCGGCGGTGCGTTGCGAGCGGGTGACCCAGAGGCCGACGCCGAGCGTCAGCGCGAAGTAGACGAGGATGATGGCGAGGTCGACGGTTCCCATCCACGTTCCTCGGTACGGGAATGCGAGGAGGGAGCAGCAACGAGGCCTGCCGGAGAGCTTCCAGCAGGCCTCGAAGAATACTCTGCGGAGGAGCCGCGTCGAGGCTAGGCGTTAAACGAGCTGCCGCAGCCGCAACCTCCTGTCGCGTTCGGATTGGTGAAGGTGAAGCCCGAGCCCTGCATCGAGGAGACGTAGTCGACCGTTACCCCGTTGAGATACTGCAGACTGAAGCCATCCACGAACACCCGCACGCGATCCATGGGGATGACGTGATCGTCTTCCAGCGGCCGCTCCTCGATGTTGAGACTGTACTTGAAGCCGGAGCAGCCTCCGGGCAGCACGCTGACGCGAAGGCCTGCCGTGTCGGGTGCGACCTTTTCGGCCTCCATGAACTTGAGCACCTCCTCGACCGCCCGGGGCGTGAGGAGGACCTGGATACCGCTCGTCTGGGTCTGTTCGCCTACTGAGCTCATGTCGTGACTCCTCGCAATCCACGTGCCCGCGGTGCCCAGCGGGTTCTCTTCCCACCCTCAAGGTAGGAGAGACGGTTTTCAGGGTCAACTCACGCATAGGATTGGTAGTCCTGCGTATTTGGCAGTTGATACATAGATTGGTGCCCGGTTTGTTCAGCAGGATGGCGAGTCGTTTCCCCCAACTCCTGGTAGCCCTGAGTGCGATCCCCGCCGTCATGCAGGCTCGGCTCTGCACCGGCCAGGCGCCTTGGAGCGCCGGCTCGCTCAAAGCTGGCGGTTGGATCGAATTCGGGGACGTGCTACTCTCGGGCGGAGTCGGCCAAGAGCTCAGCCGGCGCTCCGTATCCCCACCCAGGGCGGAATCGCTCTGCACAGCAGCGCAAACGTAGCGGTCCGAAAGAAGAAGTAGACGGGAGGATTACTGGGGGCGAGTCTCCAGCAGCGCCACGATGCGGTCCGCCACCGCGATCCGCAGCGGCCCCACGCGCGGGTTATTGCGAGTCGGATGAACCCGGTTGGTGAGCAGTACGATCACCAGCTCGCGGGACGGATCGATCCAGATTGAAGTCCCCGTGAACCCGGTATGGCCGAAGCTCTTCGGATCCAGCCGGGTTCCGGCGCTGTTGCCGGGGTAGGGAGTATCCCAGCCGAGGGCGCGGGAGGACCCGGGGACGATGTTTTGCCTGTGTACAAACTCCCGCGCGATAGACGGTAAGACGGTAGGACGGGAGGACGGTAGGTTTCTGCCTGCCGCCTTACCGTCATACCGCCCCACCGTCTCCAGGAGCCACTCACCGTACGCCATCACATCCATCGCGCTTCCGAACAGCCCCGCGTGTCCCGCGACGCCTCCGAGCCACGCGGCGTTCTCGTCATGTACCTCTCCCCGCACGATCCGCTTGCGCCAGGCAGTGTCGTATTCCGTCGGCGCGATCCGGGGCAGCCAGGACTCGGAGGGTCGGAAGCGAGTCGATTGCATTCCCAGCGGCCCGAAAATCCGGCGCTCGGCCAGCCGGTCGAGCTTGTCTCCGTAGACCCTCTCGATCACCTCGCCGAGCACAATCGCACCGAGGTCGGAATACACCATCCGGACGCCGGGCGGGGTGTCGAGCGGGGTCGCATTCACCAGGTGGAGTGCCGAGTCCGCGTTCGGCGTTTGTTGCCAGAGCAAAGGCGAAGGGTCCGCCGGCAGGCCGCTCGAGTGCGTGAGCAGGTGGCGGATGGTAACCCGCTCCTTGCCCACGCCGCGGAAGGCGGGCAGATAGCGCTGTACGGGAGCATCGAGGTCGAGCTTGCCCTCGCTCACCGCCAGCATGGCCAGGGTCGTGGTGGCGATGACCTTGGTGAGCGAGGCCAGGTCATAGACGGTCTGGCCGTCGGGTCGGGTCGGGTCGTCCAGCGCTAACCGGCCGGTCCCGTACACAAAACGGTTTCCGTGGGAGGACACCGCGACCACCGCGCCGGGGGCCGCGCCGGCGGTGACCGCCGAGTCCAGCAGGGCGGTGAGCGGCGCCAGCGCGCAGGGCTGCATGGCGCACAGCGATGGCCGACCCGGCTTGGAGATCCCCCAACCCAGCGGATACCCCGGCGGCAGCTCGATCGGCAGCCGTCCGCTGAGCTCCGCGCCGGACAGCGCCGCGGCCGCCGCCTCCTCCGTCAGCGGATTGTCCGTCCAGGCCAGCAAGTACATCGCGACGTTCGGCGCCTGCGTCAGCAAGTAGGGAGTGCCGAAGGAGATCAGACCCGTCGGCCGGTCTCGTGCCGAGGCGTCGATCAAGGCCGCAAGCGCGGCGGGCAAGCCGATTGCACCGCGCCCCGAGACGATGCGGACCGAGCTTACCACGAGGGTGAGCGGCGCGGACCGCGCGACCGCCGCGGCCGAGTCATAGCTGGCCGGCCCGCTCGTGGCGGAAAGCCGGAAGGGACTGATGGCGTATCCGCGCTCGGCGAGCTTGGCCAGCAGGGTGGCTCCGACCAACGGCGCGTTGGGGTCCGCGTAGCTGATCAGCGCCAGCGGTCGTGGGCTCGCGCGGAGGCTGTCGAGCAGACCGAGGCTGTCGCGCACCAGCACCAGGGCGCCCTGCGATACCGCCAGGGCCGTATCCCGGTTGGCCCGGCGCCCCACCGCGTAGCCCAGGCTATCGAGGTTGACGGTCCGGTGACGCAGGAGGCCCAGCCGCACCTTGGCGTCGAGCACGCGGCGGACCGAAGCATCGAGCCGGGCTCGGGTCACGCGCCCCGCGCGCACCGCCTCCTCCATCGCGTTGATGGCGCCGCGCGGGTCGACCGGCATGAGCAGCAAGTCGCTGCCGGCCAGGAAAGCCTTCACGGCGGACTCGCCGGGACCGTAGCTGTTCACCAGCGCGCCCATGTCAAGCGCGTCGGTGACGATGATGCCCTTGAATTTGAGCGAGTCCCGCAAGATCCCGGTCAGGATTTCGGGGGCGAGCGTGGCCGGCACAGTGGCGCCCTGTTCGAGCCCCGGCAGTGCGATATGCGCCGACATGACCACCCGGACGCCCGCCTTGATGGCGGCGCGGAAGGGGACCAACTCGAGCGAATCCAGCCGCCGCCAATCGGCGCGAATGACCGGAAGGGAGAGGTGGGAGTCGGTGTCGGTGTCACCGTGCCCCGGGAAATGCTTCGCCGTGGCCAGCATGCCGCCGTCCTGGATGCCGCGCACGGTGGCGGAGACCAGCCCCGCCACCGCCTTGGCGTCGCCGCCGAACGACCGCGTATTAATGATCGGGTTGGCGGGGTTGTTGTTGACGTCCGCCACCGGAGAAAAGGTCAGATGGATTCCCGCCGCGCGTCCCTCGCTCGCGGTGATGCGCCCCATCAGATAGGCGGCGCGCTCGCTCCCCGTCGCGCCTACGCCCATATTGGTCGGGAAGGGGGTTCCCCCATTGAAGCGGAAGCTGGTGCCGCCCTCCAAGTCGGAGGCGATGAGCAGAGGCAGTTTCGAGCGCCGCTGCAGAAAATTGAGTTTGGCGGCGATATCGAGTGGGGAGCCGATCGACACCACGATGCCTCCGATCCGGAGGGAGTCGACCCAGCCTCGCACCGTTGCGAGGGTCGTGTCATCGAATGCCGCGTAGCTTCCCGCGATCCATGGCATGATGAGCTGCGCGATCTTCTGGCGCAGCGTGAGGCTGCCGAGCAGCCGGGTGACCTGGACGCTGGTCGCCGCGGGCGCCGGTCGAGAGTGCGCCGCCTGGGCCGCGCCCCGGCTGGGCGCGCCCGCGAAGGAGATCATGAGGGCGACAACGAGATGACGCTGCAAAGACACTGGGTACCCGGGACGAAGGGTTGGCTGAGGGTGGTCGCGCTGTCCGTGGCCTGTGGCCCGGTTCGCGGGGCTCACTCACCGGCCGTGCGCGTGCGGCCCGGGATCGAGGTGCTGCTCACCGATAGCGTCCAGCTCGTGCGCGGCAAAGGCGTTGGTCTGGTCTCCAACCAGGCCGGAGTCGACGCGGCCGGGGTGAGCGATGTGGACCGTCTGCTCCAGGCCAAGGTCCGTTTGGTCGCGCTGTTCAGCCCCGAGCACGGCTTCCGCGGCGGCGCTGACCCGGGAGCAGCCATCCCCTTCACGACCGACAGCGCGACCGGCCTTCCAATCTATAGCCTCTATGGTACCACCAGGGCACCCACGGACTCGATGCTCGCGGGTATCGACGTTCTCCTCGTGGATCTGCCGGATGTGGGTGCGCGCTACTTCACCTATCTCGCGACCACGATCGAGGTGATGCGCTCGGCGGCCCGCCGAAAACTCCCTGTGGTGATGCTCGACCGCCCCAACCCGATCGGGGGTCGGGTGCAAGGCAACGTGCTCGACCCGGCCTTCCGATCGTTCGTCGGCGCCCTGGCCATGCCGATGCGCCCGGGGATGACGCTGGGAGAGCTGGCCCGGCTGGCCAATGCGGATCTCAACCTGGAGACCGATCTGCGAGTGGTTCCGGCCGAAGGTTGGCGGCGCACCCAGACCCTTCGGGACACCGGTCTGCCTTTCTTTCCGCCGAGCCCCAATCTCAAGGACCTGGAGAGTCTGTTCCACTATCCGGGGACTTGTCTCTTTGAGGGCACAGCGCTGTCGGTCGGGCGCGGAACCGATGCGCCATTCCGTCAGATCGGCGCAACCTGGCTTGAGCCTGAGCGGGTGATCGCGGCGCTGCCAATCTCACGCCTGCCGGGCGTGCGCTTCGCAGCGGTCCGCTTTACTCCGGTGGACCCCGGCGACGGGAAGTATTCGGGCATTCCAGTACCGGGAATCCGTCTGGAGCTCACCGACGAACGTCGCTATGACCCGACCTTCACCGCCGTCACTCTGCTCGCGGCCATCCAGCGCCTCTATCCGGACAGTCTGGGTTTTCGCCCGGCCGGCTTCGACCGCCTTGCGGGCGGGCCCGCGCTCCGCCAAGCCGTGCAGGCCGGGACGGAGCCCTCGAACATCGCCGCCTCCTGGCGCGCGGCGCGCGAGCAATGGCTCCTGCATCGACAGTTCGCTCTGCTCTACTGATGAGTCATCATGCTGATTGCAGCACCGCATCATCGCCGCTATCTTACCCGCCTCATAACTCATTGCAGCACTTGATGGTTGGCCCTCTCACGAGTGGCTCTGGAGCCCGATGAAGCTGGTCCCCAAGTGGCTCGAGCGGGGGTTTCTGACGGCCACTGCACCAATCGCTGAGTTGTTACATCGGTTTCACGTCCGGCCGAACACCATCACGACGGTCGGAGCGCTGCTCGTGGCAATCTCCGCCCTGGCGTACGCGTTCGGCTGGATCCGCTGGGGTGGGGTATTGCTCCTCTCCAGCGGGATCATCGACACCTTCGACGGACAAGTCGCCCGTCGGGGCGACATGGTGTCGAAGTTCGGGGCCTTTTACGACTCAACGCTCGACCGGGTGGGTGACGGCGCGACCTTCATCGGTATCGCGGTGTACCTCCTGCGGGCACCCGACGTAGGGTGGCGGATCGAGAGCGTCACCCTCTGCATGATCGCCGTGCTGAGCTCGCTGCTGGTGTCTTACGCGCGTGCCCGGGCCGAAGGACTGGGCATCGAATGCCGGGTCGGACTGGTGCAGCGGGCGGAGCGGTTGCTGGCCATCAGCGTGCCGACGATTCTGATCGGGGCCGGGCCACGGGCGATCGTGCTGCAAGTAATCGTCGCCGTGCTGGCGCTGCTCTCGACCGTCACGGTCGTGCAGCGGTTCATCTATGTGTATCGCGTAACCCGCTTGGAAAGGACCTGATCGCATGGCCGAGATGTCTGTCCGCACCATCACTCCCGCCAAGGGAAAACTCGGCGTGCTCTGCGTGGGGCTGGGCGCGGTAGCCTCGACCTTCATTGCCGGGGTGGAGCTGACCCGGCGAGGCAAGGCCAAGCCGTTCGGTTCGCTGACCCAGATGGCCACCATTCGCCTCGGCAAGCGGACCGAGCAGCGTACCCCCCTCATCAAGGACTTCGTCCCGCTGGCCGGCCTGGATGACCTGGTCTTCGGGGCCTGGGACCCGATTCCCGACAACGCCTACGAGGCCGCGCTCAAGTGTGGCGTCCTGGACAAGCATGAACATGTGGAGGTCATTCGGGGTTTTCTCAGCAAGATCACCCCGATGCCCGCGGTCTTCGACCAGCATTACGTGAAGCGGCTGCACGGAACCAACGTGAAGCAGGGCAAAACCAAGCGTGAGCTGGCCGAGGCGCTTCGCAAGGACATTCGCGCCTTCAAGGCCAGTAGCGGCTGCGACCGCCTGGTCGTGGTCTGGTGCGCCTCCACCGAGATTTTCATTCAGCCCGGGCCCGCGCACGCAACGCTGGCCTCCTTCGAGAAGGCGATGGATGCCAACGATCCTACGGTCGCCCCGTCGATGCTGTATGCCTGGGCCGCGCTGATGGAGAATGTGCCGTTCGCGAACGGGGCGCCGAACCTCACGGTCGATGCGCCGGCCCTGCTCAAGCTTGCCGAGCAGCGGAAGGTCGCGATCGGCGGCAAGGATTTCAAAACCGGCCAGACCATGGTCAAGACCGTGCTTTCGCCGATGTTCAAAGCGCGGATGCTCGGGGTGTCGGGCTGGTATTCCACCAACATCCTGGGCAACCGTGACGGCGAGGTGCTCGACGATCCGGAGAGCTTCAAGACCAAGGAGGAGTCCAAGCTCGGCGTGCTGGAATACATCCTCCAGCCCAAGATGTATCCCGAGCTCTATGGCAATCTCTATCATAAGGTCCGGATCAACTATTACCCGCCACGGGGCGACAATAAGGAGGGGTGGGACAACATCGATATCTTCGGGTGGTGCGGTTACCCGATGCAGATCAAAGTCGATTTCCTCTGCCGCGACTCCATCCTGGCCGCTCCGCTCGTGCTCGATCTGGCGCTCTTCTTCGATCTCGCGCAGCGCGCCGGCTTTTCCGGGGTGCAGGAGTGGCTCTCCTTCTACTTCAAAAGTCCCCAGGTGGCTCCGGGGCTCTATCCGGAGCACGATCTGTTCATCCAGCACACCAAGCTCAAGAACACGCTGCGCTATCTGATGGGTGAAGAACAGATCACCCACCTGGGCGTCGAATACTACGAATACGGAAAGGACTGATGAAGTACTTCCACCGTACCTCGGTGCCTCCCGAAACCATCATCGCACGGGCCACCGCGTTCTTCGCGAGCCGCCTGGCCCCGGTCGAAGAAGGCGCCCGCCGGCGCCGCTTCGCGGGAGCCATTGGGCAGCTCGGTGTCAGTGCGCTACCGGAGGGTGGGCATTACACCCTGGTGACCGTGGAAACCAATCAGCCCGGGGAGAGTGAGCTGGACAAACTGGCAAAGCGGTTCCTGTCGGTGGTCCATACCCTGGCCGATCCCTCGCATCCGCTTCGCGGCGCATATTGAGCCCGCGTGTGTTGTTTCGGGCGCTGTAACGTCCTGTTAGTGTAGCGCGAGTCTGGTAGCGGGTTGAGCGGAGCGAGGCTTCGTTCGTCGAGGGCGCGATTCGGCTCGGCAGGAGAGCCGGGTGGTGCCCTCGTGTGGCTCGCGGACCGCGCCCTCGGAGGACAACGACACCATGGTGAGGCTTCCTTACATGTTGACCACAATTGCCGCCGCCGTCCTTGCCGGGACCTACCTGATCGGCGCGCCTTCCGGCCACCCTCCGTTCGAGGCGAAATGGCGCGCGTTGCTGGTGCCCGCAGCCGGGTCCAAGGTGCGGGGTGGCGCGATCGCCGAAGCCAAAGGCGCCGATTCGACCCGCTTCACGATCACGATCCGGGATGCGGCACCGAACGCGACGTTTGCCTGGCACATGCACTCCGGGACCTGTGCTTCCCCGGGCGGAGTGGTCGGCTCAGGCTACCCGGAGCTGCACAGCGGGCCGGGCGGAACCGCCGAAGCCGCAGTGACGCTCGCGGTCAGCCCGCCCGCTTCCGGCAACTATCTGGTGCAGGTCCACGGTCCCACGGGAACCCCGATCTCCTGCGGCGACCTCAAGTCCGTCGGGGACAGCAACTGATGCAAAGCGGCAGGAAGCCGAAATGAGTTCCGCGATCGCCGCGGCCACGGGCCCCAAGCGGAGAATAGGCCCCGCCGCCCAGAGGCCGGGGAGGCCGGCTGGGCGGCGGTAGGTCGGGCTCCTCGGCGAGGTGGGAAACGAGTCGTCCGGGCCTATCCTTCTCTCTCTTCTTTCCTAGATCAACACTCCAGCCTGCTCGCCTTGCTCCAGCACTTCCGCTTCAGCGATTCTCCCCCGACGCCGCACGCGTAACAACAAGAAAGGCGCCGCCCCGATGCTGCGAGGGTGGCGCCTTCGGCTGATGGAGCGTTGCTCCATCCGACAAGGCGGGGCCGCCGGAACGGCGGCGCCTGCTGTCTTGTGTTGGTTCACAATGCTATGGTCCTGCTGGTTTGCCCGCAAGACCCCTGACCTGGCGCGCGCTCAAAATCTTGCGCCGCGTGGATCGGCTTACTAACATGACGACCCAGGCAACGTATTGCGCACACGAAGACCAGGCACGGAGCGTCCCCCCTTGGTAGGCGGCGGGAACCTTCGTGCCTCTTGTTCTTCCGGTGGTGAGGAGTAGGGATGCTGCTTCCGGAGACCCGGGTGTTCCGCTCGATCCTTCAGAGCTGGCGCGGACCGTGGGCACCTACGGGCTGGCTGCTGTTTGTGCTCGGGGGAGCTGGGCTCACTGGGTGGTTACTCTCCGTTCCTGTCCTGATCCAGCCCTTCCTTACGCGGGCACCCCTCAGGCCGCTCGCTGCGATCGGAATGGTGGCGCTTGGCATGGGGGCGCTGGCGATTCACCGGGGACGCCCCCGCGTCGCCCTGATCACCGCGGTGATCGGAATGGCCATCGGGTACGTCGCGCTCTTGCAGCTGGCGACGGGCAACGACTTCGGACTCGACCGATTTGTGCTCCGCCCCGGGGTCGACCTGGAGACGCTGCCCGCCACTCCGGGAATCCTGCCGCTCGCCTCCGCCTTCGGATTCCTGCTAGGCGGGGGAGCGCTCGCGCTCATTGCCGCGCGGCTGCGGGCCCCGACGGCCGGGGCCTTCGCGGTGGGGCTCGCCGGCGCGACCCTGGTCGCGCTCAATCTCACGCTCCTCGTCGGCCAGATCCTCCGCTTGTCCCAGGGCCTTCAGTTCGGACGCCTGGCGGGCTCGTCTCCCCAGGTTGCGCTGGGGTTGTTCGCGCTCGGTCTCTGCCTGGCGTCCTGGGCCTGGAGCCGGGATTGGAGTCCGTCGACCTACCCGGCCTGGATTCCTGTCGCCGTCGGAATGGCCAGCCTGGCGTCCGTCCTGCTGATCTGGCGCGCGCTGGTCCAGGGCCAACGCGACGATCAGCGAGCGCTGCTCAGTGCCGTTGCGCGAGGGACGGAGGATCGGATCGATGAAGCCATGGGCCGGACCAACATCGCGCTGTGGCGCGCGGCCTGGCTCTCTCCGCGGGAAGCCGTCGGGTCGGAGCGCTGGGCCGCGCAGATGAAAAGCGTGCTGAGTGCGATGCCGGCTCTGACCAACATCGCCTGGGTCGGGAAGGGAACAGGCACGATTCTGCTCCTGGCTTCGCGGGACTCCGCCATTCTCAGCATCCAGATTGGGATGCAGCTGCCCACCAACGTCACGCCCAGCATCGCCGCCCTCGATTCCGTGCGGCATTTCTCGCTGGCCGATGCCACTCCCACCATCGCCATTGCCATTCCGCGCTGTGATCTCGAGACCTGCGAAGGGTTCATAGTTGGACTGCTCCGGGTGGATCAGCTGTTACGGCCGCTCGTCGGGGATTCCCTCGACGGGTTTCACCGGCGGGTCAGCTGGCGCGGCCAGGCCCTCCTCGGTCCCCCGGCACGGCCGGACGAGGAGCCTGAAGGGATCTACCGCTCCGTGGTGCCGCTCAATGACATGACCTGGGAACTGGCGGTCTGGCCGACCCAGGGTTTGCGCCAGCGGCTGCCAGGGGGCCTCCCGGATCTGGTCCTGGCCTTCGGGCTGGTGGTAAGCGCGCTGCTTCCCGTGACCTTGCAGCTTACCCGAACCCTCAAGGCCAACGCGCGTACGGCCGAGCGGGTCCGCTTGCGCCTCGCGCTCGGCCGCGCGATGGACCGGGCCTGGTCCTGGGATCCGTCCAACGCCGGGAAAGTTGCTCCGGCCCTCCTCCCCTCGAGCTCCGGCCAGGAATCCCGGGAGGGCGCCTGGACCGAGCTGATTCATCCGGAGGATAGCCGCCGGGTCGGTGAGGTTCTTCAGGCGCATCTGGACGGAAAGACCCCCGCCTTCGAGGCGCAGTACCGATTGCGAGACGCCTCGGGGGGATGGCATTGGCGGGTCGACCGCGGCCACGTGACGGAGCGGACCAGGGATGGCACTCCGGTGCAGATGCTCGGCGTCAGCGGCGACGTCAGCGAGCGCCGCCGCGTCGACGAGGAACGTGCCAGCAGTGAGCAGCGATTCCGTGCCATCTTCGACAGCGCCTATCAATTCCAGGGCCTGCTCGATTTGGAGGGCCGTCTGCTCGAGGTCAATCCGACGGCGTTGAGGCTGCTGGGTCCGGGGGCCACCGTCGAGGACCTCCAGGGTACAGAGTTCTGGCAGGCACCCTGGTGGCCCAACGCGCTGGTGAGGGATCGCATCAAGTCTGCCACGGGCCTGGCCCGAGACGGCCACACGGTCACCGACGAAATCGAGATCGAGGTCGCCAAGGGTGACAAGCTCATCCTCGACATCTCGTTGAAGCCGATCCGGGATGACGCGGGGAAAGTGACCCAGCTGCTGGCCGAGGGCAGAGACATCACCGCCGGCCGTCGCGCCGAGGCGCAGCTTCGCGAGGTGGAAACCCTCAGCACCATGGGCCGGCTCGCCGCCAGGGTGGCGCACGAGATCAACAACCCCCTCGCCGGAATTCAGAACTCCTTCCTCCTCCTCCGCGACGCGATTCCGCCTCAACATCCTCACTACGCCTATGTTGGGGCCATGGAACGGGAGATTGCCCGGATCGCCGGCGTCACTCGGCAGCTGTACGAGACCTACCGGCCCGAGGCGAACGGCTCCGGCCTTGCCGGGGTGCGGACGCTCATCGGCGATGCGGTCGCTTTTCTCGAGCAGGTCAACCGACCCGCCAAGGTCAGGATTCAGGCCGAGCTGGGGTCGGTTCCCTCGCAGGTCCCCATTCCCGAGTCGGTGCTCCGGCAATCCGTCTATAATCTGGTGCAGAACGCTGTTGAAGCCTCACCACCCGGGGGGACCGTGATCGTGCGGGGAGACATCGCGGACAACATGTTTGTGCTGCGGGTGCGGGATGAGGGGGCAGGCGTGCCGCCGGAGATCCGGACCCGGATCTTCCAGCCCTTTGTCAGCACGAAGGACCGCAGTGTGGCCACCAGCGGGATGGGCATTGGACTCTCCATGGTCCTGCGCTCGGTCACCGCTCTGGGTGGCAGTATCGAGATTGTGGATCCGCCGCAGGGCGGAGCCGAGTTCGTCGTCAAGATCCCGCTTTCCACCCCTTTGCCCCGAGTAGCCCCGACGTGACCGCACGCGGAAGGATTCTTCTCGCCGACGACGAAGCCACCTTCGTGAGCTCCACGGCGGACCTCTTGCGACGGGAGGGGTACGAGTGCGTCACCGTCCCCGACGGGGCGCAGGCGCTGGAACAGGCGATGCAGGACAACTTCGATCTCCTGATCACCGACCTGGAAATGCCGGGCAACTCCGATCTGGCGCTGGTGCGCACCATCGCGGAGTCGAGCGGCGGTCTGCCGGTGATCATCCTGACCGGGTACCCCTCGGTACGCTCTGCCATCGCGTGTGTGGAGCTTCCGGTGGCGGCCTACCTCGTCAAACCGGTCGTTTTTCCGGAACTGCTCGCACGGGTCGAGACCGCGGTACAGCGCTTCCGGTCCTATCGCGCCCTCGAGAGCGCCGAGCGCCGGCTCAACGACTGGCGGCAGGAATTCGAGAATGTGGCCAAGCTCAAGGGTGGTGGCAACGTGCCGGCCCCGGCAATCGACGTGTTTCTTTCGCTCACGCTCCGCAACGTCATGGGATCTCTGACCGATCTGGATCAGCTCGGCCGGGCACTGTCAGGGCGTTCGGTCGCTGAGCATCCCTGCCAGCTGATGAATTGTCCCCGCGGCGCCCAACTGCAGGAGGCCGTGCGGGAGGCCATCGAGGTGCTCGAACAAACGAAAAGCGCCTTTAAGTCCAAGCAGTTGGGCGAGCTGCGGCACAAGCTGGAGCTGTTGCTGCAGCACGTGTAGACGGACTGTCCTCACCGTCATTATGTTTGTCGGCTGCGGCGCGTCCCCGGCGCGCCGCGTTTTCCGCTCGTAACTCACGCCATTCGGAGAGCTCCGCTCATGACTTGGATGGTCCAAGCCCTCGCCCTGGTGCAGGCCGCAGCGCCGCGAGCCGAAGGCGGCGAAGTGAATCTGGTAGTGCCGGATCTTTCCCAGGCGCAATTCCTCGGGGGCATCGGCGGACGCAGCCTGCTCATGTCGGGGCTGATCGTCTGCGCGCTGGGTCTGCTCTTCGGCCTGGTGATCTACTCACAGCTCAAGCGAATGCGGGTGCACGAGGCGATGCGGGAGGTCTCCGAGCTCATCTACGAGACCTGCAAGACCTATCTGATCACCCAGGGCAAGTTCATCCTGATCCTCGAAGTCTTCATCGGCCTGGTCATCGCGCTGTACTTCGGCGTGCTGCGCCAGATGGAGCCGTTCCGGGTCGCGATCATTCTGCTCTTCAGCCTGGTGGGCATCGCGGGCAGTTACGGAGTGGCGTGGTTCGGCATTCGCATCAATACCTTCGCGAACTCCCGTACGGCCTACGCGAGCCTGCGCGGCAAGCCCTACCCCCTGCATGAGATCCCGCTCAAGGCGGGCATGAGCATCGGGATGGCGCTGATCAGCGTGGAGTTGCTGATCATGCTCTGCATCCTGCTCTTCATCCCGGGCGAATACGCGGGGCCTTGCTTCATCGGCTTTGCGATCGGCGAATCGCTGGGCGCCGCAGCGCTCCGGATCGCGGGCGGCATCTTCACCAAGATCGCCGATATCGGAGCGGACTTGATGAAGATCGTCTTCAACATCAAGGAAGACGACGCCCGCAATCCCGGCGTGATCGCCGACTGCACCGGTGACAACGCAGGCGACTCGGTGGGCCCCAGCGCGGACGGCTTCGAGACCTACGGCGTGACCGGGGTGGCGCTGATCTCCTTCATCCTGCTCGCGGTGCCGGCGATCGACATCCAGGTCCAGCTGCTGGTCTGGATCTTCATGATGCGGGTGCTGATGGTGATCGCGAGCGGAGTATCCTATCTATTGAACGGCGCGGTGACGCGGGCGCGTTTCGCCCACGCCGACAAGATGAACTTCGAGACCCCGCTCACCAGCCTGGTGTGGCTGACCTCCGTGGTCTCCGTGGTGCTCACCTACGTGACGTCGTATCTGCTCATCCCCCATCTCGGTGACGGTTCCCTCTGGTGGAAGCTCTCCACCGTGATCACCTGCGGCACGCTCGCGGGAGCCATCATCCCCGAGTTCGTCAAGGTGTTCACCTCGACCGACTCGCGCCACGTGCGGGAGGTGGTCACCTCCTCGCGCGAGGGCGGGGCGTCGCTGAACATCCTGTCGGGTCTGGTCGCGGGAAATTTCAGCGCCTATTGGATGGGACTCACGATCGTGGCGCTGATGAGCATCGCCTACGGGGTCAGCACGATGGGGCTGGACAGCATTCTGCCGCTCGCGCCGGCGGTGTTCGCCTTCGGCCTGGTGGCCTTCGGCTTTCTCGGCATGGGTCCCGTCACCATCGCGGTCGATTCGTACGGCCCGGTGACCGACAACGCGCAGTCGGTGTACGAGCTGTCCCTGATCGAGCGGGTGCCGGGTCTGGCGGCGAGGATCAAGCAGGAGGAGGGCTACGACGTCGATTTCGGCGCGGCCAAGCACCTGCTCGAAGAAAACGACGGGGCGGGCAATACCTTCAAGGCCACCGCCAAGCCGGTGCTGATCGGGACGGCGGTCGTCGGGGCTACCACGATGATCTTCGCGATCATAGTGACACTGACGGACAGGCTCACCGCGAACCTGCAAATGCTGTCGCTGCTTCACCCGCCGTTCCTCCTCGGCCTCATCAGCGGGGGCGCGGTCATTTACTGGTTTACCGGGGCCTCGACCCAGGCGGTGACCACGGGAGCCTACCGGGCGGTCGAGTTCATCAAGGCCAACATCAATCTGGAGAGCAGCACCAAGGCTTCGGTGAGCGACAGCAAGAAGGTGGTGGAGATTTGTACTCTGTACGCCCAGAAGGGGATGTTCAACATCTTCATCGCCGTCTTTTTCGGCACGCTCGGCTTCGCCTTCGTCGAACCGTTTTTCTTCGTCGGGTACCTGATCTCGATCGCGCTTTTCGGGCTCTACCAGGCGATCTTCATGGCAAATGCCGGCGCCGCCTGGGACAACGCGAAGAAAATCGTGGAGGTGGAGCTCAAGCAGAAAGGAACCCCGTTGCACGCGGCCACCGTCGTGGGCGACACGGTAGGCGACCCCTTCAAGGACACTTCATCGGTGGCGCTCAATCCCATCATCAAGTTCACCACCTTGTTCGGGCTCCTGGCCGTGGAGCTCGCCGTTTCCCTCACGGCACAACGCGGGCCCGGGTTGAGCCACGTGCTGGCGGCCGCCTTCCTGTTCGTGTCGATCGTGTTCGTGTACCGCTCGTTCTACAAGATGCGGATCGAGAGCGCCTCGACAGCATAAGGAGGTCGCCGGTTCGGTTGCTCCTCGCGGGTGTCGCGCTCCTCCTGGTCGCCGGTGTGTTTTTCTGGTGGCGGCGCGCCACCCGGCTGAGCGCCAAAGGCCCGGCGGAAGCTGCTCGACCGAGCTTGACTCATAGTCCGTCGCGGTAAATCTTTACCCGCTTGCAAGTTGCATTCCCCTGCCCAGGCCATGTCCTCGACGCTATCCACCCGGACCTTGCCGCTCCCCAGTGGACTGAGCCGCGCCCAGTTGCTCGAGTTGTACTACTGGATGCGGCTGACCCGCTCGCTGGAGGAGAAGCTGGTCAATCTGTACCGGCAAACCAAGGTGATCGGCGGCCTGTTCCGCTCGCTGGGACAGGAGGCGGACTCGGTGGGCAGTGCCTACGCGCTGGACCGCGTCAAGGGCGACATCCTCTCGCCGCTGATCCGCAACCTCGGCTCCATGCTGGTGCAGGGCGCAACGCCCGTCGAGGTCTTGCGCCAGTACATGGCCAAGGCGGAAAGTCCCACCCACGGCCGCGAGCTCAACATCCACTTCAACGACCTGCAGCGCGGCTTCATCGGGCAGATCTCCCACCTGGGCGACATGGTCCCGGTCATGGCGGGCATCACCCTCTCCTTCCGGATGCGGCGAGAGCCGCGGGTGGGGCTCGTGTATGTGGGTGACGGCGCCATGAGCACCGGTGCCTTTCACGAGGGGATGAACTTCGCCGCGGTGCAGAAACTCCCGCTGGTGGTGATCGCCGAGAACAACGGGTATGCGTACTCGACGCCGATGGAGAAGCAGACCGCGGTGAAGTTCCTGGTCGAAAAGGCCGCGGGTTATGGCGTCCCCGGCGAGCAGGCGGACGGCAACGACGTGCTGGCGGTCTACGAGGTCACCCGCAACGCGGTCGAACGGGCGCGCGCCGGCGGCGGAGTCACCCTGATCGAGCTGCTGACCTATCGGCGCAAGGGGCACGCCGAGCACGACAACCAGTCGTACGTTCCCAAGGAGGAGCTGGAAGCCTGGGCCGCCAAGGATCCCATCGAGCGCTACCAGAAGCAGCTCAGCGAGGCTGGCTGGGCTGCTGCGGGAGAGCTGGAGGCCATCGACTCGAGGATCAACGCCGAAATCGACGCCGCGGTCGCCGCCTGCGAGAACGAGCCGCTTCCCGAGCCGGCCTCGGCGCTGGAGGGCGTCCTCAGCGATCCAGCCGACGCGGAGCTCGAGTGGTACCGGAGGCTGGATGGCTGAGGTCACTTACCTCGAAGCACTGCGTGACGGACTCGCGGAAGAGATGGCCCGCGACGAACGCGTGTTCATCCTGGGTGAGGACGTCGGCAACTATGGCGGGGCGTTCAAGGTCACCGAAGGATTCCAGAAGCGCTTCGGTGCGGAACGGGTCATCGACACCCCGATCGCCGAAACCGCCATCGTGGGCGCCGCGGCCGGTGCCGCGCACATGGGGCTCCGCCCGGTGTGTGAAATGCAGTTCATCGATTTCATCTCCTGCGCCTACTCGATCCTCACCAACTATGTCGCCACCGCGCGCTACCGGGCTGGCCTCGCGACGCCCCTCGTTGTGCGCGGGCCGGCAGGCGGATTTGTGCGCGGGGGCCCGTTCCATTCGCAGAATCCCGAGGCGGCCTTCCTGCACACGCCCGGGCTCAAGATCGTGGCACCCGCCACGGCGCGGGACGCCAAGGGGCTGATCAAGGCTGCCATCCGCGATGAGGATCCCGTGCTCTATTTCGAGCACAAGTACCTCTACCGGCGCATCAAAGAGGATTTACCCGAGGGGGAGGAGATCCTCACGCCGATTGGCCAGGCGCGGACAGTGCGGGCAGGTCGCGATCTCTCGATCCTGACCTGGTCCGCAATGCTGTGGAAGTCCCTCGAGGCGGCGGCGCTGCTCGAACGCGAGGACGGCCTCGCGGTGGAGGTGATCGATCTGCGCACCCTGCTGCCGCTCGACACCGAGGCGATCATCAGCGCGGTCAAGCGCACCAATCGCGTGCTGATCGTCCACGAGGATACCCGGACCGGCGGGGTGGCGGGCGAAATCACCGCCCGAATCAACGAGCTGGCCTTCGAGTGGTTGGACGCGCCGGTCAAGCGCGTGTGCGCGCACGACGTCCCGCTACCCTATGCGCCTCCCCTCGAGGATTTCGTGCTGCCGCAGACCGGGGATATAGTACGGGCGTGTCGCTGGCTGGCGGCGTACTAGGACGGACGGTGAGGACAGTGGGGACGGGAGTGGTCCGGCCGACCGTCCTGACGGTCCGACTTTGATCGGAGCTCCCCGCATGGCGAGGATTGACGTCGTGATGCCCCAGATGGGCGAGTCCATCGCCGAGGGCACGCTGTCCAAGTGGCTGAAAAAGGTGGGCGATCCGGTCAAACGGGACGAGCCCATGTTCGAGATTTCGACGGACAAGGTGGACGCCGAGATCCCGGCGCCTTCGGCGGGAGTGTTGGCGGAGATTCTTGTCCCGGAAGGGCAGACCGTGCCGGTGCAGACCGTCGTGGCCCGGCTGGAGACGGAAGCGAGCGCCGGGGCGGCGGCAGCGCCTCCCCAGGCCGCAACCCCGGCGCCGCCACTCGCGCCGCCTCCCAAACCGTCGGAGCCCACGCCGCCGCCGGCGCCCAGAGCGGCCCTCGCGCGTACCCCGGCGCCCCAGCCTTCCTCCGCCCGGCCGCCGGACCGCCCGTCCGATTCGCCGGTGGACGAATCGCTCGAGGATCGCCTGCGCCGTAAGTCCACTCCGCTGGTTCGCAAGATCGCCGCGGAACACAATCTCGATCTCACCACCATTCCGGGCTCCGGCATGGCCGGCCGGGTGACCAAGAGCGATGTGCTGTCCTACCTCGAGTCAGGAGTCACGGCGTCGCCGGCCCCGGATGGGCAAACCGCACACCCGCCCGATCGCGCGTCCGTTCCCGATCTCGCCGTCGGCGCCGGAGTCCGCGTAGTTCCGGGTCCGGTCGTGGAGCCCTGGGAGGGCGATCGGGTCGAGCCGTGGTCGCGGATCCGCAAGCTCACCGCCGATCACATGGTCATGTCGCGCCGGGTCTCGGCGCACGTCCACAGCATGATCGAGGTCGATTACAGCCGGATTGCCGGCCTCCGCGTAAGGAAGAAGGCGGACTATGCCGCGCGCGGCGTCAGTCTCACTTTCCTGGCCTTCGTGGCGTCCGCGGTTGCGCGCAATCTTCGCAAACACCCGGTGCTCAACGCGGCGGTGATGGGCGAAAGCACGCTGTATCGCCGCGAGATCAATCTGGGGATCGCTGTCGCGATGGACTGGGGACTCATCGTTCCGGTGATCCGCCGCGCGGACGAGCTCAACCTCCTCGGGACCGCGCGGGCAATCAACGACCTGGCCGAGCGGGCCAGGGCCAAGAAGCTTTCACCTGACGAGGTGCAGAAGGGCACGTTCACCATCACCAATCCCGGGGTGTTCGGGACGTTTGTCGGCTTACCAGTGCTCAACCAGCCGCAGTCGGGCATCCTCGCGGTGGGCGCCATCGGGAAGCGCCCGGCGGTGGTGGCCGCGACGGACGGCAGCGATAGCCTCGGTATCCGCACGCTGGGGATGCTGGCCCTGTCCTTCGATCACCGCATCGTCGACGGAGCGGACGCCGACCGCTTCCTGGCCGATCTGCGGGCGACGCTGCAAGAATTTCCCGAAGATCTGGTCTGACGCGTGCCCCGCACGCTGAGCATTTCGCTGGCCAAGGTCAGCCCGGAGGACGAGGCCGCGTATCTCGCGGCGCTGGGGGATCTCGCGGCGCGCCTCGGGGCGCGGGGCGAGTCGTTCTGGCTGTTCCGACACCCGGCGCTGAGCGACACGTTTCTCGAGTTCAGTGAAAGCGACTCGGCCGAGCGGCATCGCAGCCGCGCCGCTGGCGATCCGGACGAAGCTGCGCTCAAAGTCCGGCTGCGCACGCTCGCGGCCTATGCCGCCGACGCCGGGGTGTTGTGGGAAGAAGTCCCTCTGAAGAAGAGCTGACTCATGCCGCGTCGCATCGTCGAAGTGAACGGTGAACGCTGGGCGGTATCACCCGCCGGCCGCATCACCCAGTACGACAAGGACGAGTTCGCGCTGTGCTTCACCCGGTTGCCCGCGGGGTCGGAGGATCGGATCGCGCGCTACTCTCCGCTGTTGGCCAAGAATCGCGAGACCTCGCTCGCGCAGCTGAGTGACGCGGAGCTGGTCGCGCTCTTCCGGGTCTCGCAGCCCTCCTGGACCTCACCCGAGCTGGGGTACCGCCGCTGAGCTCGATTTCTCCGGCCCTGGTCGATCTGCACCTCCACTCCTCGGCATCCGACGGGTTGTTCCCCCCGGCCGCGGTCGTTCGCCGAGCCGCCGAGCTGGGTCTGAGCGCCATCGCCCTCACCGACCACGACACGCTCGAGGGCATTCCGGAGGCTCAGGCGGAAGGCGAGCGGCTCGGCATCCGGGTGGTGAGCGCCTGCGAGTTCTCCACCTCTGCTCCCTGGGGCGAAATCCACGTGCTCGGCTATTTCCTGCCGCCGACCGATCCGACCCTCGCCGAGTTCCTGCGCCGCTGTCGTGAGGACCGCGTGCGGCGCGGGCGCGCGATGGTGGAAGGCCTTCAGGCCTGGGGAGTGGATGTCTCGTTCGAGGATCTGGTAGAGGAGACGGGAGCCGCGGCCATGGGCCGCCCCCATCTCGCCCGCGCGCTGGTTCGGCTCGGCAAGGTGACCAGCGTGGACGACGCCTTCAACCAGTGGCTCGGCCGCGGACGCCCGGCCTATGTCGAGAAGCGGTTGCCAACCTTTCGCGCGGTGGCTGAGCTGGTGCATTCGGTGGGAGGCATCGTCTCGGCGGCGCACCTGAAAGAGCGCGGCACCCGCCTCGCGCTGACCGCCTTCAAGCAAGAGGGACTCGACGCGGTCGAGACGCGCCACCCCGGGCACAACGGCGAGGCGCGCGCCCGCCTCACGGGCTTGGCGCTGTCCCTCGACCTGCTGCGAACCGGGGGCAGCGACTGGCACGGCGATCTCGATGCGGAGTCGACCCACGCACTGATGGGCTCGCAGGAGGTCCCCGCCGAGTGGCTGGCGCTCATCGAGCAACGACTTTCGGAGCGACGCGCGGCGGGGTGATTCCCTCGATGCATCTATATTTGTCCACCCCATGAGCCCGGTCACCGTCAACAACCTCGATCTCATCATCGTCGGGGGAGGTCCTGCCGGCCTGTGCGCCGCGCTGTACGCCGGCCGCGGCATGCTCAAGTCCGTGGTGCTCGAACGCGGGATTCCGGGGGGCGAGCTGCTCAATACTGAGAAAATCGAGGACTATCCCGGTTTCACTTCCATCCTGGGGGCGGACCTCGCCGCCAAGATGGCCGCCCATGCGGAAGCATTCGGCGCGGACATCCGGATGGAGAACGTCGAAGGAATCCACCGGCTATCCGACGGGACCTTCCGCGTCACCACCAGCTCCGAGACCGAGTACCACGCTCCCGCCGTCATCCTCACGGCGGGCGGCACGCCCACCAAGCTCGGCGTTGCCGGCGAGCTGGAATACGCGGGGCGCGGGGTCTCCTATTGCGCGGTGTGTGACGGCGCCTTCTTCAAAGGCGAGATCATCGCCGTCATTGGAGGGGGCGACGCGGCGGTCGAGGAGGCCGATTACCTCACGCGCTACGCTTCGCGCGTCTACCTGATTCACCGCCGCGACGAGTTCCGCGCTTCCAAGCAGCTGCAGGAGCGCACCCTGCAGAACCCCAAGATCGAAGTGATCTGGAACACCCGCGTTCGGGAGATGGTGGGAGACGAGAAAGGACTCCGCGGGCTGGAGCTCGAGGACACCGTGACCGGGGCGCACTCGCGGCTGGCGGTCACGGGGTGCTTCGTGTTCATCGGATTCCAGCCCAACAGCGGGCTGGTGATTGACCACGTCGCGCACGATGCCGCCGGCTATCTGCTCACCGACGACCGGATGATGACCTCGATCCCCGGCCTCTTCGCCGCCGGAGATTTGCGGGCGCAGCTGACCCGGCAAGTGACCACCGCGGTGGGAGACGCGACCACGGCGGCGATCGCCGTCGAGAAATACCTGACGGATCGCAAGACCAGGGGAAACGCGGAGGCAGCCTGACGCTTCCAGCTCTCGAGATCGTCGCGATCCCGAACGGCCGCTTCGCGCAGAACTGCTACCTCGGGTTTGATCCCGCCTATCCCGAGGCGGCGCTGGTGGACCCCGGGGAAGAACCGGAGCGCTTCCTGGCCGAGGCCGCGCGCCTCGAGCGTCACATCAGCGCCATCTGGCTGACCCACGCGCATCTCGATCATATCCTCGGCGTCGCGGCGATCCACGCAGCTACCGGCGCGCCGATCCACCTGCATCCCGGCGACCGCAAGCTCTATGACGAGCTGCCCCAGCAGGGCCTGTGGCTTGGGGTCGCGGCCGCGGCGCCGCCGCCACCCGATGCCGAGCTGTCCCACGGCCAGCGGCTCCGCATCGGGCGGGTCGAGCTGGAGGTCCGCCACGTGCCGGGCCATTCTCCCGGCCATGTGTGTTTCGTGGCGCAAGGCGCGGTACTCTGCGGTGACGTGCTCTTCGAGGGATCCATCGGACGCACCGATCTGCCCGGTGGGGACTTCGATACCCTGATCGCGAGCATCCGCCGCGAGCTGCTCAGCTTGCCGGATGCCACGCTGGTCTATCCGGGGCATGGTCCGCTCACCACGATCGGGCGGGAGCGAGCCGGCAATCCCTTTCTCAGGGAGCGGGCGACGGAGCCATTCCGACCAGTATGACGGTCCGCTCGTGCGCGCGCTTCACGCCGTGGGGCACGCCGCTCGGGGCCCAGACCAGCGTACCGGCACCGGCGTCGCGCGAATCCTCTCCCACGATCATCCTCGCGTTCCCCGAGAGGATCAGATAGAATTTGTCCGCGCCGGCATGGCGGTGGACCGCTTGTGATTGTCCCGGCTCGAAGCAGTTGAGGCCGAGGAAGAGCTGCTGACCCCGCGCCAGGTCGAGCTTCGCGAACTTGCTCCCGTCGAACGCCGCAGAGGCCGCCGGGGCGAAGAAGTATGGGGACATATGACCTTCCGCACCGAAAAAGATCCCTTGGGTGAAAAGCAGGTCCCCGCCGAAGCGCTCTACGGCATCCAGACGCTGCGCGCCGTGGAGAACTTCCCGATTTCCGGGTTGCGGGCGCTTCCCGCTTTCGTCGACGCCGTGCTCTGGATCAAGAAGGCCGCCGCGCTCACCCATCGGCGGACCGGGCGGCTCGATCCCAAGCTGGCCGACGCCATCGTGTGCGCGGCCGACGAAGTGCTTGCCGGCCAGTATCGCGATCAGTTCGTGGTGGACGTCTACCAGGCCGGGGCGGGCACCAGCCACAACATGAACTGTAACGAGGTGCTCGCCAACCGGGCCAACGAGCTGCTGGGCGCCCCCCGCGGCAGCTATGCGCCGGTGCACCCCAACGATCACGTCAACATGGCGCAGAGCACCAACGACGTGATTCCCACCGCGCTCCGCCTTGCGACGCTGGCCACGCTACCGCTGCTGCTGGACGCGCTGGAGGGACTGGCCGGCAGCTTCGCGGCCAAGGGGCGCGAGTTCGATGACGTCATCAAGTCGGGCCGGACGCACCTGCAGGATGCAACCCCGATCCGCCTCGGGCAGGAGTTCGCCGCGTACGGCCACACCGTCGCGCGGCATCGCGCCAAGCTGGCCGAAGCGGCCGACTGGCTCCGTCCGCTCAACATCGGCGGCACCGCCGTAGGCACCGGACTCAACGCGGAGGCGGAGTATCCCCGGCTCATGGTGGAGGAGTTGCGCAGCATAACCCGCATGGACGTGCGCGCCGCCGAAGACCGGATTCAGCTCATGCAGTCCATGGGTGATGCGGCCAGCTTCAGCGGCGCGGTGCGGGCCTGCGCGCTGGACCTCAACAAGATCGCCAACGACATCCGGTTGCTCGCCTCCGGACCGCGGACCGGGCTGGCCGAGATCCTGCTGCCCGCGGTGCAACCGGGCTCCAGCATCATGCCCGGCAAGGTGAATCCGTCCATTGCGGAAATGGTCAATCAGGTGTGCTATCAGGTGCTCGGGCTCGACCTCACGGTCGCCCTGGCCGCGGAGGCCGGGCAGCTCGAGCTCAATGTGATGATGCCCGTTATGGCGCACAACATCGTGTTTGCGCTCACGATTCTGGCCAACGCCATCAGGATCTTCGATGAGCGCTGCGTCCACGGGATCGCGGCGGACGCCGAGCAGTGCGCCTACTGGCTGGAGCGGAGTCCCGCGCTGGTCACCGCGCTGGCGCCCAAACTGGGGTATGCCGAAGCGGCCAAGCTCGCGAAGGAAGCGGTGGCCAGCGGACTCACCGTGAAGGAGCTGGTGGTGCAAAAGGGGCTGCTCGAGGGCAAGGAGCTCGAGGACGTGCTCAACCTGCGCGCGATGACCGAGCTGGGCGTCCCGGGAGGGAAGGGGTTACCGGGAGGCGGTTGACCAAACCGCTCCCAAGCGGCAATATACCGCAGCCAACCGAGGCGACTCCCGTCTTACCCATGCCGTGGGGAGGTTCTATGTCGATACAGCGCGTGATTCTGGCCGCGATGGTGCTGGGCCCGCTGGCCGGCTCCGCGCTCGCCCAGGGGAGGTCGGTCACCGGGACGGTGCGTGACACCGTCAACGGCACTCCGATCGAGGCCGCGCGGTTGATCGTGCAGGGCACCTCGATCATCGCGGGCACCAATGCCGCCGGGCAGTATTCCCTCAACGGGGTTCCCGCCGGCGCGGTGACGATCCAGGTGCGGGCGGTCGGCTATCGCCGGCGCGAGGTTGCGCTGGACGCCGGCGCGACCAGCTTGAGCGTGATGCTCGAAAAAGACGTTTTCAAGATGGAGGAAATCGTCGTCACCGGGCAGGCCACCGGCCTCCAGCGACGCAACCTGCCCAACGCGGTCGCCACGGTCGGTTCCGAGGACCTCGGCTACCATCCGACGGCGAGCCTGGAGCAACAACTGCAGGGGAAAGTGGCGGGGGCCGAGATCTCGACCAATAGCGGCGCTCCCGGTGGCGGCGTGCAGGTGCGCCTTCGCGGGGTAACCTCGATCAACGCCACGGCCGAGCCGCTCTACATCGTCGACGGCGTGATCCTGAGCGACGTCGCCATCCCCTCCAACGCGAATGCGATCACCGGTGCGGCGGGCGGCTCGAACCCGGCATTGACCCAGGACGGCCAGGTCAACCGGATTGCCGACCTCAACCCGGCGGAGATCGAGTCCATCGAGATCCTGAAGGGTGCCTCCGCCGCCGCGATCTATGGCGGGCGCGCCTCCAACGGCGTGGTGATCATTCACACCAAGCGCGGGCTGCCGGGCACCACCAGGATCGAAATCTCCCAGCGACTCGGCTTCTCCTCCCTGCTGCGCAGGATCGGGAGCCGGCGCTTCAAGGATGCGGCCGAATTGGATGCCGCACGCCCCGGCAGGGGATACGGCGCTCTCTACTGTGGCGGGGGCGCTTGTCCGTTCTACGACCATGAGAAGGAGCTGGCCAACGCGAAGGACCTCGCGGCTCAGACTACGGTCAACATCACGGGCGGGACCGACAATACCCGGTATTACGCCTCCGGCACCTATGAAAACGAACCGGGGATCATCAACAACACCTCGTTCCGGCGGCATTCGATCCGGCTCAACCTCGACCAGCGGTTCGGTGAGAAGCTGAATCTGCTGGTGAACACCAACGTCTTGCACACTCGGGCCAGCCGGGGGATCACCAACAACGACAACAACGGGGTCAGCTACTACTACATCCTCACCGGGACCCCGAGCTTCGTGGACCTGCGGCGCAGGGCAGACGGGACCTTCCCCGACAATCCCTTCCAGGCATCGAACCCGCTGCAGACCGCGGCGCTGGTCACCAACAAGGAAGATGTCTGGCGCTTCATCTCATCCGGCACGCTGCAGTACACCCCGGTCACCACCGAAAGAAGCTCGCTGCGGCTCCAAGCGGTGGGCGGGCTGGACTACTTCATCCAGAAGAACAACATCTTTTCCCCGCCCACCCTTCAATTCGAGGATGACGACGGCTTGCCGGGGACGTCGCTGCTGAGCAACTCGGACAACCTCAACCTGAACATCGCGGGGCAGGCGGTCCACACCTTCCGCGCCTCGGGCTTCACGGCCACCTCATCCGCGGGGCTGCAGTACGCGCGCCGGGGACTGGACATCAACCGTATCGAATCGCGCAACCTCGTCGCCGGCCAGGAAAACGTGAGCGCCGGGACCTCCGTACGGGTGCGGGAGAATCGCTCGCTGATCAAGGACCTGGGTTTCTACGCGCAGGAGGAAGTGCTGCTGCTCAACGAGCGGCTAGCGCTGACCGCCGGACTTCGGGCGGATCAGTCCAGCCTCAACGCCGATCCCAACAAGCTGCGCTACTACCCCAAAGCGGCGGCCTCCTATCGCATCCTGGGCGGATCGCTCGGCTTCTTGGACGAGCTCAAGCTACGCGCCGCCTTCGGTCAGACCGGGAACGAGCCGCTCTACGGTCAGCGCTTCACGCCGCTCAACGGCACCCTCAACATTGGCACCATCGGGGGAACCGTCGTGCTGGGAACGATAGGCAACGCGACGCTGCGGCCGGAGCGGGAGCAGGAAATCGAGGCGGGTTTCGACGGACAGTTCTGGCGCAACAAGCTCTCAGTCGAAGCAAGTTACTTCCGGAAGACCGTAACCGACCTCCTGCTCACCAGGAACCTCCCGCCCTCCTCGGGATTCGCCCAGGAGATCTTAAACGGCGGCACCCTCCGAACCCAGGGGGTCGAGGTGGCCGCGGCGCTGATTCCCGTGCAGACCAGGACCACGACCTGGTTCTTGCGCACCACCTTCGCCAAGAATCACAGCAGGATCCTGCACCTGCCAGTGCCACCCTTCGAGACCGGTGGTTTCGGCTCGAGCCTCGGCGCCTTTCGGATCGAAGAGGGCAAGTCCGCCACCCAGATCGTGGGGACCTTCCTCAATCCGGATGGGAGTCCGGGCAGTGGCGATAAGGTCCTCGGGGACGCCACCCCGAAGTTCCGGATGTCGTTCACCAACGACCTGAGCTACAAAGGCGTCAACCTCCACGTGCTGGCGGACTGGCAGCAGGGAGGCAACGTGGTCAACCTCACCCGCCTGCTCCAGGACGCATTCGGCAACGCTCCTGACGGGGCGGCGGGGAATACGCGGATCAGCACGTGGGGGTCGGGGCAGGCCTCGGTCTACATCGAAGACGCCAGTTTCATCAAGTTTCGGGAAGTCGCCGTCTCCTGGGACGTACCGCAGCACACGGTGCGCTCGATCTGGGGCGGAGTCCGGAGCGCGCGACTATCGCTCAGCGCCCGAAACCTCTTCTGGCTGCACACGCCCTACCACGGATTCGATCCCGAAGTGAGCAACTTCGGCAACCAGCCCATTGCGCGGAACATCGACGTAACTCCGTATCCGCCGAGCCGCAGCTTCTTCTTCACCCTCTTTCTCGGGCTCTGAGGCCAGGAGGATGCCTGCCATGACACTGACACACCGCATCGCGACGGCATTCCTGGGCACGCTGGCCCTCGCGGGCTGCCACACCCTGGACATCGCCGATTTGAACAACCCTGGGCTCACGGAGCTCGAGACCAACCCGACTCCCGTTGGACTGAATACCGCCGCGACCGGATTGCTCGTTGGTCTGCGTACGGGGATTGCCGAGCCCAACGGGTGGATTCCCTTGCTCGGCGCCATGGGCCGCGAAGGGTTCAATCTGAACACCAATTCGGACCCCCGTTACATCGATGAAATGATCACGGGTCCGCTCGATCCGGGCTCAGGGGCCTTCGGCGCCAATTTCTGGGCCCTACGCTACGCCAACATTCGGAACACGGTCGTCGTGCTCCACGCGACCGACAACCTGGCCCCACCCCCCGTCGGCCTCAGCGATGCCCAGAAGGAGGGCATCCGGGGCTTTGCCAAAACGGTTCAGGCACTGGAGCTCCTCCGGGTCATCGTGACGCGTGATGCGAATGGAGCGGTGATTGATGTGGACCGCTCGCCGACCGGAGAGCCCGGCGCGATCGCGAGCAAGACCGAGGTCTACGCGCGGATCGTCGTGCTGCTCAACGAGGCCCAAACGCATCTGGGGGCCGCAGGGTCGGCGTTCTCCTTCCAGCTCGGAGCGGGGTTCACCGGCTTCGACACGCCGGCGAACTTTCTCAAGGTGAATCGCGCCATCCGCGCCCGGGTGGCCGTGTACACCAACGACTGGGCCAATGCGCTCACAGCGTTGGGGCAATCGTTCCTCAATACCGGCGCCCCGCTCTCCACCGGCGTCTACCACACCTATGGTCTCGGCTCGGGGGACGCCACCAACAACATCCTCCAGGGCACGCCGGTCATCCGAGCGAATGCGCTGCTGGTGACCTCCGCGCAGCCGGGTGACCTGCGCGTCAGCACCAAGATCACCACGGGGGAGGTCGGTGAAGGAAGCTCCGGGACTGCAACCATTACGTCGGACAAGCACTTTGCGATCTATCCGAGCAACGTCACACCGGTGCCGATCGTCCGGAACGAGGAGCTGATTCTGTTGCGAGCAGAGGCGAATCTCGGGCTCGGGAACATCGGGCCAGCCTTGGTGGACATCAATTTCATCCGGGCGACCTCCGGCGGCCTCGGGCCCTATACCGGCTCGGGTACCGCGGCCGCGGTGCTCGATGAACTGCTCTACAACAAGCGGTACTCGCTGCTCTGGGAGGGGGGGCACAGCTGGATCGACTATAGGCACTACGGCAAGCTGACTACGCTCCCGCGCATGGTGACCGGCGGCAAGTTCTTCACCAAGATGCCGTTCCCCAACAACGAGTGCCTGGCGCGGTCGGATGCGGCTTCGCTACCGGGCTGCGCCGCCGAGGTGGGGCAGTAGACAAAGAAAACGCTCTGGCCCGCCGCTTCGAGGATTCACGAGGATTCTCGGGGCGCGGCCGGAGCAGTGCCATCCGCCTCGGGTGGCACCGACCCCGCAGGCGGGGGTTCGCTGCCGTCGGGACGCCGTCCGATGAAAACATGCTCGATCAGCAGCCACCGCTCCACGACGTACGACGGCGGCCGGGAGAGCTGGGCAATGACGCAGCGCGCCTGGAATTCCTGCACCAGGGTCGGCACGGTTTCCTGGTAGAGCACCGTGCAGAGGGCCGAGCCGAAGGTGGTGCCGCGCTTCGGAAGATTGACCAGGTGGGCCTCCGAGCGCAGCAGCCGCATGGTGGTCGAGTCGATCAGTAGGGAGCCAGCCCAGTCGGTGGTCCTGGTCCGTTTGGTCGGCGCGAAATCGACCCGGTACGCCGAGAAGCCGTCGAGGCTGTCCCGGCCCGCGTACCAGAAGCAATGCGACTTCCGGAATTCTTCCCGGGCGATGTCCGAGGTCGTGAAGTAGTTGGCAAACTCCCGCCCGCCCCGGCGCGCTCCCGCTTCCAGGACTTTGCCTCGACGATAGCCGGTCACGGCTCTGCTGTCGTAACGCACGGTATCCACCCACCCGCTGGTTCGCTCGTAGACCGCGTTGAGAATCATGGTCACCCGCTGGAACGCGCCGCGATACGGGTAAGCCTGTTGCAGGCTGAGCAACCGCTCCGCGTTCTTGAAGGCCTCGTCGAGGATGCTGCCGCTTTCCCCGGTGGCGAGCGCCTCGGCCCCGGTGCAGATGTCGCCCTGCACCACGAGGTCCGGCAGCACGAAGACCTGCCGCGACAGCCGCACCAGGAGGCCCGGTGATCCGACCGGTGCTCCGGGAGCCGCATCCACATTGAGCGACAGGCTGACGGCCCGGTATCCGATCTGCTGGACGCGCAGAGTGGCCCGGGTCGAAGTCAGGCCGGTGAGGGTGAAGTGGCCCGATTCGGTCGCGAAGACCCGCTGATTCGATTCGACCAGTACGACGAGCGCGTATCCCACCGGAAGGCCGCTCGCGCTGTCCTGAACTGTCCCCGTAAGGGTTCCCCGCGGGGCACGCACCGCCACGAGCTGGGCCGCACCGCTCCGGGCCAGCGCGAGGAGGAGCAGGGGGAGCAGGAGAGGCCGGCCCATGCGCCCTAAGCTACCGAACCCTCCCGAACTTGTCCCCCCTCCCTGTCGTAGGGATATTCCCCGCATGCGGGTAACCACCTGGACGGAGTACAGTCTCATCATCGCGCTGCACCTGGCCCGCCGGGGCCGGGAAGGCAGCGAGCCCGTGGCGGCGCGCGAGCTCTCGGAAGCCGAGCGTCTGCCGGCCGATTACGTCGAGCAGATCCTGCTGCGGCTCCGCCGGGCCGGTCTGGTGGAGAGCGTCCGGGGTGCCCGGGGTGGCTACTACCTGGCTCGCGAGCCCGGTCGAATCACCGTATTCGACGTGATGACGGCTTCTGAGCATCAGACCTTCGAGATGAACTGCACCTCCCATCCGGTGGATGCGGAGCGCTGTGACCCTTCGAGCAACTGCTCCATCCGCCCCGTCTGGCACGCGCTGCAGCGGCGAGTGGACGACTTTCTGTCCGGCATTACGCTGGCCGATCTCCTCAAGGAACAGCCGGCGGCGCCCGAGCTGGTGCCGTTGACCGTCGACCGCTGACCGTTGCCGCTTTCCCCTCCTGAGCTCGTCCGTTACGCCCGCCATTTGACCCTTCCCGAGGTCGGCACCTCGGGACAAGAACGCCTGCGGCGCGCCCGCGTGTTACTGGTCGGCGCCGGGGGACTCGGCTCGCCGGCCGCCTTGTATCTCGCCGCGGCCGGGGTCGGCAGACTCGGCATCGTCGACGGCGACGTGGTGGAATTGAGCAACCTCCAGCGCCAGATCCTGCATGGCACCGCTGCTACGGGTCACCCTAAGACCGAGTCGGCCCGGCAGCGCCTCGCCGATCTCAACCCCCACGTGACGGTGGACTGCTATCCGGTCCGGCTCGGCGCGGAGAACGCCCGCGAGATCCTCGGCGCCTACGACCTCGCCATTGATGGCAGCGATAATTTTCCCACGCGCTACCTGGTGAACGATGCGTCGGTGCTGCTCGGGAAACCCTATGTCTATGGCAGCATTTTTCGCTTCGATGGCCAGGTTTCTGTCTTCGCCGCCCCGGGGGGCCCCTGCTACCGGTGCCTCTTTGCCGATCCGCCTCCTCCCGATCTCGTCCCCAATTGCGCCGAGGCCGGCGTGCTCGGCGTGCTGCCGGGGCTGGTGGGCAGCCTGCAGGCCCTCGAGGCGATCAAGTGGATCCTCGGGGCGGGCGAGCCGTTGATCGGCCGCTTGCTTCTGGTGGATGCCCTACGGGTAAAATTCCGCGAGCTGAGCGTTACGCGGGATCCCGAGTGCCAGGTCTGCGGCGCGCATCCCAGTGTGACCGAGCTCATCGACTACGAGGCCTTCTGCGGCGTCGCCGGCGCGGGTCACGCCGGCGCCAGCGAATTGACGGCAAGCGAGCTGGCGATGCGGCTTTCGAATGGCGACCCTCCGCTCGTGCTGGACGTACGCGAGCCTTGGGAGTGGGAAATTGCGCGGATCGAGGGCAGCCGACTCCTGCCGCTGGGCCAACTCCCCGATCGGCTCCGGGAGCTGGACTCCGGTGCAGAGATCGTCACCGTTTGTCACAAGGGCGCGCGCTCCCTTATGGCGCAACAGCTGCTGCAAGGCGCGGGATTCAGGGCGCGAAGCCTGGCGGGCGGAATTGATGCGTGGGCGGCGGAGGTGGAGGGAGGGATGGCGCGGTACTGAGGTCCGACCTGAGTGCCGAAGGGGGGACTCGAACCCCCACGGGCTTGCGCCCACGGCGCCCTGAACGCCGCGCGTCTACCAGTTCCACCACTTCGGCGAGGGGCCAAAGGTAGGACCCCCCCCTCTGCCCGGTCAAGCGACGCGTTGCCTGCCCCCATTCTGCGGCCTATCTTCCGCTCCGAGCATCACTTATGAGCCAAACGAGTCCCCCGGCCGCCCCCAAGGCCCGGATATCCGTGGCACGGAATCCGCGGGCCTCACACGACTACCATCTCCTGGAGACCTGGGAGACTGGAATCGTGCTCACTGGCACGGAGGTCAAGAGCCTCAGAAACCGGAAGGCCTCGATCAAGGAAGCCTACGCGCTGGTGCGCAACGGCGAGGTCTGGCTCGAGGGGATGCACATTACCCCGTACGAGCAGGGGAATCGCTGGAACCCCGCACCGGTCCGCTCCCGCAAGCTGCTGATGCATCGCCGGGAGATCGAACGGCTGATCGGCGGGGTCGAAAAGAAGGGCTTCACGCTGGTACCACTCGAGATCTACTTCCTCGGCGGGCGGGCCAAGGTCGCGCTGGCTCTGGGGAAAGGAAAGCAGACCCATGATCGTCGTGAAGACATCAAACGCCGCCTCGCCGACCGCGAGATGGCGCGCGCCCTGAAACAGCACTGATGCTGCTCGCCGCGATTGCCCCGCTGGTCGTCCTGATCCAATCAGCTCGGGGAGAGGCTCGCATCCCGGTGCGGCTGGATCCGCTTTCCGGTCCGGTGCTCGCCGCGCCCCTGCTGCTGCCCGCCCTCGATGCCAAGGCCACGCTCGGCGCGGGCTGGGCGGAAATCGGCGTGGGAGGCAAGAGCTTCCGCTTCTACCTCGGCGCTCCGCTCTTCGCCCTGGACGGAGAGGTCTATCCCCTGGTCGGTTCCGCCGCGATCCGGCGCGACACCCTCTTGCTCCCCATTCAGTTCGTCACGGAGGTGCTGCCGCGAGCGCTGGCGGGGAGATTCCGCTACGACGCGCGGCTCGCCCGTCTTGCGGACGGCGCTCCTGCGACGATCGCCGCCAGGCCTCCCGCGAAGGACCCCAATCGACTTCCCAACGGTCTCCGCAAGGGACACGTCGTCACCGTTGACGCCGGGCATGGCGGAGTGGATCCCGGGAATCCCGGATTGTTCTTTCCGGACGGTCTGCGGGAGAAGGATGTCACCCTCGATCTGAGCCTGCTGCTGCGGGACGAATTGCGCCGCCGCGGGGTGAGCGTCGTCATGACGCGAGAGACCGACACCCTGATCGAGCTGCGCCGCCGGGGCGGCTATTGCACGGCCGAATGCGATCTGTTCGTAAGCCTCCATGTGAACTCGCTGCCGCGGCGCGCCGGCTTCAGCCGGGTGCGCGGCTTCGAGACGTATTTCCTGGCCGAGGCCAAGACCGAGGATGCGGCGCGAGTGGCCCGCATGGAAAACGAGGCGATCCGGTTCGACGGCTCCGAGGATAGCGCCGAGCCGGCCTGGGGGCTCGACTACATCCTGAAGGACCTGCAGCTCAACGAGCACCTCCGCGAGTCGGCCCGCGCCGCCGAGCTGGTGCAGTCGTACCTGCAGGAGTCCCACACCGGTCCGGACCTGGGCGTCAAGCAGGCGGGGTTCATGGTGCTGACGACGGCGCGCCGCCCGGCCATTCTCATCGAGACGGGTTTCAGCACCAACGCGCAGGACGCCAAACTGCTCACCGGGGGCACGTCGCAGAAAAACCTCGCGGCTTCGATCGCCGACGCCATCGTCGCGTATCTCCTCGAGTACGAGCGCAAGGTGGGACAGGGGCCCGTGTCGGCCGTCTCCAGCACCCGCGCGAACAGGCAGTGACGGCTGGGTCGCTGGCTCGCGACGTCTTCGGTTCCCGGTTCCAGAATCCAATTCTACTCGCCGCCGGCACTGCGGGCTTCGGGCGCGAGCTCGACGGCGTCATGGAGCTCGATCGCCTCGGCGGGATCGTGACCAAGGCGGTCTCGCTACAGCCGCGCGCCGGCAACCCGGCTCCGCGCGTGGCGGAATTCACCGGTGGCATGCTCAACTCGGTGGGGCTCGCCAACCCGGGCCTCGAGCGAGTTCGCGCCGAGGCGCTGCCCTGGCTCGCCCGCCGGCTCACCCGCGCGAGAATCCTGGTCAACGTGGTCGGGTTCACCGAGAACGAATACGCTGAGGTGATTGCCGGCCTCGACGGCATCGCCGGGATCGCGGCCTACGAGCTCAATCTCTCCTGCCCGAACACGAGTGCCGGCGGCGTCGAATTTGGCGCCGATCCCGAAGCGGTGCGCCGGGTGGTGCAGGGCTGTCGGGCCGCGACGCAGCGGCCGATAATCGCCAAGCTGTCTCCGGCCCTTGCCGATCTGGCCGGTATTGCCGCCGCCGCAGTCGAGGCCGGGGCGGACGGAATCAGCGCGGTCAACACGATGCCCGGATATCTCTCCACCGGTGGCGGTCCCCGCCTGGGAACCGGGAACGGCGGAGTCAGCGGTCCTGCCCTGCTGCCGATCGGCGTTCACGCGGTGCGCAGAATCCGGGAGCGCCTGCCCGGGTTTCCGGTGATCGGCGTAGGGGGAGTCCGCTGCGCCGACGACGTGCGCCAGTACCTCGCCGCGGGTGCCGCCCTCGTGGCCATCGGGACGGGGCAGCTCGCCGACCCTCGCCTGCCGGAACGCATCATTCGCGAGCTTGAGGCGGGGAATGGCTGAGCTCATTCTCGCGCTCGATCTTCCCAACCGCTCCGAAGCCTTGCGTTTCCTCGACCGGGTCCCCGAGCTCCGCTGGGTGAAAATCGGATCGCTGCTCATGACGGCGGAGGGCCCCTCCCTGGTCCGCGAGCTGGTCAGCCGCGGATTGCAGGTCTTTCTGGATCTCAAGTGGCACGACATTCCTTCGACCGTCGCAGGCGCGGTGGCTGTCGCCGGGGGACTGGGTGTCCGGCTGGCGACGGTGCACTCGCTTGGCGGAACGGAGATGCTGCGCGCCGCGGCGGCCTGCGCGGGGGACCGGATGTCCGTGGTCGGAGTGACCGTGCTGACCTCGCATGCGGAAGCCGACTACGTCGAGCTCACCGGCCGGCCGGGCCTGGCGCTGGCGGAGGAAGCCCTGCGGCTGGGGCGGCTGGCAGTGGATGCCGGGCTCTCGGGCGTCGTGTGCAGCGCCCACGAGGTGGGACCGATGCGCGCTGCCCTGGGTCCCGATGCCCTGATCGTCGTCCCGGGAATCCGGCGTGCGTCGGATGCGCCTGGAGGTCAAAGCCGAATCGCAGGACCCCTCGAAGCGGTACGCCTGGGAGCCACCCACCTGGTGGTTGGGCGGCCCATCCTCGCCGATCCCGATCCGGCCGCCGCGCTGGCAGAATTCCTGATCGGGTTGGGCTAAGGGTTCGGGCCCCTAAGTCATTGGCCCTTTGGCCCTTGCCCAGTCCTGCCCCCAACTCTATATTGCCAAGCTGTCCGTCAACCTAGGTTTCAGGGGGATCACGAGTTGAAGGTACGGTCGAGCGTCAAACCGATCTGCGAGCACTGCAAGGTGGTCAAGCGCCAGGGCGTCATCCGGGTCATTTGCAAGCGTAACCCGAAGCACAAGCAACGGCAGGGTTAGCGATGGCGCGTATCGCAGGCGTCGATCTTCCGCGGGAAAAACGAGTCGAAGTCGCGCTCACCTACATCTACGGAATCGGCCGGCCCACCAGCAATCGGCTGCTGGCCGATTCCGGCATCGGGCCTGACACGCGGGTGCGCGATCTCTCGGATGCCGAAGTAGCGCGGCTGCGCCAGCTGATCGAGCGCAGCGTGAAGGTGGAAGGCGCGCTGCGCACCGAGATCGCCATGAACATCAAGCGGCTGATGGACATCGGGAGCTACCGGGGCTCCCGCCACCGGAAGGGTCTCCCGGTCCGCGGCCAGCGGACTCATACCAACGCGCGCACCAAGAAGGGGCCGCGCCGCGCTATCGCGGGCAAGAAGAAGGCGACGAAGAAGTAACCTATGACCACTCCCGCACAGCCCGCTCCGCCGGCCGACTCCGCCGCGCCCGGCGCCACTCCCGCCGCGGCCGCCAAGGCCGCCGGTCCCAAACGCCCCAAGAAGCTGGTCGAGTCCGAGGGCATCGCCCACATCTCGGCCACCTTCAACAACGTGCTCATCACCATCACCGACATGCGCGGCAACACGATCGCGTGGGGGACCGCCGGCAAGGCGGGCTTCAAAGGCTCCAAGAAGAGCACCCCCTTTGCCGCGACCGTTGCCGCCGAAAACGTCGGACGTGAGGTGATGAACCTCGGCGTGCGGAAGCTGCACGTGCTGGTGCAAGGGCCCGGCAGCGGCAGAGAGTCGGCCATCCAGGCGCTGGCGTCGGTTGGCCTGCGCGTGGTCTCGATCAAGGACGTCACCCCGATCCCCCACAACGGGTGCCGGCCGCCCAAGAAGCGCAGGGTTTAAGTCATGTCACGTTACGCTGGGCCTTCCTGCCGGCTCTGCCGCCGCGAGGGCACGAAGCTTTTCCTGAAGGGCTCGCGCTGTCTCACCGAAAAGTGCGCGGTCGAGCGCCGGGGCTACGCGCCGGGGCAGCATGGCCAAGCCAATAGCGGGCGCGGCGGGCGCAAGATGTCCGAGTACGCACGCCAGCTTCGCGAGAAGCAGAAGGTCAAGCGGATTTATGGGCTCTCGGAGAGCCAGTTCCGCAACACCTTCGAGCGGGCCAGCCACGAGCAGGGGGTGAAGGGCACCAACCTGCTGATCGCGCTGGAAACGCGGCTCGACAACGTGGTGTATCGGATGAGCTTTGCCAGCAGCCGCAAGGCCGCGCGGCAACTGGTGCGGCACGGGCACGTCCAGGTCAACGGACGCCGGGTCGACATTCCTTCCTACCGGGTCGCGCCCGGACAGGAAGTCCGCGTCGCTCCGGAGAGCCGTGAGCTGGTCCCGGTGAAATTGGCCCTGGAGAGTGCTTCACGGGGCGCGCCGATGTCTTGGCTCTCGGTGGACGGCGCCGCGGCCGCGGGCCGGCTCACCATGCTGCCGACGCGCGACGCGATCCCGCTCAATGCGCAGGAACAGCTCATCGTCGAGCTCTACTCGAAGTAATTCGGGAACGGATACCGCATGACGATCGATATGACCGGCCTGGTCCGTCCGTACATGGTCGAAATGACCAAGCGGGAGGACAATCCGAACATCGCCGAGTTCCGGCTCCAGCCGCTCGAGCGCGGGTTCGGCTATACCCTGGGCAACTCGCTCCGGCGTCTGCTGCTTTCCTCGCTGCGGGGCTCCGCGGTCTGGGCCTTCCGGATGGACGGCGTGGTGCACGAGCATCAGACCGTGGCCGGCGTGCTCGAGGATGTGCATCAGATCATTCAGCGGCTCAAGGCGCTCACGCTGATTCTGGACGAGGACAAGGACGAGGCCATCCTTCGCATTCGCCGCGAGGGCAAGGGCCCGGTCTTCGCCCGCGATATCCAGGAGTCGGCCGGCGTCCGGGTGGTGAATCCGGACCACCTGCTCTTCACGCTGCAGGACCAGAAGGACGTGAGCTGCGACCTGTACGTCAACAAGGGCCGGGGATACGTCGAATCGGAAATGCACCCGACCGATCGCTCGCTGCCGGTTGACGTGGTCCGGATCGACGCGATCTACAATCCGGTGCGGCGCGCCAATTTCACGGTGAGCGAAACCCGCGTCGGGCAGCGGACCGACTACGACCGGCTGGCGGTCATGGTGGAGACCAACGGGACCATCAGCCCCGAAGACGCCATCGCGTATGCGGCGGCCCTGGCCACCGAGCATTTCCGCTTCTTCATCGACTTCGGCCGGGTTCCGCAGGCACGACCGCTGCCGGCGGAGGGCGTCGTCATCACCGGCGGGCTCCGCATGAAGCTGGAGCGCCTGATCGACGACCTCGGGTTGTCGGTGCGCTCGCTCAACTCGCTCAAGAACTCCAACATCCGGACGCTGCGGGACCTGGTGGAGTTCAGCGAAGAAGAGCTGCTCAAGGTCAAGAACGTGGGCGAGAAGGCCGTCGCCGAAATCGCCGAGCTGCTGCAGCGGGAGGGGCTCCGCTTCGGGATGTCGTTCGAGGAAGTCGATGGCGACCTGCACGTCGCCAAGAGCGGCGGAACCACCCCGGAAGAGACCGCTGCTCCGGAGGAGAACGCGTAATGCGGCATCGCGCCAAAGGCCGCCAGCTTTCGCGGACCGCCACGCACAAGAAGGCACTGCTGCGCAACATGGCAGCCAGCCTCTTCGAGCACGACGCGATCGTGACCACGCAGGCCAAGGCCAAGGAATTACGGCCCTACGCCGAGCGGCTGATCACCCTGGCCCGCCGAGGAGATCTGCACGCGCGCCGGCTGGTGGAGCGCCGGATTCCGGATCGCGCGGTGTTGGGCCGGCTATTCAAGGAAATCGGCCCGCGGTTCGCCGCGCGGCCGGGTGGCTACATCAGAATCCTCAAGCTGGGGCACCGGCCTGGAGACGGGGCCGAGCTCGCCCGTATCGAGCTCCTGGCCGAGTGACGCACCGGCCGGCCACCGCAACGACGAAGGGGACCGATCGGTCCCCTTTTTTTCAGCCTGGCGGCCGGATCAGCCTGGCTTCAACTGGCCTTCTTGATCTTGTTGCTCTTGATGCACTGGGTGCAGACGCGGACCCGGCGCACCTGGCCATTCACGGCGGTGCGGACGCTCTGCAGATTGGGATACCATCGCCGCTTCACGCGATTGTTCGCGTGGCTGACGTGATTCCCGGTCGTGGGTCCCTTGCCGCAGACGGTGCAGACGCGAGCCATAAGTCGAGCTTCTCCTGGAGGACTATCTTTCGAACGCGGAAACATAATCCCATGAGGCACTTGGCTCAACTGGTCGACCGGCGTAGCCCATGACCCGCGCCCTCATCACCGGCATCACCGGCCAGGACGGCTCCTACCTGGCGGAGCTCCTGCTAGCGAAGGGGTACCAGGTGTACGGCCTGGTCCGCCGGACCAGCCACCACTCCTTCGAGCGCATTGAGCACCTACTCGACCGGGTTACCATCGTCACCGCGGACCTGCTCGATCAGCACTCCCTCACGGTGGTCGTTCAGGAAGTCCGGCCGGACGAGGTGTATAACCTCGCGGCGCAGTCTTACGTGCCGGCGTCCTGGAGCCAACCCGTCCTCACCGGGGAATTCACCGCGCTCGGCGTAACCCGCATGCTGGAAGCCATCCGGTTGGTCCATCCCACCGCGCGGTTCTATCAGGCCAGCTCGTCGGAGATGTTCGGCAAGGTGCAGGAGTCTCCCCAGCACGAGGGGACGGCCTTCCACCCGCGCTCGCCCTACGGGGTGGCCAAGGTGTACGGGCACTGGATCACCGTGAATTACCGGGAGTCCTACGGGATGTACACCGTGAGCGGCATCCTGTTCAATCACGAGTCGCCCCGGCGCGGCATGGAGTTCGTTACCCGCAAGGTGTCCGACGGCGTGGCGCGGATCAAACTCGGCCTCGCCACCCAGCTGCGCATGGGAAACCTCGATGCGCGGCGGGACTGGGGGTATGCGGGCGATTATGTCGACGCGATGTGGCGGATGCTGCAGCGGCCGGTGCCGACCGACTACGTCATCGGGACGGGAGAAACCCACAGCGTGCGCGAGCTGGTGGAGCTGGCCTTCGCGCACGCCGGGCTCGACTGGAAGTCCTGCGTAGTGTTCGATCCGGCCTACTCGCGCCCCGCCGAGGTCGACGTGCTGCAAGCCGACCCGCGCAAGGCGCGGAGCGAACTGGATTGGAGCCCCAGGGTGGATTTTGCCTCGCTCGTCAAGCTGATGGTGGACGCGGATCTCGAGCGGCTGAGGCGACCGCGGTGAAGATCCTGCTGACTGGCGCCGACGGCTTTGTGGGCGGCTGGCTTGCGCGCCGGTTGCTCCAGGCGGGACACCACATCGTCGGCACCCACCGCCGTGGCGGGGGGCCTTCCCCGGTCCTGACGGCCATCGAGGCCGCGCGTCTCGAGTGGCGAGAGCTGGAGCTCGGCTCGGGGACCTCGGTCGAAAGCGTGTCCCAGGGCCGTTGGGACGCGGTGGTCCATCTCGCCGCGCTTTCGTCCGGTAGCGAGGCCCGGCGGGATCCCGGGCTCGCCTGGGAGGTGAACGCCGCCGGAACCGCGCGGCTTGCCGAAAGCCTCGGCCTGCGGGTCGCGACGCGGCAAGGCGATCCGAACTTTCTGCTGGTGTCGACCGGCGAGGTATACGGTGCGGGGAAGGGACCGCACCTGGAATCCGATCCGACCCAGCCCTGCTCGCCCTACTCGGGGAGCAAGCTGGGGGCGGAAGTCGCCGCGCTGGAGGTATCCCGGCGGACCGGTCTCAGGGTCATCATTGCACGGCCCTTTCCGCATACCGGTCCGGGCCAGGATATCCGGTTCGTGGTGCCCGCGCTGGCCAGCCGAATCGTGGCGGCCAAGCGGATCGGCGCGCCCACCATCAAAACGGGCAGTCTCGATTCGGTGCGCGATTTTCTCGACGTGCGGGATGTCGCCGAGGCCTACCTGGCGCTGCTCGAGCGGGGCGTCGCCGGCGAGGTTTACAACATCGCCTCGGGAGAGGGACACCAGCTGACCGAGGTGCTGCGGCGGCTCGAGCGGCTGATCCAGTGGAAGGTGCGGCCCGAACTGGAGCCCAGGCTGGCGCGCCGCTCCGACCTTGCCTATCTCGTGGGGGACGCCGGCAAACTCCGCAAGGAAACCGGGTGGCGACCGCAGATCGGCTTGGACCAGACCCTGCAGGATCTGCTCAATGCCCAAGCGAACTGATCTCTCCTCCATCCTGCTGATCGGCTCGGGGCCGATCGTCATCGGCCAGGGGGCGGAGTTCGACTATTCGGGTACCCAGGCCGCGCGCGCGCTGCGCGAAGAAGGGTTCCGCGTCATTCTGGTGAACTCCAATCCGGCCACGATCATGACCGATCCCGAGATCGCGGATCGGACCTATATCGAGCCGATCACCCCGGAATGGGTCGAGAAGATCATCGCGCGCGAGCGCCCCGACGCGCTGCTGCCGACCATGGGCGGCCAGACCGCGCTCAACGTCGCTATGGCGCTGGTGAAGAACGGGGTGCTGGCCCGGTACGGTGTGGAGCTCATCGGCGCCAACGAGCGGGCCATCCGGATCGCGGAGGACCGCGAGGAATTTGCCCTCGCGATGCGGCGGATCGGGCTCGCGACGCCCGAAGGCATGACCGTCCGCTCGGTGGAAGAGGGGTATCTGGCGGTGGAGCGGATCGGCTATCCCGCCATCCTGCGGCCCTCCTACACCCTTGGCGGGACCGGGGGTGGGATCGCCTACAACCGCGAGGAGCTGGAGGCCATGCTGCGCCGCGGGCTCGGGCTCTCCCCCGTCGGGTCGGTGCTGGTGGAGCGCAGCATTATCGGCTGGAAGGAGTTCGAGCTGGAGGTGATGCGGGACGGGGCCGACAACGTCGTGATCGTCTGCTCCATCGAGAATCTCGATCCGATGGGCGTGCACACGGGCGACTCGATCACCGTGGCGCCGGCCATGACGCTCTCCGACCGCGAATACCAGGTGATGCGGGATGCCGCCTGCAAGATCATCCGGGAAGTCGGCGTGGCCGCCGGCGGCTGCAACGTACAATTCGCGGTCAACCCCGAGAGCGGCGAGCAGCTCGTCATCGAGATGAATCCGCGGGTGTCCCGCTCTTCCGCGCTCGCCTCCAAGGCCACGGGATTCCCCATCGCGCGGATCGGCACCAAGGTCGCGGTCGGCTACCGGCTCGACGAGCTGCCCAATGACATCACGAAGACCACGCCCGCGTCCTTCGAGCCGGTGCTCGACTATGTGGTGGTCAAGATCCCGCGGTTCGCGTTCGAGAAGTTTCCCAGCGCCGACCCGCGGCTCACCACCCAGATGAAGTCGGTAGGCGAAGTGATGGCGATCGGACGGACGTTCAAGGAGGCGCTGCAGAAGGGATTCCGCGGACTGGAGATCGGGCGGGCAGGGTGGGACATCGGCGAGACGCCCCTCGACGACCGGCTGAGCGACACCTCGCGCGAAGGGTTGCTTGCCGCGATCCGGACGCCGACCCCGGAGCGGCTGTTCCAGGTGAAACGCGCGCTGCTCGCGGGCATCGGCGTCGAGCCCATCGCGGAGTGCAGCCGGATCGATCCCTGGTTCGTCGCGCAACTGAGCGAGTTGGTGGAGGCAGAGCGCGAATGGACTCCCGGCGTCGACGAAGCCAAACGCATCCGCGCCATGAAGCGCCTCGGATTCTCCGACGTCCAGCTCGCGAAGCTTTCCGGGATCACCGAGAAGGAGATGCGCCACCGCCGGCAGGCCCTCGGCATCCGTCCGGCGTACAAGATGGTGGACACCTGCGCCGGGGAATTCCCTTCGGCCACACCCTACCTTTACTCCTCCTATGACGAGGAGAACGAGGTCGGGCCGCAGGGCGACAAGACCATCGTCATCCTCGGCAGCGGCCCCAACCGGATCGGGCAGGGCGTCGAATTCGATTATTGCTGCGTGCGGGCCGCGCTGGCCTTCCGCCAGATGGGCTACCGCACGGTGATGGTGAACTCGAATCCCGAGACCGTGTCCACCGATTTCGACATCAGTGACGCGCTCTACTTCGAGCCGCTCACGCTCGAGGACGTGCTGGAGATCATCCAGCTCGAGCAGCCGCTCGGCGTGGTGGTCCAGTTCGGCGGCCAGACCCCGCTCCGGCTGGCGCGCGGCCTGGAGGCGGAGGGGGTACCGATCCTCGGTACGCCCCCCGAGGCAATCGACTCGGCGGAGGATCGCGGTCGTTTCGAGGCCATCGCGCGGGAGCTGGGCATCGCCCAGCCCCCCAACGGAACCGCGCGCACCCTGCCCGAAGCGTTGCGCGAAGCGGAGAAGATCGGTTACCCGGTCCTGATCCGCCCCTCCTACGTGCTGGGCGGGCGGGCAATGCAGATCGTGTACGATGCGGCCTCGCTCAGCGAATTCTTTGCCCACGCGGAGCGTGCCGCCCCGGGCCATCCGGTGCTGATCGACCATTTCCTCGAGGATGCCTTCGAAGCGGATGTTGACGCGATCGCCGACGGCCAGCATTGCATCATCGGTGGCGTGATGCAGCACATCGAGGACGCCGGCATTCATTCGGGTGACTCTGCCTGCGTGCTCCCGCCCTACCTCATCAATGAGGCACAGGTGGAGGAAATGCGCGGCTACACGCGCGCGTTTGCCGACCGGATCGGCGTGATTGGGCTGCTCAATGTCCAGTACGCCATCAAGCACGGCGTGGTGTACGTGCTGGAAGTCAATCCGCGCGCCTCGCGCACCGTGCCGTTCGTGTCCAAGGCCACCGGCGTCCCGCTCGCCGCGGTGGCCGCGGCGGTGATGACGGGCAAGAAGCTCGACGAGCTCGGTCTTTCCGACGACACGGTGCAGCCCTACGTCGCGGTCAAGGAGGCGGTCTTCCCCTTCAACAAGCTGCCGGGTGTGGATCTGATCCTGGGTCCTGAAATGCGCTCCACCGGGGAGGTCATGGGGATCGCCGATTCGTTCGGGATGGCCTTCGCCAAGGCGCAGATCAGCGTGGACGGTGCACTGCCCCAGTCCGGCGCCATCTTCGTGACGGTCAACGATCACGACAAGCCGACGGTCACCCCGATCGCCCGGCGCTTCCACGAGCTCGGCTTTACCATCATCGCGACGGAGGGCACGGCGCTTTACCTCAAGCAGCGCGGGATTCCGGCGGAGCGCGTGCTCAAGGTCTATGAGGGCCGCCCCAACGTGATCGATCTGCTGGTCTCGGGCCAGGTGCAGTTGCTCGTGAATACCCCGCTCGGGAAGCTGACCCGGCAGGACGACTACATTCTGCGCCAGGCGGCGCTGCAGCATCGGATCCCCTATACCACGACCATGTCGGCCGCGAGCGCGGCCTGCGACGCGATCGTCGCCATGCGGAACCAGGAAGGCGAAGTGCGCTCGCTGCAGGAGTGGCACGCCCTGGCACGCAGCCTGATGGCCGAGCAACGCGCATGAGCGCGCGCGATCCGCGCTTCGCCGCGGCGCTGGCCAAGGCGGTGCGTGGAGAGGTCAAGCGGGATGCTTCGCTCGCGCGGTACTCCACCTACCGGATCGGTGGCCCGGCCACGGTCTTCCTGCCCGCGTCCGCCGACGATCTCGCGGCGGGGCTCCGCGAGGCGCGACGCGCCGGCGTTCCGGTGTTTCCGCTTGGTCTGGGCTCGAACGTCCTGTTGCCCGATGCCGGCCTGCAGGCGCTGGTGATCCGGTTGGGGAAGGGCCTCGACACGATCCGCAGCGAGGGGGAACGCTGGTGGCTCGGCGCCGGATTGCCCGCGCCCCTTGCCGCCCGCAAGACGGCGGAGCAGGGCTGGGCCGGGTTGCACATGATGGTGGGCGTGCCAGGTAGCGTGGGAGGCGGTGTGTTCATGAACGCAGGGTGCCATGGAGGGGAATGGTCGCAGGTAACGCTTGCGCTCACCGCGGCGGACCGGGCAGGCGAGATCCGGGTGATCCCCGCCGCGGAGATTCCCTTTACGTATCGCCGGAGCGGGCTGGAGGAGCTGATCGTCCTCGAGGCGCTGGTCCAGCTGCGCCCTGGCGATCCCGCCGAGCTGAGCGCCGAAGTGCAGCGGCTGTTCGCGTGGCGCCAACAGGGAACGCCGTTCAGCCAGCCGTGCTGCGGGAGCGTCTTCAAGAACCCCGACCCTCCGGCCGCGGTCGGTTGGAGCCGGCCCTGGACCGCGGGTGCGCTGCTCGAAGCGGCGGGACTCAAGGGCACCAAGGTGGGCGGGGCGGCGGTGTCCTCCATGCACGCGAACTATTTTGTGAACGAGGGGACCGCCACAGCCGGGGACGTGCGTGTGCTGATCGCGAAAGCCCGTGCGGTGGTCAGGGAGCGGTTTGGTGTCTCCCTCGAGACCGAGGTCAAGCTCATCGGGAGCCAGGGGGAGTACACGACCAGTGACCAGTGACCAGGGCCCAGTGACCGACTATTTCGTGCATGAGTCGTCCTACGTCGACGCCGGCGCCACGATCGGGGCCGGCACCAAGATCTGGCACTTTTGCCACGTCATGCCCGGTGCGGTGATTGGCGAGCGGTGTAACCTCGGGCAAAACGTGGTGGTGATGCCGGGCGTGCGGATCGGAAACAACGTGAAGCTCCAGAACAATGTCTCGGTCTACGAGGGCGTGGTGCTGGAGGACGACGTCTTCTGCGGACCCAGCTGCGTCTTCACCAACGTGCTGAACCCGCGCAGCCACGTGTCGCGGAAAGCGGAGTACGCGCCCACTCTGGTCAGGCGCGGGGCGACGATTGGCGCGAACGCCACGGTGATCTGCGGAGGCACGATCGGGGCGTACGCCTTCATTGGCGCGGGTGCGGTGGTTCGGGGCGAGGTACCGGCCTACGCCCTGATGCTGGGTGTGCCCGCCCGCCAGGTCGGCTGGATGTGCCGCTGCGGAGTGCGCCTCGAGCTCCGGGGAGGCGTGGCGACCTGCGCGGCCTGCGCTACCCGCTACCGCGAGGCGGCCGGCCGGCTCGAGGCCGTTGACCCTCCCGAATAAGGCCCGATAAGCTTATTTCCCAGCATGACTTGCATCGCAGTTTCCGCCCGCCTCTCGGCCGCCCAGGCCGAGCCTTGCTGAGCGTGCCACCAGTCTTGCCGACTCAGGACGGCGCCGTGACCGCACAGGTGCCGTTGCTCGACCTCCAAGCCCAGCACGCGGCGATCCGCGACGCGGTCATGCCGGCGGTGCTCGCGGTAATCGAGCGGCAACAGTTCATCATGGGTCCGGAGGTGGCGCAGCTGGAGGCGGCCATCGCAAAGCTCTCCCGGGTCGGCCATGCGATCGCCTGCGCCAGCGGCACCGATGCCCTGCTGCTCCCGCTCAAGACCCTCGAGCTCAAGCCCGGGGATGAAGTCATTACACCGGCCTTCACGTTCTTCGCCACCGCCGGGATGATTCATTACGCGGGCGGCAAACCGGTCTTCGTGGACATCCAGCGGGACAGCTTCAATCTCTCCCCAGCGGCCGTCGAGGCGGCGATCACTCCGCGCACCCGGGCCATCGTGGCGGTGCATCTCTATGGGCAGATGGCGGCGATGGAGCGCATTCTCGCAATCGCAGCCCGGCACGGTTTGCCCGTCATCGAGGACGCGGCGCAAGCCATTGGCGCCCGCCGCAACCTGGACGGCGTCTGGCGGCTCGCAGGCGAACTGGGCTGGGCCGGCACCCTGTCCTTCTTTCCCAGCAAGAATCTCGGCGCTTGGGGGGATGGGGGGATGATGCTGACCCAGGACGATACGCTGGCCCAGCGACTGCGCCGGCTGCGCCTCCATGGCGGCGCCCGCCAATACCACCACGACGAAGTCGGGACTAACAGCAGGCTCGACACCCTGCAGGCGGCGGTGCTCCTGGCCAAGTTGCCGTTTCTTTCGGGATGGAGCGCGGCGCGGCGGCAGAAGGCCGACTGGTACAGTGCGCGGCTTCGAGGACATCCCGACGTGGTGCCCCCCGTCGTGGACGCGGCCAACGAACACATTTTCCACCAGTACACCATCCGGGTGCCGCGGCGGGATGCCTTGCGGGAGCACCTCAAGGCCAACGGCATCGGATGTGCGGTGTACTACCCGCTTGGCCTGCACCTGCAACCCTGCTTCGGATATCTCGGCTACCGCGAGGGGAGCTTGCCGGAAACCGAGGCAGCCATGGCCGAGGTCCTCTCGCTGCCGGTGTATCCGGAGCTCACCGAGGCGCAGCAGGAGCGGGTTATTCAGACGCTTACCGGATTTTACGGTTGATACCCCGGAGAACCCCCTGATGTCGGTGGCGAACGATCTGATCAAGAAGGCGGGAGCCCGGGATATCCGGTTTGGCGTCATCGGGCTGGGCTACGTGGGCCTTCCGCTGGCCATCGAGCTGGCCAATGCGGGGTACACGGTGATCGGCTTCGACGTGAGTCAGCGCGTGGTGGATGGGCTCAGCTCGGGGCGTTCCCATGTGAAGGACGTTTCGGCGGCCCAGCTCGATGCCATCCGGAAGGCCGGCCGCTTCGAGGCCACCACCGACGGAAGCCGGCTGCGTGAGGCGGATGCGATCTCGATCTGCGTCCCCACGCCGCTGTCGAAATTCAAAGATCCCGACGTCAGTTACATCGTAGCCGCCACCGAGACGATCAAGAAGGTGCTGCGCCCCGGCCAGGCCATCATCCTCGAGAGCACCACCTATCCCGGCACCACGCGCGAGATCATGCTGCCGGCGCTGGAGTCGACCGGACTCAAAGTGGGCCAGGACTTCTTTCTCGCCTTCAGTCCCGAGCGGGTGGACCCAGGCAATCCGGTCTACCAGACCAAGAACACACCCAAAGTGGTTGGGGGCATCACTCCCGACTGCCTCCGGGTCGTCTGTGCGCTGTATCAGCCGGCCATCGACGCGCTGGTTCCCGTCTCCACCACCGAGGCGGCGGAGCTGGTCAAGCTGCTCGAGAACACCTTCCGCAGCGTGAACATCGGCTTGGTCAACGAAATGGCGATCGTGTGCGACAAGCTGGGCGTCAACGTGTGGGAGGTGATCGACGCGGCCGCCACCAAGCCCTTCGGTTTCATGAAATTCTCGCCAGGCCCCGGGCTCGGGGGCCACTGCATTCCCATCGACCCGCATTATCTCGCCTGGAAGATGCGCGGACTCAACTATAAGACCCGCTTCATCGATCTGGCGGGCGAGCTCAACACCGAGATGCCGGCGTTCTGGGTCCGTAAGGTCGCCTCCGCGCTCAATGAGAGCGGGAAGGCCGTGCGCGGCTCCACGGTGCTGGTGCTGGGCGTGGCCTACAAGAAGGACATCGAAGATCTCCGGGAGAGTCCCGCCCTGGACATCATCCGACTGCTGGAACAGAGCGGAGCCAAGGTGGCCTACCATGATCCCTACGTGCCCCAGTTCGAGGAGGACGGGCATCGTTTTGCGTCGATCCCACTCACCGCGGAGAGCCTAGCCGCCGCCGACTGCGTGATCGTGGTCACCGATCATTCCAACCTCGACTATGACCTGGTTCGCCGCCACGGACGCGTCATCGTTGATTCGCGGAACGCGCTGGGTCGGCGGGGCACGCAGTGAAGATTGCGGTCATCGGCAGCGGCTACGTGGGGCTGGTGGCCGGCGCGTGTCTGGCCGAAACCGGCAACGAGGTGCTTTGCGCGGACGTGGACGCGCGCAAGATCGCCCGCCTGGAGCGCAACGACGTTCCCATCTATGAGCCCGGCCTCGAGCCGCTGATCCGCCGGAATCAGGCGGAGGGACGCCTCCGCTTCACCAGCGACCTTCCCGCCGCCGTCGCGCATGGCCGCGTGATCTTCATCGCGGTGGGTACCCCGCCCGGTGAGGACGGCTCGGCCGATTTGCAACACGTGCTCGCCGTCGCGCGCGCCATCGGCCAGCACATGACGGAGCCGAAAGTGGTGGTCACCAAGTCGACCGTGCCGGTGGGGACGGCGCAGCGGGTCCGCGCCGCCATCCGCGCCGAGACGCGACTGCGCTTCGAAGTGTGCTCCAATCCCGAGTTTCTGAAGGAGGGCGCGGCACTCGAGGACTTCATGAAGCCGGACCGGGTGGTGCTCGGCGTCGACAGCGACGAAGCTCGCGACGTGATGGCCGAGCTCTACGCTCCGTTTGTCCGCACCGGGAATCCCATCCTTTTCATGGACATTCCCTCCGCCGAAGTGACCAAGTACGCGGCCAACGCCATGCTGGCAACCCGCATTTCCTTCATGAATCAGATGGCGGACTTCTGCGAACGAGTCGGCGCCGACGTCAGCAAGGTCCGCCAGGGCATCGGGACCGATCACCGGATCGGGAGCGCCTTCCTGTTTCCGGGCCCCGGCTACGGCGGCTCCTGCTTTCCGAAAGATGTCAAGGCGCTGATCGCCTCGGCACACGAGATGGGGATGGAGCCGAGTCTGCTTGAAGCCGTCGAGGCGGTCAATCAACGGCAGAAGCAGGTCCTGCTCAACCGGCTTGGTTCCTTGCTGGGGCCCAAGCTGGCCTCCAGCCAGGTAGCGGTGTGGGGCCTGGCGTTCAAGGCAGAGACCGACGACATGCGGGAGAGCCCGGCGCTGCCTTTGCTTGACGGGATTCTCGCCGCCGGCGGAACCGTGCGGGTCCACGATCCCAAAGCCATGGAAGTGGCGCGCGCACTTTACGGTGACCGGATCAGCTATGCCGCCGACCCCTACGACGCGATTGCCGGGGCCGATGCGCTGGTAATCCTCACCGAGTGGTTGCTCTACCGCAATCCGGACTTTGAGCGCATGCGATCGTTGCTCGTGCGCCCGCTGGTGCTCGACGGACGCAACCTCTACGATCCCGATCGCATGACGCGGCTGGGTTTCGAGTATCACGGGATCGGGCGGAGGCGGGCATGAGACTGCTGGTCACGGGCGCGGCGGGCTTCCTGGGCTCGCATCTGAGCGACCGGTTGCTGGCGGAGGGTCACGAGGTGGTGGGAATCGACAACTTCATCACCGGCTCCGAAAAAAACCTGAGCCACCTCGCCTCACATTCGCGCTTCACGCTGATTCGCCACGATGTCTCCCAGTACATCCGGCTGGATGGCCCGCTCGACGGGGTGCTGCACTTTGCCTCGCCGGCCAGTCCGGTCGACTACCTGAAGCTACCGATTCAGACCTTGAAGGTTGGCTCGCTGGGGACCCACAATTCCCTCGGCTTGGCCAAGGCCAAGGGTGCCCGCTTCTTTCTCGCGTCCACCTCCGAGGTCTACGGCGATCCCCTGGTGCACCCGCAGCCCGAGAGCTACTGGGGCAACGTGAATCCCGTGGGTCCGCGCGGAGTCTACGACGAGGCGAAGCGGTTTGCCGAGGCGCTCACGATGGCGTACCAGCGCCATCACGGGCTGGAGACCCGCATCGTCCGCATCTTCAATACGTTCGGTCCCCGCATGCGCCCCCGCGACGGGCGAGTCGTCTCCAACTTCATCGTCCAAGCGCTGCTGGGCGAGCCGATCACCATCTATGGCGACGGCACCCAGACCCGCTCCTTCTGCTTCGTGTCCGACCTGGTCGAGGGGATTTACCGGCTCTTCCGGAGCGACCGGGGGGATCCCACCAACCTCGGAAACCCGAACGAATTCACGGTCACCCAGTTGGCAGAGCTGGTGAAGGAAATGACGGGAACCTCCGCCCCGATTGAGTATCACCCGCTTCCCACCGATGATCCCAAGGTCCGCCAGCCGGACATCACCATCGCGCGCGCGGTGCTGGGCTGGGAGCCGCGGGTAGCCCTCCAGGACGGGCTTGCCAGGACCATCGAGTATTTCCGCCAAATCGTCTTAAGCTGAGACTGCGGTTATCTTTAGGGGATGCACGTAAGCACGGATCATCTGCTGGCTCAGGCGCGCGAGCGCTTTGCCGTACAGGACTACTACGGTGCCGCCCACCTGCTCGAAGAGGTTCTGGAATCCGGGCGCAGCTTTGCCGACGTGCACCACCTGCTCGGTCTTTGTCTCGCGCTGCTGGGCCATCGGGAGCGGGCGCTGCTGCAATTCGAGCACGCTCTGGCGCTGAACCCCCGCTACATCGAAGCGAACATCCATCGCGGGATCCTGCTGAGCGAGCTGGGGCGCGCCGAGGAGGCGGAAGCGGCCTTCCGTGCGGCGGTGGCCCACGGCGAGGCAGGCATCGCCGGCTTCTCCCGTCCGGTGGCAGCCCGGCTGGCAAACCTGCACGCGGAAATGGGCGAAGCCTACGCCGAGGCCGGCACGCTGGCCGAAGCCATCGAACAGTTCCGCCGGGCGGTGGCCCTGGGCCCCGCGTTTCACGATCTGCGGTACCGCCTGGCGCGCCTGCTGCTCGAGGCGGGCCGACCGCTGGAAGCACGCGAAGAGCTGGAGAGCATCCTCGCGGAGCATCCGGATTTTCTCGACGCCGCCGCCTCGCTGGGTCTGGCGCACTATCTCGCGGGTGACGCCGCGGCCGCGCGCGAGCTGTGGGCGAGCTGTCAGAACCGGCGCCCGCCCGATGCGAGGGTCGGCGCCTACCTGGCCATGGCGCAGCGGCTTCTGGCATGATGCGGAGTGCGCTGGTGCTGGTGGTGTGGCTCGGCGGTTGCGCTTCGGCGGCGGCCGATCATGAGCGCCTGGGCGATCGCGCCTATCGCGAAGGACGCTTCGTCGCGGCGGTGGCGGAGTATCGTGCGGCGGCCAAAGGGCGCGGAGGCGCCCGGCTCTACGCGAAGCTGGGCAGCGCGGCACTGCACGAGCGCGACCTCGGCGCGGCCATTGACGCGTTCGCGGCGCTCAAGGAGGCCGACGCCTCGCGCGCTGCGGAGGCCGCGGTGGGGCTCGAGCGCGCCGCCTACCTCGCCGCGCACGGAGGGGAAGCCCAGGTGGTCCAGCTCGCGGCGGCGGTGCGCGCGCTCCGGACGGTCGCGCCCGGGCGCCCGCTCGGCCGCTTCGCCTTCACCACCTCCGCCGGCCTGGACGCCACCGAAGCCCTCGGCGCGCTGCCGGCGGCGCTGGCAGCGGCCTCGGATGCCCGCGCAGTGGACACGCTGCTCGTTGCGTATGGAGAGGCCCAGCGGGTCACCACCGCGTGCGAGGCCGCTACCCATACCTTCGGCGTCGTGATGCGGCGCACCCGGAACGTCGGGTTGCGCGGGACCGCCGCGCTGGGAATCGGGGCCTGCGCCCTGAGGCTGGGTCTCGATGCCCTGGCGGCCGAGCAGCCCGAAATCGCGGAACGCTGGTTTGAGTCGGCGGTGACCGCGGCGCCCGCGACGCCGGTTGGGTGGCGGGCTTCCATCGGGCTGGGCGACGCCAGAGTCAGCCAGGGCGACGTGCTCGGGGCCGCGATCGCCTATCAGAGCGTGCTCTCGGCGACCTCGGTTCCGGACAGCCTCAGCAAACTCGCGGCGGACAAACTGAATGCGCTGGGTGGCTCGCTGCCGCCGGCGTCGGAAGGCGCACCGCGATGACTCTGGGCCGCTGGGCGCTCATGCTGGGGGTGGCGGCTACCGCCTGCGGCCGGCACCGGGCCGCCACGCCGCCGGGACCCGTCGGCTCGCCCTCTGCGTCGATCGATTCGCTCTGGACGCGGGCTCAGCAAGAATTCGATTCCGGTCGCTGGGGCCGCGCGCAGCGACAATTCGACCAGCTGGCCCAGGCGATCACCCCGGCCGATCCGCGCTATCTGCGGCTGCACTTCTTCCAAGGCGAACTGCTCTTCGTGCTGGGGAATCAGCTGCAGGCCGTGCGGGAATTCCGGCGGGTCGCGGACGAGCAGCCGGACGGGCCGCTCGCACCCGATGCATTGGTCCGCGCGGGCGATGCCTATGCCGACCTCTGGCGCCGGGCCGAGCTGGATCCGACCTACGGCGAGACCGCGCGCACCGTCTACGAGGAAGTGGCCCGCCGGTACGGCGGCACGCCGGCCGCCGGACGGGCGTCGCTCCGCCTGGCGGCCCTGAACGAGAAGTTCGCGGACAAGGAATATCGCAACGCCCTGTTCTACTTCCGCTTCAAGGCCTACGACTCCGCCATCCTGATGCTGCGCTCGGTCATCGCGACGTATCCCCGTTCGGCGGTGGTGCCGGCGGCGCTCGAGCGCCTGGTTCGCGCGTACCAAATCCTGCAGTACAAGGAAGATGTGAAGGAAACCTGCGCCTATATCGCGCAGTACCATCCCGATCCTGCAGGTCCGGCGAGGCTTTGCCCGAAGGCGGGGAGCTCGGGCGCAGGGGAATCCGGGAGCCGGTAGCGTGCGGATCGGAGTGTTCGGCGGCTCGTTCGATCCGATCCATCACGGGCACCTGATCGCGGCGGCGTCGCTGGCGGAGTCGCTCGCGCTGGATGCGGTGCATCTGGTGGTGGCCCATCGGCAGCCGCTCAAGCCGGAGGGCCACGCCGCGTCGGGGGAACACCGGGCGGCGATGGTGGCGCTGGCGGTACGCGGCGATCCCCGCTTGCGGGCCGATCGCAGCGAGCTGGTCCGGGAGGGGCCTTCCTACACGGTGGACACCCTGCGGGGCCTGCGCGCCGAGCACCCCGACGCGGAGCTGCTGCTGCTGCTGGGGGCGGACACGGCTTCCAGGCTGCACCAGTGGCGGGACCCGGATGAAATCTGGAAGCTGTGCCGGGTTGAGACCTTCGCGCGGGAAGGCATCGGGGAGGCGGGCATCCAGGTGCCAAGGGTAGACATCTCTTCGACCGCGATCCGCGCGCGGGTGCGCGCCGGGCGGTCGATACGGTATTGGGTGCCGGAGGCGGTGGCGGAGTACATCACCGCGCACCGGCTGTATCGGGAAGACCAGGAGCGATGATCAAGACAGCTATCGCCAACATTTTCGGGACCCGGCAGGCGCGCGAGGTCAAGCGCCTGACGCCCATGGTGCAGCAGATCCACAAGCATGAGGAGCGGCTGGGAGGCTTGAACGAGGCGGAGCTCAAGGCCCAGACCGGGAAGTTCCGCGAGCACCTCGCGGTCAAGACCGGCGCGCTCAAGCAGGAGCTCGACGAGGTCCGCCGGGCCAAGCACCACTGCGAGGATCCGGGCGAGCGGAACCAGCTCGAGGAGCGGGCGCACGCCATCGAGCAGAACTACAAGAAAGCCCTGGCCGTGGCGCTGGGTGAGCTGCTGCCCGAAGCGTTCGCGACCGTGCGCGAGGCCTGTCGCCGGCTGCTGGGCACCAGCGTCATGGTCACAGGGCACGAGATGCTCTGGGACATGGTGCCGTACGACGTGCAGCTCATCGGCGGGATCGAGCTGCACCGCGGGCGGATTGCCGAGATGGCGACGGGCGAGGGCAAGACGCTGGTGGCCACGCTGCCGCTCTACCTCAACGCGCTCGCCGGCCGCGGGTCGCACCTCGTCACCGTCAACAACTACCTGGCCCGCCGCGACTCGCAGTGGATGGGCCACGTGTACACGTACCTGGGGCTTACGGTCGGTTGCATCGACGACACCGAGCCTTCGAGCCCCGCGCGGCGCGAGGCCTACGGGGCCGACATCACCTACGGCACCAACAACGAATTCGGCTTCGACTACCTGCGCGACAACATGGTGTTCGGGCTGGAGCACCGGGTCCAGCGCGAGCACGCCTATGCCATCGTCGACGAGGTCGACTCGATCCTGATTGACGAGGCACGGACGCCGCTGATCATCAGCGGACCCGTCGGCAACGAGGGCGACGAGAAGTACACGCTGTTCAACCGGCAGGTGGCGGAGCTGGTCCGCCGGCAGACCGCCGTGGTCAACCAGCTGATGGCGGAGGCGGAGCCGCTGCTGGCCGACGAAAAGCGCAAGGAAGAAGGCGCGGTCAAGCTGTTCCTGGCGCAGCTCGGCATGCCGAAGAACAAGAAGCTGCTCAAGTTGCTGAACGAGATGGGCGTCAAGCAGCTGGTCCAGCGCGCCGAGCTGGATTACATCGCGGACCGCAAGCTGCCCACCCGGCAGCAGAAGATGCGGGCGCTCGAGGAGTCGCTCTACTACGTGCTCGACGAGAAGGGCCACTCGGTTCACCTGACCGACCAGGGCTCCGCGGCGCTCTCGCCGGACGATCCCACCCTGTTCCTGGTGCCCGACATCTCGGAGGCGGTCCATCGGATCGAGCGCGATCCCTCGCTCGGCGTGCCCGAGAAGCGCGCCGCGCGCCAGGCGGTCGAGGCGGAGTACGCGGCCAAGAGCGAGAAGCTGCACATCATCCACAAGCTGCTGCAGGCGCATTCGCTCTACGAGAAGGACGTGGAGTACCTGGTACAGGACAACCAGGTCCTCATCGTAGACGAGTTTACCGGCCGCGTGCTGGCTGGCCGCCGCTGGGCCGACGGCCTGCACCAAGCGGTGGAGGCGAAGGAAGGGGTGCAGATCAAGGGCGAGACCCAGACGCTCGCCACGATCACCATCCAGAATTACTTCCGGATGTTCGACAAGCTGGCCGGCATGACCGGCACCGCGGAGACCGAGGAATCGGAGTTTTACTCCATCTACGGCCTCGAGGTCGCCGTCATTCCGACCAACAAACCGGTGCGCCGCAACGACAAGACCGACCGGATCTACAAGACCCGGCGGGAGAAGTACAACGCGGTCAACGACGAGATCGAGCGGCTCCACGGGTTGGGGCTGCCCATTCTGATCGGCACGACGTCGGTCGACGTGTCCGAGACGCTCTCCAAGATGCTCAAGCGCCGGGGCCTCAAGCACGAGGTGCTGAACGCGAAGTATCACGAGCGGGAGGCGGAAATCGTCGCGGGGGCAGGACAGAAGGCCGCGATCACGATCGCGACCAACATGGCCGGCCGCGGCACCGACATCAAGCTCGGCAAAGACCTCGATCTGAGCAGCGAGGAAGCCGGGCTGCAGATCCTCGGCACGGAGCGGCATGAATCGCGGCGGATCGACCGCCAGCTGCGCGGTCGCGCGGGCCGCCAGGGCGATCCGGGCGCGTCGCTCTTCTTCCTCTCGCTGGAAGACGACCTGATGCGGCTGTTCGGGTCGGACCGCATCGCGCGGTACATGGACAAGACCGGCGCGGAAGAGGGCGAGGTGATCTCGGGCCGGCTGGTCTCCCGGGCCATCGAGTCCGCCCAGAAGCGGGTCGAGCTGCAGAACTTCCAGTCCCGCAAGCGGCTGCTGGAGTACGACGACGTGATGAACCAGCAGCGCGAGGTGGTCTACTCGCTGCGGCTGTTCGCGCTGGAAAAGGGCGAAGAGCTCAAGGCCGAAGCGCGCCAGATGATCTCCAGCGCGCTCGACCACGCGGTGCGCAAGTTCCTGGAGGACGTGGAACGCCCGGAGGAGTACGACCGCGTCGGCCTGCGCGACGCGCTCACGATGCAATTCCTGGTGAGCCCCGAGGCGATCACCGATCCCGCGGCGGCGAAGGGCCTCCAGGACATCGTGCGCGCCGCGACGGCCGAGGGCGAAGCGGCGTTCACCCGCAAGGTCGAATACCTGCAGGACTTTGGCCGGCGGATCGGGATCGGCGACGTGGATCAGCAGGTCCTGTCACAGGTGATGCTCTCGGTGATCGACGAGAAGTGGAAGGACCACCTCTACGACCTGGACCTGCTGCGCAACGCAATCCAGTATCGTGCCTACGGGCAGAAGGACCCGCTGGTCGAGTACAAGAAGGAAGCCTTCGAGATGTTCGAGGATTTGATGCGCGACATCCAGGCCACCTTCACCGACCGCTATCTGAAGATCCAGGTGACCGCGGAGCCTCCCCGGCAGGCGCCGCCGCCGCCACCGATGTCGACCTCACGGGGGGGGCCGGATGACTTGTTTACCGGGCCGGCCGGCCGGGGCGGGATGCTTCCGGGTCCCACCAGCACGGGGCCGATGGGCGGACGGCCGCCGGGCGTGGCGCCGAAGGTCGAGACCTCACTCGGCAAGCTCGGCGCAGGCGACGGGCGCAGTGTGCCGGCGGTGGGGAGGAACGAACCCTGTCCCTGCGGATCGGGGCGCAAGTACAAGAAGTGTCATGGGGCGGGGGTGTAGCGGCGGGAGACCACGCCGCCAGAATTGACATCTTCTCGTAGAGTAATTACAGTAATTACATGACCTCCCGCGAGCTCAAGATCACCCGCATCGGCAACTCCCGCGGGGTCCGGCTGCCCGCCGCATCGCTTAAGCGCTACCGCATCGGGGACAAGGTCGTGATGGAGGAGCGGAGCGACGGGATCCTGCTCCGCCCGACCGGCCCCGCCGTGGCCAAGCTCTCCTGGGAGGAGACCGCTCGTGCCATGACCGCGAGCGCGGAAGACTGGAGCGACTGGGACGCCGTGAGCGCCGACGGCCTCGACGAGATCCCCTGGGAACCGGGCACCGCGCGCCGCGTCGCCGAATCGAAGCCGCCCTACAGGACGGGCCGGTGCCGGGGCAAGCGAGCGTGAAGCGTTACGAAATCCGCTGGGCCACGCTCGACCCAGCTCAGGGCTCGGAAATGGCCAAGACCCGGCCGGCAGTCATTCTCAGCCACGATGAGCTGAATCGGCGGCTCCAGACTGTGACCATCTGCCCCCTCACCACTCAGCTGCATCCCACTTGGCGATCCCGGTTGCAGGTGCGTTGCGGTCACCAGCCTGCCGATATCGCAGTGGATCAGATCCGGACGATCAGCAAGACCCGGCTCGGCCGGAAGGTTGACCGCCTCTCCGATCAGGATGCGGAGGCACTGCGCCGCCTCATCACCGAAATGTACGGCGAGTAGGCGGGAGGTCCTCAGCGCTTCGCCTTTCGGTCTTCGTCGCAGGTTTTTGACCCCTCCGGACGCGCCACCGCCGCCTATCCTCGGTGGATGGCCGCCCCGAGCGTTCGTCCCACCCCCGCTCCCTCCTCCAACGACCGCCCCCGCGAGCGCCTCTGGGCCCACGGCGCCCAAGCATTGACCGCCCCTGAGCTTCTTGCCATTCTCCTAGGTACCGGGGGAGGCGGCAAGAGCGCGCTCGAGCTGGCGGGGAGTCTGCTGGAGCCGGCGGATGGCTCGTTGCGCCGGCTGGCGGCGCGACCCGCCGGCGAGCTGCTGCGGATATCCGGCGTCGGACCCGCCAAGGGAGCCCGCCTGCTCGCCGCGCTCGAATTCGGCGCCCGGCTGGCCCGCGAGGCCCGACCCGTCCTGCCGCGAATTCGCTCCCCCGATGATGTGGCACGCATCGTGGGGCCCCGCCTGCGGGATCTCGCAGTCGAGGAGTTTCATCTGCTCGCGCTGGACAGCCAGAGTCAGGTGACACGAGACGTGCTGATCACCCGCGGGCTGCTCAACAGCTCGCTGGTGCACCCGCGTGAGGTGTTCCGGGCGGCGATCGCCGAAGCGGCGGCGGGCATCATCCTGGTGCACAACCACCCGAGTGGGGACCCCACCCCCTCGGCCGACGACCAGGCGGTGACCAGGCAGCTGGTGGCCGCGGGGGAGTTGCTCGACGTGCCGGTGTACGACCATGTCATCGTGGCGGGTGACCGCTTCACCAGCTTCGCCACTCGAGGATTGTTGTGACGGAAACCCTGCTCGACCTCTCTCCCGAATTCCGGGCCGCGCTGGAGCGGCACGCCGACCGGCTCGATCTCGAGCTGATCGACCGGGCGCTCCGCTTCAGCGTGAGCGCGCACCGCGGCCAGAAGCGGATGAGCGGCGAGGAGTTCGTCTCCCACAGCATCGCGGTCGCCACCATCCTGATCGGCCAATTCATCGATTCCACCTCGATCGCGGCCGCGCTGCTCCACGACGTGGTGGAAGACGCCGACGTGCGGGACGAGGACATTGCGCAGGAATTCGGGGCGGAGGTAGCCGGGCTGGTAGACGGGCTCACCAAGATCGCCCACCTCACCTTCCGCTCCACCGCGGAAGAGCAGGTCGAGAACTACCGCAAGCTGCTGCTCTCGATCGCCAAGGACGCGCGGGTCATCATCATCAAGCTCGCCGACCGGCTGCACAACATGCGGACGCTCGAGCACCTCGCGCCCGACAAGCGCGACCGGATCGCCACCGAGACCCGCGAGATCTACGCGCCGCTCGCCCACCGCTTCGGGATGGCGGGCGTCAAGGCCGAGTTGGAAGACCTGGCCTTCAAGTTCCTCGAGCCCGCGGAATACGCCTCGCTGGCCCGGCAAGTAGCCTCCAAGCGCGCCCAGCGCGAGGAAATGGTGGCGGCGCTGCAGGCGCCCCTGGAGCAGGAGCTCCGCCGCGCGGGCATTGCCGACCCGGACGTGAGTGGCCGGCCCAAGCACTTGTGGTCCATCTGGCAGAAGATGCGCAAGCGGGACACGCCCTTCGAGGCCATCTACGACATGATGGCGCTCCGGGTGATCGTCCGCACGGTCCCCGACTGCTACCACGTGCTCGGGGTGATCCACCACACCTGGCCTCCGCTGCAGGAGCGCTTCAAGGATTACATCGCCAACCCGAAGTCGAACGGCTACCAGTCGCTGCACACCACGATCTTCGGGCCGAACGGCCAGCTCTACGAGGTGCAGATTCGCACCCACGAGATGCACCGCACCGCGGAGTACGGCATCGCGGCCCACTGGCTCTACAAGACGGAGCGGCAGCGCCCCGACGAGCTCGACCAGCACTTCGGCTGGTTCCGGCAGCTGCTCGAGCTGCAGCAGGAAACCCACACCCCCGAGGAGTTTCTCGAGTTCCTCAAGGTCGACCTCTACCAGGACGAGATCTTCGTCTTCACGCCGCAGGGTGACGTGAAGCGGCTGCCCCGCGGAGCGACGGCCATCGACTTCGCGTTCCACGTGCACACCGAAGTCGGCGTGCATTGCCAGGGCTCCAAGATCAACGGCCGGATCGCCCCGCTGCACCGCGAGCTCAAGAACGGCGACACCATCGAAATCCTCACCTCGCCGTCGGCCAAGCCGAGCCGCGATTGGCTGGCGCACGTCCGCACCGGCCGGGCACGCCACAAGATCAAGCAATGGATCCGGCACGAAGAAGAAACGATGAGCAACCAGCTGGGCCGCGAGCTGCTGCAGCGGGAGGTCAAGCGACGGCGACTCACGCTGCCGGATGCGGCCACGCTCGATCGTGCCGCGCTCGCCCTGGGGCTGGAAGACGGGCCGGGACTCGAAGCCGCGGTGGGCCGGGGCGACGTGGCGATCGGGCAGCTGATCAAGGCGCTCTATCCCGAGCTCACGGTGGAGGAGCACGAGGCCCCCAAGCCCACCGTGTTCGGGCGCATGCTCAACCGGATCCGGCTGGGCCGGGGGATCAAGATCCAGGGTGTGGATGGATTGCTGGTGCGCTACGCCCAGTGCTGCCAGCCGGTGCCCGGCGACACGGTGGTGGGCTACGTGACCCAGGGGCGGGGCATCTCGATTCACCGGGCCGACTGCCCCAACCTGCTCACCTTGTCGGCGGGTGACCGCCGGGTCGAGATCGACTGGCAGGAGCAGGAGGGCGAATCGTTCGCGGTGCGCCTGCTAGTGAACGCGGAAGACCGCCGCGGGCTCTACGCCGACATCCTGCAGGCCATCAGCGCCACGGGAACCAACATTCGCGGCGCCGATCTCCATACCAAGGACGGCTCGGCGTTCGGGACGGTGTTCGTGGAGGTCGACAATCTGCCGCACTTGGCCAAGGTGCTGAAGGCGGTGCGGCGGGTGAAGGGGGTGACGAGCGTGGATCGCAGGGAGGTTTCGGCTGCATGAACCGCTGGCTGCTCAAAACCGAACCCTCCACCTATTCGTTCGCGGATCTCCTCCGCGAGCAATGCGCGGCCTGGGACGGGGTCAAGAATCCCACCGCGCTCAATCATCTGCGCGCCATGAAGAATGGGGATCAGGCCCTGGTGTATCACACCGGCGATGAGAAAGCGATCGTGGGAATCGCGCGGATCGTGAGCAATCCCTACGTCGACCCCAAGCTCGGCGACCCCAAGCGCGTCGTCGTCGATCTTGCCCCGGTGCGCGCGCTGCGCGAGCCGATCCCGCTGGGGCGCATTAAGGCCGACAAGCGCTTCGCCGGGTTCAGCCTGGTGCGAATCTCCCGTCTCTCGGTCATGCCGGTGACGCCGGAACAGTGGCACGCTTTGCTTTCCCTGTAAGACAGGCCTACCGAACAAACCCCGATAGCGGCATATTCAGGGATGCCGAAGTTCGAGGTCGTCGCGCCCTTCAGCCCCGCCGGGGACCAGCCCCGCGCCATCGAGCAGCTGACTCGAGGACTGGAGCAGGACCGGCGCTATCAGACCCTGCTGGGCGTCACCGGGTCCGGCAAGACCATGACCCTGGCCCACGTGATCGCGGCGCACGGGCGGCCGACGCTGGTGCTCTCCCATAACAAGACGCTCGCGGCGCAGCTCTACGGCGAGCTGAAGCAATTCCTTCCCGGCAACGCCGTCGAATACTTCGTCTCCTACTACGACTATTACCAGCCCGAGGCGTACGTCCCCTCGACCGACGTCTACATCGAGAAGGATGCCTCGATCAACGAGGATATCGAGGCGCTCCGGCTGCGCGCCACCTCCAGCCTGATGGAGCGCGACGACGTGGTGATCGTGGCCACGGTGAGCGCGATCTACGGTCTGGGCGATCCGGCGACCTATCGCAGTCTCATGTTCTCGCTGCGGGTCGGCGAATCTCCCGGCCGCGACCGTCTCCTCCAGGATCTGGTCGCGATCCAGTATCACCGCAACGATATCTCGTTCGAGCCGGGCAGCTTTCGGGTGCGGGGCGATACGCTGGAGATCTATCCCGCCTACGAGGAGCAGGCGGTGCGGATCGAGCTCTGGGGCGACCAGGTCGAGCGCATCTCCAAGATTCATCCCACCTCGGGAGAGACCATTGCGCGGCTGGAGCAATGCGCGGTGTATCCCGCCAAGCATTTCGTCACCGATCGCCCCAAGATCGAGCGCGCGGTCAAGCTGATCCGCGCCGAGCTGGCCGGGCGGCTGGCGGAGCTCAAGACCGCCGGGAAGCTGCTCGAGGCCCAGCGGCTGGAGTCGCGCACCCAGTTCGACCTGGAAATGCTGCTCGAGATCGGGACCTGCCCGGGCATCGAGAACTACTCGCGCCATCTCACCGGACGGGCGGAGGGCGAGCGGCCGGCCTGCCTGTTCGACTATTACCCCGCGGATTTCCTGGTGGTGGTCGACGAATCTCACGCGTCGCTCCCCCAGATCGGCGGCATGTTCAACGGCGACCGCGCCCGCAAGCTGACGCTGGTGGAATACGGCTTCCGGCTTCCTTCCGCCCTCGACAATCGGCCACTGCATTTCGAGGAGTTCCTGGCACTGGTTCCGCGGATGATCGCCGTCTCGGCGACACCCGGCGAGTACGAGCTGAGGCTTTCGCAGGACGCGGTGGTCGAACAGATCATCCGGCCCACCTACCTGGTGGACCCCGAAGTGCAGGTCCGCCCGGTCAAAGGCCAGGTGGACGACCTGCTCAACGAGATTCGGCTGCGCGAGAAGCGGCGCGAGCGCGTGCTGGTGACGACGCTGACCAAGCGGATGTCGGAAGACCTGACCGACTACCTCCAACAGCACGGGGTGCGGGTCCGCTATCTGCACTCGGACATCGACGCGATCGAGCGGGTAGAAATCCTGCGCGGGCTGCGGCTGGGCGACTTCGACGTACTGGTCGGCATCAACCTGTTGCGGGAAGGGCTCGACCTTCCGGAGGTTTCCCTGGTCGCCATCCTCGACGCCGACCAGGAAGGCTTCCTGCGCTCCGACCGCGCGCTGATTCAAACGGTGGGTCGTGCCGCGCGCAACCTGCACGGCCTCGGCATTCTCTACGCCGACAGCATCACCGGATCCATGCGGCGCGCGCTCGACGAGATGGACCGGCGCCGCCGCCTGCAAGCGGAGTTCAACCGGGTGCACGGGACGACACCCACCTCGATCGTGAAGTCCACCGCTGAGGTCCGGCTTTCCACCCACGTCGCCGACGCGCGCACCGAGCGGCCCCAGCCGCTGCGCCGCTCCGCGATTCCGCCGGATCTGCACGATCCGGCGCAGCGTTCGGCGGCGATGGTTGCGTTGCAGAAGCAGATGCAGCAGGCCGCGGCCAACCTCGAGTTCGAGCTCGCCGCCATGCTGCGCGACCAGCTCAACGAGCTGCGCGCGCTGGATGCACCCGAGGTGCGGCGTCCAGGACCGGCCTATGCGCGCCGGCGCGCGTGACCTCGCTGCTCGACGAAGCGGCGCTCGGCGACGCGGCGCTCCGGCTCGGGCGCAGCCTCGAGCCCGGTGAGGTGGTCTGGCTCACCGGCGAGCTCGGGGCGGGGAAGACGACCTTCGTGCGGTACCTGGTGCGCGGGCTGGGCGTGACCACACCGGCCACGAGTCCCACCTACGCCCTGGTGCATCACCATCATGGCTCACGAGGGCCGGTCTACCACGTGGATTGCTACCGGCTGCGCACTCCCGCTGAAGCGCACGATCTCGACTGGGAAACGCTGGCCTCAGGGGATGCGCTCCTGATCGAATGGCCGGAGCGTGCCGGCGAGTGGGCGCCCCGGCCCACCCGCCGGGTGACCCTGGCGCACACTTCCAATCCGGCGCTGCGCCGCATGGAACTCGGATGATCGCCCTCGCCTTCGACACGACCACCGATCGTCTCTCGGTGGCGGGAAGACGAGCGGACGGTCGGACGGTCGGACGGACCCTGGAGGGTGCCCGGAAGCACGCCGCCGGGCTGTTTCGGGTGATCGACGAAGTCCTGGCCGAGCTCGATGGCAGCTTGGGGGACGTCGAAGCACTCGCCGTGGCGGATGGACCGGGCAGCTTTACCGGGTTACGCGTGGGCGTCGCCGCCGCCAAGGCGCTGGCTCGAGCGCAGCCCGGGCTCTCGGTGTGGACCGCGTCCACCCTGCTGGTGCGCGCCGCGGGAGCCGCGGCGCCGCACGGAGCCCGTGTGCTCGTGGTCACCCCCGCGTTGCGGGGCGAGCTCTACGCGGCCTGTTATCGCATGGAGCTTCCCCGCGCGGTGGAAACCCTCGCCGCGCCGGCGCTCGCCACTCCCGAGTCATTGCACCGGGAGACGCCGGACCTGCTGGTGGCCGACGCGCCGGAAAAACTGGTGGACCGGCTGGCGGATCAATTCGCGGTACCGATCATTCGCGGCGCCGCAAGCTTGCCGAACGCGGGAGCCCTCCTCACCCTGCTCGGGGTTGTCGGCGGGGCCGAGAAAGTGAATGCGCTGGATGACTGGGAGCCCCGCTACGGCCGACCCGCCGAAGCGCAGGCGCGCTGGGAGGCATTGCATGGACGCGTCCTGTCGAATCCGCCCCGGCTCGCTCGCTGACGTCGCCGCGCTCGCTGAGCTCGAGCGTGCCTGCTTCAGCGATCCATGGACCGCATCCGGGATTCGCGAGACGATTCAATATGAAACTGCACGAACTTTCGTGGCCCAGAATTCGGACCGGATTCTCGGCTACATCATGGCTCGGATCTCCGGGGAAGAAGGCGAAATACTGGACCTGGCCGTTCGACCGGAGGAACGCCGGCGCGGCATCGGCCGCAGGCTGCTCACGGCCCTCCGGGAGGCTTTGCGGAGCGACGGGGTCCGGGAGATGTATCTCGAGGTGCGTGAATCGAATCGGCCGGCCATCGAATTGTATCGCGCCCATGGGTTTCGGCCGGTGGGAATGCGCCCCCGCTACTATCGCGACCCTCTGGAGGACGCGCTGGTGCTGCGCGCCACGATCGGCCCATGCGGCGATTCGGGTGCTTGAGCGTATCTTTGGTTTGTCGAACGACTTAGCAGATCCATACCGTGGACGGGTCCCGCAGGCCGACCCGCAGATTCTACTGAAGAAGAGGAGGAAGCCATGAGCCGGAGTCTCAATCGCGTACAGTTGATCGGTAACCTCGGCGCCGATCCCGAGGTTCGCAGCATCGCCAACGGCGGCCGAGTCGCCAACCTTTCATTGGCTACCAGCCGGCAGTGGAAGGGCGCTTCCGGCGACAAGCAGGAAAAGACGGAGTGGCATCGTGTTGTACTTTGGAACAACAAAGGCTCGAATCTTGCTGACATCGTCGAGCGCTATTGCAAGAAGGGCGATAAGGTCTACGTCGAGGGCAGCATCGAGTATCGGAGCTGGCAGGACAAAGAGGGCCAGACTCGGTACACGACGGAGATCATCGCCCGCGAGTTGATTCTCTTGTCCGGCAGAGGAGACGGCGGCGAAGCGTTCTCCGCGCCCAAAGCGGCCGCGGGAGCGGCAGCCAAGTCCGCTGCCAAGGATGAGTCCTTCGAAGATTTCCCGGAGGCACTCGATGCCGAGGATGACGATCTGCCGTTCTAGTCTCACCGCGCTGTGGGTGCTGGCCGTCCCTGCTGCCCTCACGGCGCAGGGCAGCAAGCCAAGCACGCACACGGTCAAGAGTGGAGACACACTCTGGGCCATCGCCCGCACCTACCTGGGCGATCCGTTCCTCTGGCCGCAGGTCTACAAGCTGAATACCGGCGTCGTGGAGGATCCGCACTGGATCTATCCCGGCGAAGTGTTGCAGCTCATCGCGGCACCCGGGCAGACCGCCGTACCCAGCCAAGACACTCCGCCCCCGGCGGTCCCGCCGCAAGCGGAGTCGGCGCCGATGCCAGTTGCGCCGCCCGAAGCAACGCCTCCGACCGCCGTGGTCCGCGTCGAACCGGGCGAAGGCCAGGAAGGCGAAGAGCCGGGCATGGCGCTCTTCCGTCGTCACGGCGTCTCGAATGTGCGCGAGGCGTTCCGGACCTATCGCGCGGTGAAGTTCCATCCGCTGCGCGCGGGCGAATTCTTCTCGGGTGGATTCCTCACTGAAGACAATCCGCTCCCCTTCGGAACCCTGCTTGGCCCGGTCACCCCCGAGCAAATCGTGACCCGGCGGGTGCGCGCCGCGGTCCAGGCGTTCACGCTGGTTGGGGTGACGCCGCCGGAAGGGGCAAGCTACGCCGCGGGCGATACGCTGGTCGTGGTGGATCAGCGGGAAGGACCCATCGGCTACGGGCAGATCCTCGCACCGACCGGGCTGATTCGCATCACCAAGATGAATGGCTCCCAGGCCGTGGGAGAAGTCGTCGCCGTGTACGGTACCATCCGCGAAGGCCAGTCCGTGCTGCCCGCCGAGAAGTTCACCGACCCCGGCGAGGTTCAGTACCAGGGGGTCAGCAACGGGCTCGAGGGCCGAGTGCTCATCGCCCGGGACCATCGTGAGCTGCGACTGCCCCAGCAGGTACTCTTCCTCGACATCGGCAAGCGTGACGGCGTTGCTCTGGGAGACCGCTTCGAGGCCCGCCGCGCACCTGGTCCGCAGCGCCGTGCTACCGCGGACGCAGTCGACGAAATCATGGCCACCCTTGAGGTGACCCACGTCAGCGAGCGCACCGCCACCGTCAAGGTGCGCAACGTCGTGTCGCCGGACATTCCGCCCGGCACCAGGGTCAAGCTGGTCGCCAAGCTGCCCGGCTAGCGCTGTCTCGCGAGTGATTCGCCGCGCCCCGCATCGTCGGCTTCCGATGCTGCGGGGCGCGGCGTTTTTCGGGGGCGGTCACGCCCCTATCTTTCTCCGATGATCCTCCTCCAAGCGGCAGCGCGGACGCCGACGACTCCCTGGGAGCTTGTGCTGAGCTCGAGTCCCGAGACCATCGTCGTTCTCATCATCACGATGCTGTTCTCGCTCGTCTCCTGGTTTCTGATCGGGGTCAAGGGCTGGCATTTCCGCCGGCTGCACCTGCAATCGGCGCGGTTTCTCGAGGAGCTGGGGCGCTCGCCCCATTTGCAGGAGGCCTACCGCTCGGTGATGAAGCTGCCGCCCTCGCCATTCAACCGGCTGTTCCGAGAGGGATTGAGTTTCTACACCCAACTGCAGCCCAACGTGCTGCGGGAGGGGGGGAGTGGGCACGGGGCGCTTTCGCCCTCGCAGCTGGAGGCCCTCAAAATGGTGCTGGGGAAGGAAGTGGCCGGGGAGCGCGACAAGGCCGCCACCTATGTGACCTGGCTCGCCACGATCGGAGCGGTCAGCCCCCTGCTCGGCCTGCTCGGCACCGTGCTGGGGGTCATGGATGCCTTCATCGGCATCTCCGCCGGCGGCTCAGGCAACCTGGCCGCGGTGGCACCGGGTGTCGCGGAGGCCTTGGTGACCACGGTCGCCGGTCTGGCGTCCGCGATTCCTGCGCTGATTGCCTACAACTACTTCGCCGGGAAGGTCGGGGAGTTCGAATCGGAGCTCGAAGGCTTCGGCAATGGGCTGGTGGGTTGGATGGCCCGGGAGGGCCTGCTTTAGATGGCGGGCGGACTCATGGGTGGAGGACTGGGCCGCCGGCGCCGGCTGCTGCCAACCGCAGACATCAACGTGACCTCGCTGGTGGATGTCGCGTTCGTCCTGCTCATCATTTTCATGATCACCGCACCCATGATGCAGGGTGGCGTGCCGGTCGAGCTGCCCAAGGCGGAAGGGCGCCCGCTCGCGGCCAGCGAAGGCATCATCGTGACGGTCGATCGCCGCGGGCAGATCTGGGTGGACCAGACCCGCGTCAGCTATGAAGAGTTTCGCGCCGCATTTCGCGCGCTTGTGGCCCGCAAGCGAACCTCCGACGTCTATGTGAGAGGTGACCGCCGTGCTTCCTACGGCGATGTCGTTCGTGTGCTAGCCGCGATCCGGGCTTCCGGTCTCAGCCTCAAAGTGAACGTAACCACTGAAGATGAGGAGGTGGCGCGCTGACCGCTCGAGCCGATCGGCTGCCCAGGAGCGCCGTACTGGCCGGACTGGCCGGGACGATCGTGATTCACTTCGGTGCCCTGCTCGCCCTGCTCTTGTCGGTGGCGAATACGCCCAAGGTGTTCCCACCGGCCTACGCGGTCGAGCTGGTCGCGGCACCGGTCAGCACCGGGGCTTCGCGGCCGGTCGCGGAGGCGCGGTCGAATCCCGTTACCCCGCCGGTGCCCAAGGCCAAACCGAAGCCGGCGCCGGTCAAGAGCTCGACACCGGCAAAGAGCGCCGCGGTGCGGAAGACGGCAACTCCGGTCACACCGCTCCCCGGCGAGACACCAGGCACGGGCTCGGACATCGCCAACGTAAACCTCGCGGGCAAGCAGTTTCCGTATCCCGAGTACCTGAGGAACCTGGTCGCGCAGATTTACCGCCGCTGGAATCGTCCGATCGGCAATGCCGCCCTCACCACGGAGGTTGGCTTCGTGATTCTGCGGGATGGCACCGTAAAGGACATCAACATCGTGAGCTCTTCGCGGAGCTACTCGTTCGATTTGGAGGCGCGCGGCGCGATCGAGTCGGCCGCGGCCCAGAAGGCCTTCGGGCAGCTGCCTTCCGGGTATCCGGCCGACTATCTGCAAATCAGCTTCGTGTTTACGCCTAGGCGGGCGCCGTGACGGGGCGGATGGGGCGGACGGGCGGACGGGCGGTCGGGCGGTCGGCAAGATCGCCGGCCCCGGCGATCGTCTGCGTCCTGTTTTTTCTCGCGAAACCGCTATGCGCTCAGGATACCGTGCGGGTTGGGATCACCTATCAGCCCGGCGTCCGGCCTGGCCTGGTGGTGCTACCGGCGCCCGGGCTCGATTCCCTCCAGGCCATCGTGGCCCGCGATCTCGATTTCAGCGACCGGTTCGAAGTGATCGCGCTCACCCAGCCCCCGGCGGGTGGCACTACTCCCGGCGCGCAGACGCTCAACTACGCGTTCTACCGGACGCTGGGCGCCAGCCTTGCGGTGGAGCTCTCCCCGGCCACGGGCGCCTTCATCAGGATGCGCCTGTACGATCTGGCCGCGGAAAAGGTCCGGGGCGAGGTCATCCTCCCGCTCGAGCGGAGCGGGATCGGGGAGAGCAGGATGGCGGTGCACGGGCTCTCGGACGAGATCGTGCGGCTGGCGACGGGGCAGGCCGGTAGTGCGGCCACGCGGATTCTGTTTCTCAACAACGAGGACAAGCGGATCTGGCGGGTGGATAGCGATGGAGCCGCGCTCGCGCCGGTCACTCCCGCCGGCATCGCGGCCCTGTCGCCGGTGTGGGCTCCCGACGGCGGAAGGATCGCCTACTCTCAGCTGTCCAAGGACGGCACCAAGCCGATTGTCCTCCAGACGCTCGGGAGCGGAACCCGCACCCTGTTGCCCCTCAAATCGACGACCCAAAACATTACACCGGCGTTTTCACCCGACGGTCGGAACCTGCTTTTCGCCCAGATGTCCGACGCCGGGGTGGCGCTCTATGTCGTGAATGTACAGGACCTTTGCTGCGTCGAACGACTGACCGGCGGACGGTTTGCAGAAAACTTCTCGCCTGCCTATTCTCCGGACGGAAGGCGGGTCGTCTTTGTCTCGACGCGCGCGGGCGGCCAGCAGATCTATTCCATGTCCGCCGACGGCACCGATCAGGAGCTGCTGGTCCCGTTCGATTACGGAGAAACCGGGAACTCGAATGCGCCGGAGTGGTCACCCGATGGGACGACCATCGTATTCCACCGGGAGGTGCGCGGGGCGCCGCAAATCTGGATCTTCGACCTGGCTGGCCATCGAGCCAAGCAACTGACTTCGCTCGGCCGCAACGAAGATCCGAGCTGGGCTCCGGATGGGCGGCATCTGGTGTTCATTTCCGACCGGACCGGGCGGCGCCAACTGTTCGTGCTGGACACGGAAACCAACCGGTCCCGGCAGCTCATGACACCATTCAGTGCCCGGCTGCCGGCCTGGTCCAGGCGGCTGGTGCGTTCGCAATAGCAACCCTCAATCTCGCGGGGTGGATCCATGCGCCGACCACACGACTTGCTGCCGCTCGCTCTCTTGGCGCTGACCGTTGCGGGCTGCCACAAGGCCAAGCCCGAAGTGGCTCCTATTCCGACCGGGACCTCGAATCCGTCACCGCCGCCGGGCCCCATGCCGCCGCCACCCCCACCCGCCGCGACGGGCGAGGCAGCGGCCGCGACGCACGCCCGGCTGACCGCGGAGCTCGGCAACGTCATCCACTTCGATTACGACCAGGATGCCATCAAGCCCGAAGACCGGCCCGTGCTCGACGCCAAGGCCGAGATCATGAAGGCCAACCCCGCGCTCCGTATCCGGATCAGCGGGCACGCCGACGATCGCGGCTCCGATGAGTACAACCTGGTGCTGGGCAACAAGCGCGCCCTGGCCGCCAAGCGGTACCTGGAGAGCAAGGGGATCGACGGCAGCCGGATCGACGTGACCTCCTTCGGCGAGGAGCGGCCCGTGGACCCGGCGGAGAACGAAACCGCGTGGGCCAAGAACCGCCGCGACGAGTTCGAGATTCTTGCTGGCGGCGACCGGCTGGTTTCGCCCCGATGACCCGGAAGGGCGCGGGGGGAATCGCGCTTGCGGTTCTCGCCGCGCTGCCGGCCTGCGCCACCAAGGGGCAAGTCGTCCTGCTCCAGGGCGAGCTGCGCTCGATGCGGATCGAGACTGCCCGGCGTGACTCGGTGCGGGCCTCAGCACTGGTCGCGATCATCACCCTGCAGCAGCGCATCCTGGATTCGGTAGCCGCCGGCCGCGAGGCGCTCAAGAACCTCGACGTGCGCCTGCAGGGCGATATGACGGACTTGCAACGGCAGCTCCTGCAGGTGCAGGAGCTGACGGGTCAGAGCCAGCTGCGGCTCACCCAGCTCAAGGCCCAGATCGATCAGCGCGCGGAACAGGCCGAGGCAGGTGGGCCGGCCCGGCCGGTCACGCCGGGCGATAGCGCCTCGCGGGTAACCCAGGGCCCGGCGGTCCCGACCGCGGACCAGATGTACCGTAGTGCGCGCGACCAGCACGGGCGGAATGCGCTGGCCACTGCGCGCATGGCGTACCAGGAGCTGCTCAAGACTTATCCCGCCGACCCCCGTGTCCCGGATGTGCTCTTCTATGTCGGAGAGACCTTCGCGAGCGAAGCTCCCGATTCGGCGGTCGCGTACTACACCCAGGTGATCGCGCGCTTCCGGACCTCGCCGAGAGCCCCTACGGCGCTGTATCGCCTCGGCCGTCTCGAGGAAGCGCGCCGCAATCCTGCCGCGGCGCGAACCTACTACGATCGTCTCATCCGGGACTATCCCACCTCCGACGACGCCGACCTCGCCCGAGACCGCCTGAAGAACCTCCGTCCCTGAGGGCGGGTCCGACCCCATGCCACGCTCCGCGGGCGAGATGCCGTTCCTCGACCACCTCGAGGAGCTCCGCAAGCGCATTCTGCGGAGTCTGCTCGCGGTGGTGGCGTGCTTCGCCCTGGGGCTCTGGCTGGTGGACCGGTTCAAGCTGCTCGACGTGCTGCAGCGGCCGATCGCGCCGTTCCTGCCCTCCGGCCAGCTCACGGTGCTCTCGCCCACCGAGCCATTGATGATCGTGCTCAAGCTCGGGCTCATCGTGGGGCTGGTGCTGGCGTCGCCGGTGATCCTGTGGCAGCTGTGGGCGTTTCTCTCCCCGGCGCTGTACGAAAAGGAAAAGAAGACGCTGGTGCCCGCGCTGTTCGTGGGGCTGGGACTCTTCCTGGGCGGGGCGCTGTTGTCCTTTAGTTTCATCGTGCCGCAGGCGCTGCGGGTGCTGCTGAGCTTCCAGAAGGGCTCGTTCAACCCGATGATCACCTTCGAGGCCTATTTCTCGTTCGTGATGCAGCTGGTGCTGGCGCTGGGACTCTCTTGCGAGCTGCCGCTGCTCATGATCATCCTGGCCGCGCTGGGCATCGTGGCCACGCCGATGCTCAACAAGGTCCGGCCCTATGCCATCGTGGGCAGCTTCGTCGCGGGCGCGATCCTCTCACCGGGCGCGGACGTGCTCTCCATGTTCATGCTCACCATCCCGCTGCTCGCGCTTTACGAAATCGGGGTGGCGGGGGTATGGATGGTCCAGCGCCGCCGGCTCAAAGCGGAGGCGGCGGGCGCCGCCGGTGCCGCGGTCCTGCTCCTGTGTTGTCTGGCGATTCCGGGAAGCGCCCAGCAGCCGCCGCCCCGGCAACGGCCGCCGCCCGGCGTGGGTGTTCCGGGCGACACCACCCGGACCGCGGCGGCCCGCAAGCTCGACTCGGCGAGTGCCCGGCGCCTGGGCCTTCCCTCCGCTCCCAGACGCGGCTTTCCCTCCGCCGATTCCATCGTTTCCCAGCTGCTGGACCTCGAGGGGTATGCCGTCACCCGCTACCAGGCGGACAGCGCGAGCGTTCAGGCGGCGGACCGGCAGGTGGACCTCAAAGGCAACGCGATGACCGAGCGCGCCGGCTCGGTGCTCGAAGCCGGCTCGATCCGCTACCAGGAAGGGGCCTGCACGGTCGATGCCCAGGGCGAGCCGCACCTCTTCCAGGGTGGCCAGGTGCTGATCGGCGCAAGCGCGCGCTTCGATACCTGCACCGAGCGCGGGGTGGTGCACGATGCCCTCACCAATTTCACCGAGGGGGGTGGGAACTGGTTTGTCCGCGGTAACCTTGCCGTGGACTCGAGCCGCAGCCGGCTGTATGGCGGCAGCGCCGAGCTCACCAGCTGCGACCTTCCGATTCCGCATTACCACTTCGCGACCGCCCAGATCAAGTGGGTGTCCAAGTCGGTGATGGTGGCCCGGCCGGCGGTGCTCTATATCCGCGACGTCCCCATCGCCTGGATCCCGTTCCTTTTTCAGGACACCAAGCCGGGGCGCCGCTCCGGGATCCTGATTCCGCAGTTCGGCTTCAACGACATCGTGCGATCCTCGCGCGGGTATAACCGGCAGGTCAGCAACATGGGGTACTACTGGGCCCCCAACGATTTTTTCGACGCGCAGGTGCAGCTCGACTGGTTCAGCAAGCGCTATCTGGCCTACGGCATCACCGCCAACTACAAGGTCCGCAACCGGTTTTTGTCGGGGGGAGCGAGCTACAGCGTGCAGCGGGAGTCGGGGGGCGGCGTATCGCACTCCGTCGACTGGCACCACAATCAGCAGTTCAGCGTCTCCACGACGCTGAACCTGGATACGCACTACTCCACTAATTCGGCGCTGATCGCGCGGAACTCGATCGATCCCTTAATCACCACGCGGGAGATCCGCAGTACCGGCAACTTCACCAAGCGGTTTTCCTGGGGGAGCCTCAACGCCGGATTGAGCCGGCGGGAGACCATCACCAACGGCAGCGGCGACATGACGCTACCCACCCTGACGCTGAGCCCAAACCCGATCGATTTCGGCCGCAATCTGACCTGGTCGCCCGGCCTCACCTTCACCAACACCTACACCTTTAAGGCGCCGCTGGGCACTCTGCTGACGCCGGGGGGGCCGGGGCTGGTGGACACCACCAATCTCACCGGCAGCTCCCGGGTCTCCAACTTCGACCTGGATACGCCGTTTCGGATCGGCGGCTTCAAATTGCCGCTCCGGCTCCAGGTGGCGGACCGGGATTCCACCGGGCGCTCATCGAGCACTTTCAGGATTCCGAACCCCGACACCCCGGAGCCGGACGATTCCATCACGGTGACGCAGTTTCACAACGGCGGCTTCAGCACCACGTTCGACTGGTCCACCCAAATCCAGCTGCCGATCCTGTTCAGCTCGAGCTGGAAATTCGTCCCGAACCTGGGCATCGCGAACGCACTGAGCTCTGCGCCGTTCGCCATCCGGAACACCCTCACTGGGGGAGGCTTCGTCCACCAGGGCAAGCGGATCAGCCTGGGGGCTACGATGGCGCCGACGTTCTTCGCGTTTCTGCCCGGCTTTGCCGGGTTCACCAAAATCCGGCACAGTATTTCTCCCATCATTTCGTACAACTACTCTCCGGCCGCTTCGGTTTCCCAGGAGTTTGCGCGGGCGTTTGCCGGAGCCGGGCGCGCGCTCTCGCTCAGGAGCCCGGCGTCCCAGAGCGTCTCGCTCCAGTTGAGCCAGAACTTCGAGGCCAAAGGACGCCCGGCGCCGGGAGACACCCTGGGCCAGAACGTGAAGAAGGTCCGCCTGCTGAGCGTGACCACCAGCTCGTTTTCCTACGACTTCGAGCAGGCCAAACTGCCGGGCCGGACCGGCTGGGCCACGTCGCAGATGAATAACACGGTGGCCAGCGACCTGGTGCCGGGATTTACGCTCAACATCACCCACGATCTGTGGGAGGGGCAGGTCGGCTTGAAGGGCTCCAAATTCAAGCCGTTCCTCCAGAGCGTGAGCACCCAATTCTCCATTACCGAGAACACGCTGCGGACCGTGGGCTCCCTCTTCGGCCTGGCCCGGCGGCCGGCGAGTGGTCCGCAGCCGGGGCCTGCGCCGGGCACCCTCGGGACGGGTGGCGTGCCGTTGCCCGGGGACGTTCGGCGCAACACGCTGCTGCAGCCGGTGCAGAACCTGAGCCGGGGCGGGCTACCCTTTTCGGCGAACATCACGCTCAACATCTCGCGCAGTCGCCCGATCGTGAGCCCCAACGGCTCGACGATCGCCGGCCAGAACAACAGCAGCATCGGACTCAATACCCGTTTTTCTCCGACGCGATTCTGGGGAGTGACCTGGTCGACTCAGTACAACACGGCACAGCACCAGTTCGAATCCCAGCAGCTGCAACTCTCCCGCGACCTGCACGAGTGGCGCGCGGCATTCAATTTCGTGAAGAGCCCCAACGGGAACTTTGCCTTCTACTTCTCGGTGTTCCTCACCGATTTCCCGGACATCAACTACAAGTACAATCAGACGACGATCAAGCGGTGAGAACGGTGAGGACGGTGAGGACGGTGGGGTCAATCAGGGCAACTCCCGCCGATCCCGCCTTCCCGAGTTCTGGACCTCCCGACTAGCTTCTGCCCCATGTCCCAACCGACCCTCGTGCTGGACGGCCGTGCGCTGACGGTCGAGGACCTCGTGCGTCTGGCGCGCGACCCTGCGGTGAAGGTCAGCGCTGCGCCGGATGGGCTGGCCGCCCTGGCGGAATCGAGAGCCCGCGTCGAGCAGGCGATTGCGCGCGGTCAGGTGATCTACGGCGTAAACACCGGGTTCGGCAAACTGGCTAACGTCCGTATCAACCCGGCTCAGCTCGAGCAGCTCCAGGTCAACCTGATCCGGAGTCACGCAGCTGGCATCGGCACGCCGTTTCCAGCCGAGCTGGTGCGGGCCATGTTGTTGTTGCGAGCGAATGTGCTGCTCCGCCCCACCAGCGGAGTGCGTCCGTCGCTGCCGGAAGCGGTGCTCGCGCTGCTCAATGCGGGCGTCATTCCCTGGGTTCCGGAACAGGGCAGCGTAGGGGCGAGCGGCGATCTTGCGCCGCTGGCCCATCTGGCGCTCGCGCTGCTGGGGGAAGGCGACGTGCTGCTGCAGAACGGCGAGCGCCAGCCGGTACGCCCCGCGCTCGAGGCCGCGGGCCTGGCTCCATTCCGCTTCGCCCCCAAAGAGGGGCTGGCGTTCATCAACGGCACCCAGGCCCAGACCGCGGTGCTGGCTGTGCTGGTGCACGATGCCGAGGTGCTCTGGCGCTCCGCGCTCGGCGCCGCGGCGATGAGCCTCGAGGCGTTGCGCGGCACTCCAACTCCGCTTGATCCACGGATTCACCAGCAGCGGCCTCACCAGGGACAAGTGCGCGCCGCGGAAATCCTGCGGGGTCTGCTCGAGCAGAGCGAGATCCGCGAGTCCCACCGGGAAAACGACCCGCGCGTGCAGGACGCCTACAGCCTCCGCTGCACGCCGCAAGTGCTCGGCGCGGTGGGAGATGCCATCGCCTTTGCACGGCAGGTGGTGGAGGTCGAGCTCAACGCCTCGACCGATAACCCGCTGGTGTTCGACGACGGGGCAATTCTCTCGGGCGGCAACTTTCACGGGCAGCCCGTGGCACAGGCGCTTGATTTCCTGGCGATCGCCCTCACCACGCTCCAGGCGCTCGCCGAGCGGCGGGTCGAACGGCTGGTCAATCCTGATTTGTCACAGGGTCTGCCGGCCTTCTTGACCGCCGATGCGGGCCTCGCCTCGGGGTACATGATGGTCCAGATCAGTGCGGCTTCCCTGGTCGCAGAATCGCGCAGCCTGGCCCATCCCGCCAGTATCGGATCGATCCCGACCGACGCCAATCAGGAAGACTTCGTGCCGATGGGGATGGCGGCCGCCTATAAGGCGCGTCGCATCCTCGCCAACGCCCAGCTGGTCGTTGCGGCAGAGTTTCTGTGCGCGGCGCAGGGCCTCGAGTTCCTCAAGCCGCTGCGTCCGGGACGCGGCATCGCCGTGCTCTATCGCCGGATTCGGGAGCTGCCCGACGGGGTCCCGCCGCTTGGCGCGGATCGTCCGCCGGGGCCGGACCTGGAGCGGCTAGCGAAAGCGGTTGCCCGCGGGGCGCTGGATCCGGAGACCGCGAGTGGGGAGTAGCGACTCCCGCCTCCCCCCTAGTTGCCCCTCACCGCGCCCCGCCCGTACCTTATATGGCTGCAAGCTGTTTCGTCGTCCGCCCCCTGGTCTCCTGCGAGGCCGATGAATCTCGACAAGCTCAAAGAAGCGGCTCGCAAATTCGAGCAGCGCGAGGAATGGCGCCGGGCCATCGATGTCTACCTCCAGGCCATCCGTGAAGCGGAGGAGGCCGGGGAGGAGGGCACCCAGGACCCGGGGCTGTACAATCGCGTAGGCGACCTGCAGCTCAAGGCGGGCGACATGCTCGCCGCGCTCAGGGCGTACGAGCAGGCGGCGGAGCTGTACGCCGACCAGGGCTTCTTCAACAACGCCATTGCGCTGTGCGGCAAGATCCTGCGGGTCAATCCGAGCCGGACTGCCACCTATCTGCGGCTGGCACAGCTGCACGCCCGCAAGAACTTCGTCGGCGAGGCCAAGAAGAATCTGCTTGAGTATCTGGAGCGGATGAACGGGGTGGGGCAACTCGAGGAGGCCTTCACCGCTCTCAAGCTGTTCGCCGATCACTTCTCCGCCAATCCCGATATCCGCCTCATGCTGGTCGAGCTGCTGCGGGCCTCTTCCCGCAACGAGGACGCCAAGGAGCAGCTGGAGAAGCTGGCCGGCGAGCTGGAAGCGCGGGGTGAAACCGGAGCCGCGCGGCGGACCCGCGAGCGGCTCCAGGCCATTGGGGGCGAATCCGAGCGTAATGCCCGCAGCTCGGCCAATAATGATCTCGTCTTTCTCGATACCACAGCAACTCCGTCCCCCAAGCCGGCCGCGGTCCCGGAGACCGCCGCGCCGACGGTGGAACCGGAACCGCTGGGGGCCGAATCGCTCGATGCATCCGCGGCCGTGGGCGAGACGCTGCTGTTCGAGCCGGAAGGGGAGAAAGAGCTCAGGTTCGACCTGGACCGGGCAATCGGTGAGGTGGAGGATCTGGACGGTCTGCTGACCTCCGAGTCGCCGGTCGACCGGCTGGCCGCGGAGCCGGAGCCTCCGATGTACGATCTGGAAGAGCCCGAGTCACGGGCCCTCGACCTGCCGGTCCAGGACCCCGTCATGCTCCAGCTCAACGATGCCCTGGCCGCCGCCGACTTCGACTCGCGGATCGAGCCGGGTTCGACGCTCCGCGAGCGAGCCCGCTATCTGCTCGACGCGGGCGATCGCGACGGGGGTCTGCGCGGCCTCGAGGCAGCGCTGCTGCAGCTCGAGACGGAGTCACGGTGGGAAGAAGCGTTGACGGTATGTGCCGACCTGGTGCGCCTGGATCCCAGCTCGATTCCCCGGTACCAGAAGCAAGTGGAGCTGGCCTACTACGCCGGCCGGCGTCCGGTCCTGGTTGCCGCGTACGTCGAGCTGGCCGATGCGCTGATGCGGGCGGGCGCGGTCGAGCACGCCGCGCAGGTGTATCACCGGGTGCTCGATCACGACGAAGCGAATCTCGCCGCGCGCTCGGCGCTGGCGGTGCTGGAACCCGCTGCCGCCGCTCCGGCCGAGGCAGCAGTTCCGGTCGAGGAATTTGTGGATTTGGGCGCGCTGATCCTGGGCGAGGAGCAGCCCCGCGACACCCGGATGCGGGTGGGCCGAAACACCCAGATCCAGGACGAGGACCAGGCCTTCCAGGAAGCACTCGCCGACTTCAAGCGCGGGATCGAGGCCAACCTGGACGCGGAAGATTTTGAGGCCCATTACGATCTCGGGATCGCCTTCAAGGAGATGGGACTGGTCGACGAGGCAATCGCCGAGTTTCAGAAGGCGCTACGCTCCTCCGAGGGCAGACTGCGCACCTCGGAGCAACTGGGGATCGCGTTCTTCGAGCAGGGCCAGTACGGCATCGCGGAGGCGGTGCTGCGGCGCGCGGTGAGCGGGTTACCCGGCGGCGAGGAGGACAAAATTGGACTGCTCTACTGGCTGGGGCGCGCGCTCGAATCGCAGGGCCGGGGCAAGGAGGCGTTGCCGCTCTACGAACAGGCGCTGGCGGTGGACATCCGCTTTCTGGACGTGCGCGAGCGCGCCAAGCGCCTGGCCGCGGAAGGGCGCCCGTGACCTCGGGCACCGCTTCGGTTTCCCTCGCCGACCTGCAGTCGGGAATTCTGCCCCGGCTGGGCGAGGTGCGCGAGGAAATCCGCGGTATGATCGAGGCGGATTTCCCCCTGATCGCGCAGATCAACTCGCATCTGGCTCAGATGCGGGGGAAAATGTTCCGCCCGACGCTGCTGCTCCTGGCCGAGGCTGCCACCGCTCCCGAGCCGGATCCCCGCGCGGTTCCGCTGGCCGCGGTGGTGGAGCTGATTCACCTGGCGACGCTGGTGCACGACGACGCCGTGGATCACTCGGTGCTGCGCCGGGGGATGCCCACGCTCAACGCGCTGTTCAGCCACCAGATCGCCGTGATCATGGGGGACTACCTCTACTCGCGGGCCGTCATCCAGTTGGTCCGGCTGGCCGACCTCGACGCGCTGCAAGTGCTTTCACGGGTGACCAACGAGATGACCGTCGGAGAAATGCGCCAGCTGCTGGCGCACGATCCGCTGGCGTTTTCCGAAGACGATTATGATCTGCTGATCCGCGCGAAGACGGCTTCGCTCATTTCCGGGGCTTGCGAGGTCGGCGGCTTGCGGGGCAGCCCCGCGGAGCGCGAGGCGATTCGGGCGTTCGGCGAAGGACTCGGCATGGCGTTTCAGATCATCGATGATCTGCTGGACTTCACCGGCGCCGAAGCGGTCACCGGAAAGCCGGCCGGCCTCGATTTGCGCGAGCACAAGGTGACACTCCCGCTGATCTACGCGCTACCGCGGATGTCGGCCTTCCAGCGGATCGGGGTGGAGTCGCTCATGGGCAATCCCGAGCCGGGCGACGCCGATATCGCCGCGGTGGTTGCCGCCGTCGCCGAGCGCGGGGGACTCGATTACGCCCGCCTGCGCGCCCAGGCCCTTTGCGCGAGCGCCGAGGCCGCCCTCGAGGCGTTGCGTCCCTCGCCGGCACGCGAGCAGCTGCGCGCCAGCCTCATCTACGTCCTGGAGCGGAGTCACTGATGGCGCAGGGCCCCAGGCGTCCCCGCTTCTACCTTCTGGTGCTGGTCATCGGCTTCCTGGTGGGGGGCTATCTGAACGCGTTCATCAAGTCCGTGTTGCCCGACAGCCCGACCAAGAGCTTTTTCACCTACGCCGTTTCCCCGGAGTTCGGGCCTGTTCCGGTCAACCTCCTGGTGGTACACTTCACCATCGGACCCGTCGGGCTGGAGTTGTCGTTGCTGAGCCTGCTCGGTGTGGTCCTGGCGTACCTGGTCGCGAAGTCGCTCTTCTAGCCGGCCGCGTGAGGGCAATATGGGAAATCTCGGCTTTAGCGAAATCATGATCATCCTCGTGGTGGTGCTGCTCGTTTTCGGAGCCAAGCGCCTGCCGGAGATCGGCGCGTCCATGGGGAAGGGAATTCGCGAATTCAAGCGGAGCATTTCCGAAGCAGGTGACGCGGTCAGCCAGCTCCCCGAAGACCGTTCGACTCCGCCCCGGCAAATCGACGCGCCACCCCAATCGCAGCCGACCAGTGGGGAACCGAAGCGGCTGTCGCAGTAGCAGGGAGCAGGCATCAGGGATCAGCGCAATGGAAAAGGGCCCCAGTATCGGGGCCCTTCGCTTTGCCGATCCCCTGCTTCCTGCGTCCTGCTCCCTGCTAGGGCGACGGCACCGTCGTTGCCGCAGCGCTCTGCGCATTGGTCTTGAACACCTCAGAGCGCCGGTCCACGACCTTCGCGCTGGTCCGGAGCGCATCGACGTACGCGCGGACCCGGTTCTGTCGCGCGGCCTGGATCGCTTGGGCGCGGACTTGTGGCAGATTCTTCACGAAGTCGGCAGAGTCCGCGGGAGTCCGCTCCAGACCCTGGAAGAGGTAGACGCCATCCTCGGCGGAAACGGGGCCGGCCACGCCGCCCTTCAGCGCACCGAACGCGGTGCCGACGAGCACTGGATCGGGCAAGCCGGTATTCAGGCGTGCGACGGGTCCGATCTCACGGTAGGAGCGTCCGGATCCCTCCGCGAGCTGCTTCAGCAGGGTGCCGGGTTGCAGCTGCCCGGCCAAGCGTCGCCCGAGCTCCTTCGCGGCGGCCCGCTTCTTTTCCAGCCGCACTCGCTGCACCACCACTGCACGAATGGCCCCGAGTGGCGGCACGCCTTCCGCCTGCACGCTGTCGAGGCGGAAGACCAGATAGGCCGTTTCGCCTTCGATCACCGGGCTCTCTTCGCCGACCTTCGCCTGGAAGGCCCACACGCTGGCATCGGGAACCTGGCCGCCTTCGGGGATTCCGATCCGGGCCCCTTCGTTGAGCGGACCCACTCTGCCGATCCGCATCTTGAGGGCGCTCGCTGCGGTATCCAGTGCCGAAGGCTCCAGACGGTCCGCGGCGAGCTGCTCCAGCGAATCGGCCCGGCGGTCCAGTCGATCGCGATGCGTGCCGGTGACCTCGATCGGCACCAGAATGTGGCGCGCGTTGAAGGTGTCGCCCTTGCGGCTCTCGACCTGGATCAGGTGATACCCGAAGCCGCTGAGGACGGGCTCCGAGAGCGTGTTCAAGGCGAGCGTCATGGCCGCGGCAGCGAAGGCGGGATCCACGCTCGACTTGCTCATTTCGCCTAGCTCGCCACCCTTCTGCCCTGACAGTGTATCCGTCGATTCGCGGCGGGCAACTTCGGCAAAGGGAGCACCCTTCGCGACCTCCTCGCGCAGCGCGAGAACGCGCTGCAGCGCGGCCGCGGAATCCGACCCATCGGGCAGGCGCGGCAGCGCGAGGTAGCTCAGGAAAGCCGCGTGGGAGAGTTTGAGCTCGTCGCGGTGGGTGCGGTAATAGTCTTCGATTTCCTTATCGCTGACCGGCGCCGCGGAATCGGGGATGGCTAGGGCCGGATCGATCACCAGCGCCCCGACCTTGACCGTTTCTTTCTCATCGCGATAGCGCTCCCACAGCTCCGCGTCGGAGACGTACACGTCGGCGATGACCCTCCGCAGCAGCTTCCCGCGCAGCAGTTCTTCGCGGTAACGATCTTCCAGGTAGGGGACCACCTGCTGACCCGCGGACGAGCTCAGCCAGCGCTGGTACTTCGTGATGTCGAATCGGGCATCGGTCTGAAACAGCGCATCCTCGAGGATTTCGCGCGGGGGGGAAACCCGAATTGCTTCCGCGATTTCGGCCGGCGTGGTGCGGAGTCCGTACCGCTTGTATTCGGCACGGAAAATGATCCCCTGCACGGCCTGCTCCCAGACCTGATTGCGGACCTGGTTAATCTCCTCCAGGGTGAGCGAGGCACCGGTTTGGCGCTGTCTGGAGTCGATTGCCTGCTGGAGACTGGCCTGAAAGGTCCGGATGTCCACGGAGGTGCCGTTGACCTTGCCGACGGAAGTCCTTGTCAGCAAGCCACCTCCGCCGCTCAGGCCGCTGAGGTCGACAACGAGCCAGGTAAAGAATGCAATCGCTGTCACCAGGATCAGTGGTTTGGCGATGCTGCGAAAGAATTGCATCATGAGAGGGGAACGCTCCGGGCTTGCTAAGGGTATGAAGCCCTAAAGCTTAACCGGCCGGACGGGGCATCTCAAGGATGGCATTCCGTCCTCCGCAAGGTCAGCTTTGGTCGGCGGCGCTCGAATTACTACCGGGGATAGAGGAGGGACATGGCGACGAACAGCGAAATCGAGAAGCTCGAGCGCCGCTGGCAGGAGAACCCCCTGGGGCTCACCTTTGCCCCGTTAGCGGAGGCCTACCGGAAATCGGGGGACCTCGCCAAGGCGCTCGAGCTGCTCGAGGTCGGGCTTGCCCAGCACCCGAATTACGTGCCGGCGCACATCGTGCGCGGGCGCTGTCATGTCGATTCCCACCAAAACGAGCAAGCCGAGCAAGCCTTTGCTCGGGTGACCGAGCTCGACCCCGAGAATGCCATCGCGCTCAAGGGACTCGCCGACCTCGCGGAGAGCGAAGGGCGGGTATCCGAGGCGATCGCCCGGCTCGAGAAGATGCTGGAAGTCGATCGCAACAACGAAGACGCACGCGGCCAGCTCGATCGCCTCCGCGAACTCCCGGGCCCCGCCTCCGCTGAGTCGGACCAGGTGGAACTGGTTGAGTACACCGAGCTCACTTCGGCTTCCGGCGGCGAGTTTCAGTTCCCGGACGACGCGGTTTCGCTCTCTCTGACCGGGGAGTCGTTTCCCGACATTGTGCTGCAGGCGGCCGAACTCGAAAAGTCGCTTCCCGTGCCCGAGGACGCTCAGGGATCGGAGCTGATCGAGGAGCCGGATCCGGAGGCCGCAAAGGGGACGCTTTCGCTCGACGAGGAGCCGGTGATCGCTCTGCTCCCGGAGACGGAATTCATCCCGGCGGCGGAGGCCGCGCCTGAGGTCGAGCTCGTTGCCGCGCCGGAACCTGGAGCACCCCAGGAGGCAGAACCGCAGCCGGAGCCTGAGCCCGCGCCCGAGTCCGGCGAGCCCGAGCCCGAGCCGGTGGCCGAAGCCGCCGCGGAGCCGGAGCTCGTGGTGACGGAAACCATGGCCGAGATCTTCCTGCGCCAAGGACACCGTGAGCTGGCCCTGGCGGTCTATTCGCAGTTAGCGCAACGGGAACCGGCCAATGAGCGGGTGGCAGGGGCGTTTTCGCGGCTGCAATCCGAGTTGGCGCCTCCGGCACCGCCGGCGCCACCGCCCGCTGCGGTCGAGCAACCGTGGCGCTACGCCGCGGCCGCGACCGGTGGCCGTTCGGTAGGCCAGCGCTTTGCCGAGCTGCTTTCCGCCACGCGGCCCACGGTCGCGCCGACGGTACATCCCCCGACTTTCGAAGCTTCCCGCCGTCCTCTGGGTGAGGCCACGCGGCCGGCTCCCGAATCCCTCAGCTTGAGCTCCGTCTTCGGCGAGGAAGCGGCACCCGCGGGTCCCGCCGGGGGGCAGCTCGAGCCTAGTCCGGCGGAGCCGAGCTTCGAACAGTTCTTCTCCCCGGCGGAGGGGGCGAGCGCCGAGGCGGAGCTGCCGCGGCCTGCGGAGAGCAGTGCGCCGGCCATGTCTTCGATGGCTCCCGAAGATCTGGAACAGTTCAACGCCTGGCTCCGTGGTCTGAAGCGCTAGATGCGGGTCACGGTCCTCAACGGTCCGAACCTGAATCTGCTGGGCACCCGCGAGCCGGAGATCTACGGCACCACCACGCTGGCGGAGATCGAAGCGATGCTCCGCGAAGAAGCGGCGCGGCTGGGCGCTTCGATTCGTTTCCTGCAGACCAATCATGAGGGTGCCCTGGTCGACGAGATTCAGCGGCTGCCCGGAACCGCCGATGGCCTGCTCCTCAATGCGGCAGCCTATTCCCATACCAGCCTGGCGATTCGTGACGCCCTCCTCGCGGTGAAGATCCCATTCGTCGAGGTGCACCTGAGCGATCCCGCGAAGCGGGACGCAGCCCGGAAACGACTGGTCTTCTCCGATCTTGCCCTCAGCGTGATCACCGGCCTGGGCCCCGAGGGCTATCGGCGCGGCCTGCAGGCGTTGTGCGGGCGGCTCGGTGGGCAATGACCGCCGGGGCGACCGGCAGGCCGTGCTGCGACAGCGGCTCAAAGGGCTGGGCCTCGATGCGCTGCTGGTCACCCATGCTCCCAACATCCGCTATCTGACCGGCTTCACCGGCTCGGCGGGGCTGTTGCTGCTCAGCGCCGACCGCAGCGCGCTGATCACCGACTTTCGCTACGCCGAGCAAGCCCCCGAGGAGACTCGGGGCGCTGCTGAGGTACTGGTGGAGCCGCGCAACCTGTGGGACAGGCTGCGGAAGCTGCTGTCAAAGGGGCCGCGGATCCGCGTCGGCTTCGAGCGCGATCACCTCACGGTGCGTGATGCCGAGCGGCTAAGTGGGCTGGAGAGCGCGGAACCGGTACCGAGCGCCGAGCTGGTGGAGTCGCTCCGCAGCGTGAAAGACGCGGATGAGGTGGCCGCGATCGCCGGCGCGGCCGAGCTGGCTCACGCAGCGCTCGCCGAGCTCTTGCCGTCGCTCAAGGTAGGCGAAACCGAGCGAGAGATCGCGGTGCGACTCGAGGCGGGGCTGCGGAGGCGCGGCAGCGAGTGGCATCCCTTCCAGACCATCGTTGCCTCGGGGCCGCGCAGCGCCCTTCCGCACGCCCGCGCCGGCGCCCGGCCGGTCGGCCGGGGCGAATGGCTGCTGCTCGACTTCGGCGCGCAGCTCGACGGCTACTGCGCCGATTTGACCCGCACAGTGGTGGTCGGGGCGCCCGCCGACTCACGGCAGCGGCAGGTCTATGCGATCGTGCGTGCTGCCCAGGGGAAGGCGCTGGCGGAGCTCCGGCCCGGGATGTCCGGCCGGGAAGGGGACGCGCTGGCGCGCGACGTCATTGCCGCAGCCGGTTTCGGGGACGCCTTCGGGCACTCGCTGGGCCACGGGCTCGGGCTGGAGGTGCATGAGGCCCCCCGCCTCGCGGTGACCGCCGAGGAGCCGCTCCCGGCGGGCGCCGTGGTCACGGTCGAGCCGGGCATCTATCTTGAGGGTTGGGGCGGCGTCCGGCTGGAGGACGATATCCACCTCACTCCGGAGGGTCCCCGCTGCCTGACTGACGGGTGCACCGAGCTGCTGGAAATTCTTTGAGTTATAACCTCCACGTCTCACCGGCCCGGCCCGGAGCTCATGCACCCATGAAACCGGACGAGATGAAGGAGCTCGCGCAGCTGATCCAGAAGGTCCCCGGGCTCAAGGGGATCGACTTCAAAGAGGTGAAGCGGCTCGCGGAGCTGCTGCGCGAATCACCAGAGATCGGCTCGATCGAGCTCAAAGGGGTATTCGGGACCGGCGTGGTGATTACCCGGGCCGGCGCCCAGGCCGCCGCTGCTCCGGCCGCAGCGCCCCCGCTGGCCCCGAGCGCCGCCGCGCCGGCGAGCGCGCCTGCGGGAAGCGAGGTCGGGCGGGCGACCGGGAGCGGGCTTAAGGACATCAAGTCCCCGATGGTCGGCACCTACTATTCGGCCCCCGAGCCGGGTGCGGAGCCGTACATTAAAGTCGGCACCCGCATTACCTCCGGGCAGACGGTTTGCATCATCGAGGCGATGAAGATCATGAACGAGATCGAGGCCGAATTCGGCGGTGTGATTCGCGAGGTGAGCGTCGAGGACGCCCAGCCGGTCGAGTTCGGACAAGTTCTTTTCCGGGTTGATCCCAATGGCTGAACCCAGCAGCTTTACCAGCGAGCCCACGGCGGCCCCGTTCAACTTCAAGCAGGCCATCTCCCAGATGGTCCAGCGCGGGGGCTCTGACCTGCATCTCAAGGTCGGTCGGCCGCCAACCATCCGCGTCAACGGCGACCTGCACGCGCTGCCGATGCTCCCGATTCGCCCGGAAGAGCTCAAGCATCTGGCCGAGCAGATCATGACCCCGCGCCAGGTGAAGGAGTTCTCCGAGAAGAAGGAGGCCGACTTCGCCATCGGCGTGCCGGGCGTGGGCCGGTTCCGGACCAACATCTTCCAGCAGCGGGGCACGCTCGCGTTCGCGCTGCGCGCCATCCCCTACGAGGTGCACACGATCCGGGAGCTCAACCTCCCGGAGGTGCTCGAGTCGATCGCGCTCAAACCGCGCGGGCTGGTGCTGGTGACCGGGATTACCGGCTCGGGGAAGTCCACCGCGCTGGCGGCGATGATCAACCACATTAACCGGCACTCGCGCTGCAACATCATCACCGTCGAGGACCCGATCGAGTTCCTGCATCGCGACACCATGGCCAGCATCGCCCAGCGCGAGGTGGGCAGCGACACGCTCTCCTTCAGCTCGGCGCTGCGGCACGTGCTGCGGCAGGACCCGGACGTCGTGCTGATCGGCGAAATCCGCGACATGGAGACCCTGGACACCGCGCTCAAGGCCGCCGACACGGGCCACCTGGTGTTTTCGACCCTGCACACGACCGACGCCACCCAGTCGATCAGCCGCATTCTCTCCTTCTATCCGCCCTACCAGCAGGCGGAGATCCGCTCGCTGCTCTCCACTGCACTGGCCGCCATCGTGAGCCTCCGGCTGGTGCCGCGAGCCGACGGACGCGGCCGGGTGCCGGCCTCCGAGGTGTTGATCAACAGCGCCGCGGTCGCGGAGAACATCCGCAGCATCGAGAAGTCGCTCAACATTCCGGATCTCATCGCGGCGGGCTCGGTGTCCTATCGGATGCAGACGTTCGATCAGTCGCTGATGACCTGGTACAAGGCCGGAGTGATCAGCTACGAAAGCGCGCTGCACTATGCGACCAATCCCAGCGAATTCGGATTGCGGGCCGCCGGCGTCACCGCCGCGTCCGACCGGACCTTCTCGGATCCCGCGGAGTCCGCCAACGAGGTGCCGGAAGGAATCACCCGGGACGTCAAGCCCTGATGGGCGCCACGCGACTCTGCTGAATGTTCAATAAAGTCCTCGTCGCGAATCGCGGCGAGATCGCGCTGCGGGTCATTCGCGCCTGCCGCGAGCTGGGGATTCAGACCGTCGCGGTCTACAGCGAAGCGGACCGCGAGTCGCTGCACGTGCGCTTTGCCGATGACGACGTCTGCATCGGCCCGCCCCCGAGCCGGCAGTCCTACCTGAACATTCCCCGCATCATCGCCGCCGCGGAGATTACCGGCGCGGACGCGATCCATCCCGGCTACGGCTTTCTGGCCGAGAACGCCGAATTCGCCCAGATCTGCAAGGCGTCCAACATCACCTTCATCGGCCCCACCGCGGAACAGATCCAGGCCATGGGCGACAAGGCGTCGGCGCGGCGGCTGGCCAAGGAAGCCGGCGTCCCGACCGTCCCCGGCTCCGAGGGCATCCTGCAGTCGTCCGAAGAAGCCGTGGGGGTGGCGGTCGAGCTCGGCTTCCCGGTCATCATCAAGGCCACGGCGGGAGGTGGGGGGAAGGGCATGCGCATCGCCCAGGACGAAGAGGCGTTCGGCCAGCTCTTTTCGCTGGCACAGAACGAGGCGCTGGCGGCGTTCGGCAACGGCGATGTCTACCTGGAAAAGTATCTGGAGCGGCCGCGCCACGTCGAGATCCAGGTCATGGGCGATACCCATGGGCGGGTGGTCCACCTCGGCGAGCGCGATTGCTCGATCCAGCGCCGCCACCAGAAGCTGGTGGAGGAGAGCCCGAGCCCCGCGCTCACCTCCGAGTTGCGCGCCCGCATGGGGCAGGCCTCCCTCGCGCTCGCCGCGGCGATCGGTTATGTCGGCGCCGGGACGGTGGAGTTCCTGCTGGGCCCCGACGGCAGCTTTTTTTTCATGGAGATGAATACCCGGATCCAGGTGGAGCACCCCGTCACCGAGATGGTGACGGGCTTCGACCTGGTCAAGGAGCAGGTGCGCGTCGCGGCCGGCGAGCCGCTCGGCTTTCCGGCGGAGCTCAATGGGCTCCGGGGCCATGCGATCGAGTGCCGGGTCAACGCGGAAGATCCCGCCCGGAATTTCCAGCCGTGCCCCGGCCACATCACGGCGTATCATCCCCCCGGAGGGCCCGGGGTCCGAGTGGATACCCACGTCTATGCGGGCTACACGGTTCCCCCGTACTATGACTCCCTGCTGGCCAAGGTGATCGTGCACGGCCGCGACCGTTCGGAGGCGTTGGCCCGCATGGGGCAGGCGCTGGAGAGCTTCATTCTCGAAGGCATCCCCACCACGATCCCGTTTCTGGCCCGGCTGATCCGCCACCCGGATTTCGTGGCGGGACGGGTCGACACCAGATTCCTCGAGCGCGAAACCCACTTGTTGCAGCGGGAACAATGACGCTCGATGTGTTCTTTACACCCGCCGTCCTCGCGCCACAAGAGGTCGCGGGTCGTGCGGTCTTCGTGGTGGACGTGCTGCGCACCACCACCGTGATTTGCGCCGCGCTGTTCCATGGAGCTCGCGGGGTCGTCCCGGTCAGCAGCGTCGAGGAAGCCAGCCGGCTGGCGCAGACGCTCGGGCCCGAGGGCGTGCTGATGACCGGGGAGCGGAACTCCGAGCCGATCGAAGGGTTTGCGCTGGGCAACAGCCCGCTGGAAATGGCGGAGTCGAACGTGCGTGGCAAGACCCTGGTGATGACCACCAGCAATGGCACCGCGGCCCTGCTCGCGGTCCAGGGCGCGGCGGAGGTGTACGTCGCGGCCGCCGCCAATCTCTCCCTGGCCGGGTCGCGGGCCCGGGAGGTCCTGGTCGAGCGCAAGGACCTCGTGATCCTCTGCGCGGGGAGAGAGTCGCGGTTCGGGCTGGACGATGCCTATGCGGCCGGGCGCCTCGCGATGCTGGCCCTGGGCGGCCGCCGGCGCCGCAAAGGACTCAATGACGGCGCACTGGCCGCGGTAGACCTGGTGCGGCGCTACGGTGCTCGCTGGGAGCGGCCGCTGGCGATTTCCGCCGCGGGACGCCAGCTCGTCGCGCTGGGCCGGGGCGCCGACGTGCTGGATGCCGCCCGCGAGGACGCCTACCCGGTCCTCCCGGTGCTGCGAGACCGGCGGATCACGGTGGAGGCCGGGTGAGACCCGAAGACCGTCGCCGCTTCGCGGCGGTTGCGTCGCTGGTCATTGGGGTGTTCCTCGGGCTCACGCTGGTGCCCGCCATTCCCACCGGCCCGCTCGGTAGCGGGTTAGGATCGTTCCTCTGGCGTGCGCTCGGCGCCGGCGCGGTCGGACTGCCGCTCCTGGGTCTCGGACTCGGACTGGCGGGCTTCGACCGGCTCCCGCGACTCGACATGAAACGCGCCGCCATCCTGCTGGGCGGGCTGGCGCTGCTGGTCCCGTTCACGATCGGCGTGCTCACCGATGTCGACGCGGCGGTCTTTGACCCGCCGCTGGGGGATTGGGGCTGGCCGGCCCGGCTCACCGGGCTGGTCCCGGGGTTTGCCTCGCGGGGCGTCGTCCAGCTCATCGGACAGCCCGGCGGACTGCTGGTCGCCTTCCTCGCGCTCACCGCCTTGACCCTGGCAACGCTCGCCTGGCATCCGCTGCATCGACTGGAGAAAAGGACGGACGGTGAGGACGCTCGGACGGGCGGGCGGACCGCAGCGCCTACCGATTTCGCCGCTGACGCAGCTGAGGATGAAGACGCTGGTCAGGTGGGGGTGCTTCCTGTCCTGAAACCGAAATTGAGCCAGCAGCGGGAAGAAAAACCGGCGACAAACCGCCCGTCCGTCCGCGCGTCCGCCCGTCCGACCGACGAGGATCTGCTCCCTCCCATCGAGCTGCTGAAGTCACCCCCCGCCCAGGACCTCGCCGCCGACAGCGCACAACTCGACCGGCTGGGCCAGACGCTGCTCGAGACGCTGCGAATCTTCAAGGTGGAAGGCACGATCGCGGGACGCACCAGCGGACCCGTGGTCACCCAGTTCGAGATCGTGCCCGGGCCGGGGGTCAAGGCGGGCCGCATCATCGCCCTGGCCGACGATCTCGCGATCACCATGCGTGCGATGAGCATCCGAGTGGCGCCGATCCCGGGCCGGGGCGCGGTGGGCGTCGAGGTACCGAACCCGACGGCGCGGCTGGTCACGCTGCGCGAGCTGCTCGAATCGCCGGAGTGGGAGCGTGCCCGGGGCCGGGCCATCATGCCCATGGCGCTGGGGCGCGACCTCGAGGGCAAGCCGGTGGTGACCGACCTGGCCAAGATGCCGCACCTGCTCATTGCGGGTGCCACCGGATCGGGAAAATCCGTCGCGATCAACACCATCATCACGGGATTGATCTACCGCTACACGCCGGCGGATCTCCGGATGCTGATGATCGATCCCAAGATGGTGGAGCTCTCGATGTACAATGCGCTGCCGCACCTGCGGCACAGCGTGGTCACCAACAACCACGACGCGGCGCGGGTGCTCAAGTGGGCGGTGCACGAGATGAGCAGGCGCTATGAGTTGTTGCACGCCAACGGCGCGCGCAACCTGGCCGACTTCAACCGCAAAGTGGAGGAGGGCCGGCCGCTCCATCATCCGGTCAAGCCGGCGGCTTCGCTCACTGCGATCAGCACCGAGGCCGAGACCAGCGCCCCGTCACGGCCGGGTGAGGAGGTGTATGCCGAGGGGAGGCTCCCGCATCTCGTCATCGTGGTAGACGAGCTCGCCGACCTGATGATGACGGTGCAGGGCGAGGTGGAGACGCCATTGGCTTTACTCGCGCAAAAGGCACGCGCCATCGGACTCCACCTCATCTTGGCGACCCAGCGCCCCTCCGTGAACGTGATCACCGGGCTCATCAAAGCGAATTTCCCGAGCCGGATCGCGTTCCGCGTCGCCTCCAAGGTGGACAGCCGCACCATCCTCGATCAGAACGGCGCCGAAGCGCTGCTCGGCAACGGCGACATGCTCTTCCTTCCGCCCGGGAAGAGTGAGCCGCTGCGCATCCAGGGGGCCTTCATCGGCACCGAGGAAACCGAAAACCTGATGGAGTGGTACCGGGCCCGTCGCGAGGCGATGGCCACGGCGGCGCGGGCAGAGGACGACATCGTGGCCTTCATGCGGGCGCAGGAAACGGAGGAGGACGGCGGGGAAGCGGCCGCGGACGCGGGCGATCGCGACAGCCTGTTCAAGGAGGCCGCCGAGATCTGCATTCAGCACCAGGGTGGCTCGACGTCGCTATTGCAGCGCAAGCTCAGGATCGGTTATGGCCGCGCGGCGCGGATCATCGATCAGCTCCACGCGGCTGGGATCCTCGGCCCGCCGGACGGGAGTAAGCCCAGAGAAGTACTAGTCGGGATTACGCAGCTCGACGAGTACTGCAGTTAGCGGGTAGAGGAATTCCAGGAAAGCAGGCCGGCGATGGGGAAGATGGCGCCGATGGATGGGCATCGCGGGTTATCTTCGCGTGGCACGACCGTATCGAGCCCCGCCGGCGCGACGCTCAAATCGTAGCCATACAGGCTCGCGCTCGGACGCAACTGGGGCGGCCACTGCGGAATGACCAGCGTGAAGCGGCGGGCGCCGATGGTATCGAGGTGGGCGACGATCTGGCTGCCCTCGTCCACCGGCTCG
>CAZYPO010000001.1:8112-15383 GCA_964649225.1 uncultured Gemmatimonas sp. | reverse complement strand
CGCCCCCGCAAGCCCGTCTCCGAATGGACCGATCCGCGACACCGTCGAGGCTACGCCGGTGAGCGCGCCGCGATGGCCTATCTGCTCCGCCTGGGTTGGCGGATTGAGGCGCACCGGTTCCGGCTGGGTCATCACGACCTGGATCTGATCGCTCGCCGGGGCGGGCTGGTCGCCTTTATCGAGGTCAAGACCCGGCGCTCTTCCCGGTTCGGCCACGCCGCCGAATCGGTTGGAGCCCGGAAGCGTGCGGTGCTGGCACGGCTGGCGGAGCTCTGGCGGGCCCGCTTCGGTTTCCGCGACGACCGCTACCGGTTCGACGTCATCACGGTTGAGGATGGCCACATCGCCCACATTGAGGATGCATGGCGGGGTGTGGGAAAGTGAGAAAGTGCCATCTTGTTTCGGACAATCTTCGGTATTAGTTTGATTATAGTATCGTAGTGAAGCAAAACAAGCCACAATCTGACAAAGAGGACGCCATGGCTGTTCCCGACGTCAAGGAAAGCAAACTGGACGGGGAGCGCCGGAAGGCGCTCAACCTCGCCATCGCCCAGATCGAGAAGCAGTTGGGGAAGGGTTCCATCATGCGGATGGGGACCGACGCGCCGCGGGAGCGTGTAGTGGCGATCTCGACCGGGGCCATCAATCTCGACGCCGCCACCGGCATCGGCGGTGTTCCGCGTGGCCGCATCACCGAGATCTACGGGCCCGAGTCCTCCGGCAAGACCACGCTCACCCTGCATCTCGCCGCCAACGTGCAGCGGGCAGGCGGCGTGGCGGCGTACGTCGACGCGGAGCATGCACTCGACATCGAATACGCCAAGAAGCTGGGCGTGGACGTGGACAATCTGCTGGTGTCCCAGCCGGACACCGGCGAGCAGGCGCTTGAAATCGTCGAGATCCTGGTGCGCTCGGGGGCGGTGGACCTGGTCGCGATCGACTCGGTGGCCGCGCTGGTGCCCAAGGCCGAAATCGAAGGTGAAATGGGCGACAGTCACATGGGGCTGCAGGCGCGCTTGATGAGTCAGGCGCTGCGCAAGCTGGCCGGCGCTATCAACCGCTCCAACTGCGCGGTGGTGTTCATCAATCAGCTCCGTGAAAGGATCGGCGTCATGTTCGGCAACCCCGAAACCACCACGGGCGGCAAGGCGCTCAAGTTCTACGCCTCGCTGCGACTCGATATCCGGCGGATCGGCCCGGTCAAGGAGCGCGAGGTCATCATCGGCAACCGGGTGCGGGTCAAGGTGGTCAAGAACAAGGTGGCGCCGCCGTTCAAGCAGGCGGAATTCGACGTGATGTTCGACGAAGGCATCAGTCACAGCGGGCTGGTGGTGGATCTCGCCGCCGAGGCCAACATCATCCAGAAGTCGGGGGCGTGGTACTCCTACGGCGACCAGCGCATCGGCCAGGGCCGGGAGAACGCGAAGCTCTTCCTCAAGGACAACCCGGCCCTGATGACCGAGGTGGAAGGCCGGGTCAAGGAATCCCTCGGCGTACGCGCCGCAAGTGCCCTCCCGGCCGATGACGGCGACGCCGAGTGAGCTAGCGGTCAGCCGGGTGATCGGTGCGCTGGCGGCCGATCCCCGGCGCCCGGGGTGCGTGCGGGTGATGGTGCAGGGGCGCCCGCTGCTCACCATTCCCCGCGAAGTCGCCGCGGCCGAGCGACTCGAAAGCGGCATGCGACTGGACCAGCCGCTGCTGACCCGGCTGGGTCGTGCGGCCGATGAAGAAGCTGCCTTCCACACGCTGCTGCGGTTTGTCGAGCGGCGGCCGTTCGCCGGGCGCGACCTGACCCGCCGCCTGGTGCTGAAGGGCCATCCCCCGGAAGCGGCCGCGGCCGCGGTCGAGCGGGCGCAGGGCGTCGGGCTGGTCGATGACGCGCGCTTTACCCTGCACTACGTCGAAACCCGCGCCGCGCGCGGGCGTGGGCCCCTCCGGCTGCGGAGGGATCTGAGCGCCCTCGGCGTCGAGCGGTCGGTCGTGGACCGTGCGCTGGCGGAGGCCTTCGGCCCGGACGGCACGGGAGGGCCCAGCGCGGAGGGGCTGGCGCGGAAGCGCCTGGCCCAGCTCAAGGGTCTGGCAAGGCCGGTCGCGCGCCGGCGGTTGCTGGCCTTCCTCGCGCGGCGCGGATTCGTGGGCGAATCGGTGCACCGGCTGGTCGTGGCGCTGATCAGCTAAGGGAGTCGGGCTATATTCTCGCGGATGGAATCCGCGCAAATCCGCCGCCTCTTTCTCGACTTCTTCATCGCGCGAGGCCACCGAGAGGTCGCCTCCGCTCCGCTCGAGCCCAAGGACGATCCGACCCTCCTGTTCACTAATGCCGGGATGGTGCAATTCAAACGCACCTTCCTGGGCCAGGAGCCGCGCGACTACCTCCGCGCGACAACCTGCCAGAAGTGCGTGCGGGCCGGCGGGAAGCACAACGACCTGGAACAGGTCGGGCTCACCCGGCGACATCACACCTTCTTCGAGATGTTGGGCAATTTCTCGTTCGGGGACTATTTCAAGCGCGAGGCGATTGCCTACGCCTGGGAGTTCGTGACCTCGAAGGAGTTTCTGGGCATCGAGCCCGACCGCATCCGGGTCAGCGTCCATCACGCGGACAGCGAAGCGCGCGCACTCTGGCGCGAGCTGGCGGGCCTCCCCGACGATCGCATCTATGGCCTGAGCGACAAGGACAATTTCTGGCAGATGGCCGATACCGGGCCGTGCGGGCCCTGTTCGGAGATTTATGTGGATCTCGAATGGGCGGACGGGCCGGCGGACCGCGTTTCGAAAGAAGAGTTCGCGGCGATGGCCGAGTCGGGCCGGTTCCTGGAAATCTGGAACCTGGTGTTCATGCAATTCGATCGCTCGGCGGATGGGACGCTGACGCCGTTGCCCAAACCCTCAGTCGATACCGGCGCGGGCCTGGAGCGGATCGCGGCGGTGCTGCAGGGTGAGGACGACAACTTCCACACCGATCTGTTCCTGCCCCTGCTGGAGGAGGTTGGCCGCCTGGTGGGAAGTCCCTATCCGCGAACGCTGGAGGGCCAGGGTGCCTCGTACCGGGTGCTGGCGGATCACGCGCGCGCCGTGAGCTTCCTGCTGGCCGATGGAGTGTATCCCAGCAATGAGGGCAGGGGCTACGTGGTGCGCCGGATCCTGCGCCGGGCGGTGCGGCACGCCTGGCTGCTGGGGCGGCGGGAGCCCACGCTTGCTCCGCTCACCGAGATCGTAGTGCGCCAGATGAGCGCGGTCTATCCCGAGCTGGCGCGGGGCCACGCGGACATCCGGAAATGGACCGAGGCGGAGGAGCGGCGGTTCCTGGAGACGATCGAGGGCGGCCTCCGGCGGCTGGACGAAGTCTTTGCCAGCGGCGCCACGTCGATTCCGGGCGGCGAGGTCTTTCGCCTCTACGACACCTACGGCTTCCCGGTCGATTTGACCCAGCTGATCGCGTCGGAAAAGGGCGTGGGCGTCGATCTGGAGGGCTTCGAAAAAGCGCTCGAGGAACAGCGCCAGCGCTCGCGAGACGTTCAGCTGAAGGGAACGATGCGAGGGGGGCTACCGAGGCTGACAGGACCATTGGGCAGCAAGTCCGGAGCTCGTCGGGCGAGGCAGCCCAAGTGGCAGGTGCTCCGCCGCGGCAAGCAGAAGTTCATCGGGTACGAAGCGACGGAAGCCGAGACCGAGCTGCTCGCCTTCCGGCAAGAGGGTGAGCGGATTGAGCTGGTGCTGCGCGAGAATCCCTTCTACGTGCAGTCCGGCGGGCAGGTGAGCGACACCGGGAGGCTGCGGGGCATCGGCTGGGAGCTGCCGGTGGAGGAAGTGCGCAAGGAGGAGCGGGGCACCGCGCTGGTGGGTCCCTTTGCCGGAACCTTCGAGCCGACCGCGGTGCTCGCCGTGGTCGACGCGCCGCGGCGGCGCGATATCGAGCGGAATCACAGTGCAACGCATCTGGTACACGCGGCGCTGCGGCGCCACCTCGGGAGCCACGTGCGCCAGCAGGGGTCCCTGGTCGCCCCCGACCGGCTGCGCTTCGACTTTTCGCACCACGGACCGGTCGAGCCCGCCACGCTCGAGCTGATCGAGCGGGACGTGAACGCGGAGATCTGGGCAAATCACCAGGTCATCACGCGACAATTGCCGTACGCCGATGCGCTGGCACTCGGCGCGATGGCGTTTTTCGCGGACAAGTATGGCGACGTGGTCCGGGTGGTTCGTATGGGCGACTCGATCGAGCTCTGCGGCGGAACCCATGTCGCCACGACCGGTGCGCTGGGGCTGTTCAGGATTACCCAACAGGGCGGGATCGCGGCGGGCGTCCGGCGCATCGAAGCCGTGACCGGTCCCGGCGCCTATGCGGCGCTCGCGGAGATCGACACCCGCCTGCGCCAGGCCAGCGAGCTGCTGCGCGCGCAGCCGGAACACCTCGCCAAGCGGATCGAACAGCTGCTGGCGGAGCGTGAGAAGCTGGAAGGCCGCCTCCAGGAAATGGTCCAGCGGGGGGGGAGCAGCGATGCCGCGGGGGAGGAGCTCAAGATCGGTGGGGTCACGCTCACCCTTGGCGAGACTTCAGTGGAAGACCGGGAGGAGGTTGCTCAGCAGGCGGATCGCTTTCGCACCGGAAAGCAGAGTGCCGTCCTCGTGTTGTTCGGCACGGCGGGCCGCGGGGCCATTCACGTGGCGCTGAGTGACGACCTGGTCCAGGCGGGCCGCAAGGCCGGCGATCTGCTCAATCGGATCGCAGCGCTGAGCGGTGGCAGAGGAGGCGGACGTCCGGCCTTCGCCTCCGGCAGCGCGGGGGACCTCGCGCGGCTCCCCGCCGCCCGGGCGGCCGCGCCACGCCTCGTCGAGGAATGGTTGGCGGCGAGTTGACGGCAGCGCAGCGCTGGTTCGAGGAGCACAGCGCGGGAGCGCCTGCACCGCTCCGAGAGCGGGCCGCACGCTACTTGGCTGAGCGCCGCGCGCCTGCTGCTCTTGCCGAGCGCCTGGCGGGCGCGGCGACCGACGCGCTCGAGGCCGTGCTCGCGCACCCGGGGGATCGCTCGGTGGCGCTCGACCTGCTGGCGGCCGATGCGCTGGTGACGCTCGCGCTCAAAGCGCGCGCTGTCCAGGATCCGGCCGGGCTGGCGCGCTTTGCCGCCCAGCTGCGGCTGGCGCGAGGATCAGCGCGGTGATCGACCTCCATTGCCATTTGCTGCCCGGGGTGGATGACGGCTCCCGCACGGTGGAACAGTCGGTTCAGGTGCTGGAAGCGATGCGCGAGGGGGGAGTCACCGCGGTCTGCCTCACGCCGCACCACAGCATCGGGCGGCTCTCCGGCGGCATTCCCGCTGCTCACGATGCGGCATTCGAGGCGCTCAGCGCGAGGGCGCCGAGCGCCGTGGTGCTGGTGCGTGGGGTCGAGCTCATGCTGGACCGGCCGGTGACCGCCGAATTGCTCGAACATCCGGGGATCCGGATGGGCGAAACTCGCTATGTCCTGGTGGAGTTCACCAGTGCGGTGGCGGTGCCCGCCATCACCAATGCACTGCGGCAGATCGCCCAGCTCGGCCTGGTCCCGCTGCTGGCGCATCCGGAGCGCTACGCCGGCTGCAGCCCAACGGCGGTGCAACAATGGAGAGCCGCGGGGGGGGTGATGCAGGTCGATGCCACTACGCTGCTGACGAGCCGCGGACGCGGCCGGCGCGCGCGAGAACTGCTGGCCCATGGGCTGGCCGACATCATCGCCGCGGACAACCACGGCGACGACCGCATGATCGGCACCGCTTACCGCTACCTCTGCGAGCAGGACGGCGAGCACCAGGCGGATCTGCTCGCCCGCCGGAATCCGGCGGCCATCCTCGCCGAGCGGGCGCTTGAGCCGGTGCCGCCGCTCGCCATCAAGATTCCGTTGTTCGATCGACTGAGGCTGCTTCTGGGAGACGAGGAATGATCGAGTTGGCCGGGCAACGAGTGCTGATCACGGGCGGTTCCCGCGGGATCGGCCGGGCAACGGCCCTGCTGTTTGCGCGGGCCGGCGCGGACGTGGGCGTGACCTACCACACCCGGCTCGCGGCGGCCGAAGCGCTGGCGCGCGAGATCCGCGGCCTGGGTCGCCGGGTGTTCGTGTCCGGGGGTGATCTTTCCGATCCCGTGGTGGTCGCCCAGGTCTTTCGGGAGTGCAAGGCCGCGTTCGGCGGGCTCGATTGCTTCGTGGCCAATGCCGGAATCTGGCCCTCGGACGAGGTGCCGCTCGGCAAGCTGAGCGACGCCCGCTGGCGTTCCACCATGGGGCAAAACCTCGATGCCGTGTTCCTCACGACCCGGGCGGCCTTGGGCATGATGAATCGGGGAGGACGCATCGTGCTGGTGTCCAGCACCGCCGGGCAGCGCGGCGAAGCCTATCACGCCGATTACGCCGCGACCAAGGGCGCGCTGATCTCGCTCACCAAGTCGCTTGCGGTCGAGTGCGCCCCCGACATCACGGTCAACTGTGTCGCCCCAGGCTGGGTGGACACCGACATGAGCGCGGGTCCCTACGCCGACGGCGGTCGCGAGCGGATCGCGGCGACCATCCCGCTGCGGCGCATTCCGCCCCCTGAAGACATCGCCGGCCCCATCCTGTTTCTCTGCAGCCCGCTGGCACGCCACATCACGGGAGAAGTGCTCAACGTGAATGGGGGGTCGGTGTTATGCGGGTAGACAACAGGTTTCAGGAATCAGGATTCAGGATTGAGGGGTGATTCATCTCCTGGCGACCGGCGGCACCATCGCGATGCAGCGAAGCACCGCGGCGGGCGGCAATGTGCCGGCACTGGACCCCGCCGGGCTGCTCGCCCTGGTCGGCGACCTGGGCGCGGCTGGCGCCATTCGCGTCGAGGACTGGGAACCTCTCCCGGCCATCCATCGCGGCCCGTCGGGTCTCTGGGCGTTGCGCCAGCGAGTAGCCGCGTTGGTGACGGGTCCTGAGGCTCCCGAGGGGATCGTGATCACCCATGGCACCGACACGCTCGAAGAAACGGCCTATCTACTGGCCCGCACGCTGCCGCCAACTGTTCCGGTGGTCCTCACCGGCGCCATGCGGACCTCGAGCGACCCGGAGTGGGACGGCCCGCGTAATCTGCGGGACGCAATACGGGTCGCGTTCCATCCGGAAAGTCGCGGGCGCGGGACGATGGTGGTGTTTTCCGGACGTATCCTGGATGGACGGGACGTTGCCAAGGTCCACTCCTTTGCTCCGGACGCGTTCGATTCGCCGCATTCCGAGCCGCTGGGCAGGGTGGCCGAGGGTGAGGTGCGCTTCG
>CAZYPO010000001.1:5489-8012 GCA_964649225.1 uncultured Gemmatimonas sp. | reverse complement strand
CCGCATTTCGACGGGGTAGTTCTGGAAGCGTTCGGCCGCGGCAACGCTCCTCCGGGAATTCTCCCGGCGGTGCGTCGTTGGCTCGCGGAAGCCAAGCCGGTGATTCTCGCCACCCGCTGTCCCTACGGCGAGGTCGGCGGCGAGTACGCGTTCGAGGGTGGGGGTGGGCAACTGTTGCGCCTGGGCGTGCGGCCGGCGGGACCGCGCTCCGCGGCGCTCGCGAGGCTCGAGCTGGTCCTGTGCCTCGCGACCGGGTCGTCTTACGGGGGAACCCCGCAATGACGGCCGCGGAGCTGGAGCAGGTTCCGCTGCCGGAGACGATCCTCACGATCGCGCGGACCCTCGAGCAGGCGCATTTCGAGACGTGGTGTGTGGGAGGCGCGTTGCGCGATTGGCGGCTGGCACCGCGCCAGGCGCTGCAATACGACGTCGATCTCGCCACGGCCGCCACCCCTGATCAGGTGCGGCGGCTCTTTCCGCGCAGCGTGGCCGTGGGCGCCAAGTACGGGACCGTGGGTGTGCTCGACGGGCAGGGCGGGCTGCACGAGGTCACCACGTTCCGGAAGGATGTAGCGACCGATGGCCGGCATGCCGTCGTGGAGTACGGGGTTTCCATCGTGGAGGATCTGCACCGGCGCGACTTCACGATCAATGCGATGGCGTATCACCCTTTCTCGCACCAGTGGCTGGATCCCGAGGGGGGCAGGCAGGATCTGATCGATGGCATCGTGCGTGCCGTGGGCGATCCTTCCAAGCGCTTCGCCGAGGACTACCTGCGGATTCTGCGCATGGTGCGCTTTGCAGCGCGATTCGGATTCAGGATCGACCCCGCCACCTTCGCCGCCGCGCAAGCCGCCGCGCCGGGACTCCCGCAGCTCTCGGCCGAGCGGGTCCGGGATGAGTGGTTCAAGGGGCTCATCGCCGCGCGCTCCCCGCAACATTTCGTCGCGCTGTGGCGCGAGGCCGGTGCGGCCCCCGTGTGGATTCCGGAATTGCGCCAGCCGTATCCATTGCCGGATCCGCTGCCGGTCGCGGCGCGGGACCCCGTGATTCTGACCGTCGCCCTCACTTCGAGGCCCGCGGAGGTCCTGCGGCGGCTGCGCGCCTCGGGCGCCGAGATCTCCCGTGCCGAGGCCATGGAGCGGACGCCGCAGGAGCCGACGGGCAGCGATGCCCTGTCCGTGCGCCGCTGGCTCGCCGCCGCAGGAGGGGCGGCGGACGATCTGCTGGCTCTCGCCGAGCTGCGCTCGGGGGCCCCCGCCGCCTGGCGACCGGCGATGCAGCAGATTCGCGATCGGGGCGAAGCCACCTCGCGGGGGCAGCTCGCTGTCACCGGGGACGATCTCGTGGCTGGGGGTGTCCGGCCGGGTCCCGAGCTGGGCTTGCTGCTGAACCGTCTGCTCGAGGCCGTGCTCGAGGATCCCGGATTGAACACCAGGGACAGGTTGCTGGGGCTGGTGCAATCGTGGCGCTGACCCCCCTGCTGCTGGCGCTCGGGGCGGCGACCGGCAACCTCATCGGCGCGCTGGCGGTGGTGCGTGCCGAACGGCGCAGCCTGGCGGCGATCCAGATGTCGCTCGCCTTTGGCGCGGGGTTCATGCTGGCCCTCGTGCTGGTGGGAGTCTTGCCGGAAGTCTTCGCGGTCGCCGGCAAGGCCGCGGCGGGGATGCTGGTGCTGCTGGGCTATCTGCTGGTGCATGTGGCTCAGCACGTGATCACGCCGCACTTCCACTTCGGGGAGGAGACCCATGCGGTCCCCCGCTCGGCGGGTTACAGCGCCCTGGTGGGGCTTACGCTGCACGCGTTCTTCGACGGGGTGGCGATCGCCAGCGGGTTTCTGGTGTCCTGGTCGCTCGGCGTGCTGTTCTTCCTCGCCATCCTGTTGCACAAGCTGCCCGAGGGCGTCACGGTGGCGAGCTTGATGCTCGCCAGCGGTGCGGGCCGCCGCCCTGCGCTCTTTGCGGGCGCGGTACTGGGCGTCGCGACCGTCGCGGGGGCGCTGCTCACAGAGGCCGTCGCGGTACTCGCGCGGTATGGGCTGGCACTCGCCGCGGGGGTCACGCTCTACGTCGCCGCCTCGAACCTGGTTCCGGAGGTTCAGGCAAGCCGCGCGCTCCGAATCACCGTGGCATTCCTCGGCGGAGCAGCCGCATTACTCCTGCTGCGCGCGACCGGCGCCGGCACGATCTGAGGCACGATGGACGACGCGCCGGAGCTGTTCTCGACTCCCGCCCCGCTGGCTGCGCGGATGCGTCCTCGCACCCTCGCGGAGTTCGCGGGGCAGGAGCACCTGCTCGCGCCGGGTCGCGCGCTGGGCGATGCGCTGCGCCGCGGGGATCTGGGCAGCACCATCTTCTGGGGTCCGCCGGGCACCGGGAAAACGTCGCTGGCGTATTTGATCGCGCAACATACCGGCCGCGCCTTCATCGGCTTCAGCGCCGTGACCGAAGGGGTGCAGCGGGTCCGGGAGATCATCAAGGAGGCGGAGGAGCGGCGCCGACTGGGCCGGGGCACCATTCTGTT
>CAZYPO010000001.1:0-5389 GCA_964649225.1 uncultured Gemmatimonas sp. | reverse complement strand
GATGGCGATGCGCGCCGTGCGCTGGCGGCGCTGGAAGCCGCCGCGTTCCAGGTCGGCCGGGGCGGAAGGGTTACCCTGGGGATCCTGGCCGAGGCGTTTGCGCGGCGGGTTCCGCGCTACGACCAGTCGGGCGAGGAGCACTTCAACCTGCTGTCGGCCTATCACAAGTCGTTGCGCGGCAGCGACCCGCAGGGTGCGCTTTACTGGATGGCCCGCATGCTGGAGGGCGGCGAGGACCCGCTGGTGCTCTTCCGGCGCGCGATCGCCATGGCGGCGGAAGACATCGGCCTGGCCGACCCGCAGGCGCTGCAGCTTGCCGTCGCCGCGCGGGAAGCATTTCGGCAGCTGGGTCCACCCGAGGGATACTTGCCCCTCGCCGAGATGACCATCTATCTCGCGACCGCGCCGAAGTCGAATAGCGTAGTCAAGGCGCTGGGAGCGGCGCTCGAGCTGGCGCGCGAAACACCCGCGGAACCGGTGCCGCTCCATCTGCGCAACGCACCCACCGGGCTCATGAAGCGGCTCGGCTATGGCGCCGAATATCGCTATGCGCACGACTATCCCGGCCACTATGTGTCCCAGGCCTACCTTCCCGGGCGCCTGGCCGGCAAGGCGCCCTACCAGCCCGGTACCCTGGGATACGAGAAGCGCGTGGCGGAACGAATCGCGCACTGGAAGGAGATCGCGGCGGGAGGCGGAGAGCGGGCGCCGGGGACGGAGGAGTGAGGGGCGCCGCTATCTTTGCTGGGGCGAGCAGTGACCAGTGACCAGTAAACCCAGGGGTAAGCCATCCGAGAGTTGATCAACGTCCAGCCGCCGGTCGAGCGCGCCATTCTGGTGGCGGCGCCGCGCAAGGGCTCGCCGGAGGCCGACCAGATGCAGGAGCATCTCGAGGAGCTCGCGCGGCTGGTGGACACGGCCGGCGCCCAGGTGGCCGGCCGGCTGACCCAGCAGGTGGCGGCACCGAATCCCGGCACACTGATCGGCGAGGGCAAGGTGGTGGAGCTCAAGGCCCTCGTGGCCGAGTTGGGCGCAACGCTGGCGATCTTCGACGAAGAGCTGAGTCCGGTGCAGGGCGCCAACCTCGAGCGCGAGCTGCAGTTGCGGGTGATGGATCGCGCGGAGGTCATTCTGGACATTTTCTCCACCCGCGCGCGCACCGCCGAGGCCAAGCTGCAGGTCGAGCTGGCGCAGCTCGAGTACCTGCTGCCCCGCCTGACGCGGATGTGGACCCACCTCTCGCGTATCCGCGGCGGCATCGGGCTCCGGGGCCCCGGCGAAACCCAGCTCGAAACCGACCGGCGGATGATCCGGCGGAAGATCCAGCATCATCGCGGGAAGCTGCGGGACGTGGCCCGCCACCGCGAAACGATCCGGGCGGGGCGGCAGAAACTGCTGCACGCCGCGCTGGTGGGGTACACCAACGCCGGCAAATCGAGCGTGCTTCGGGCGCTGACCGGCGACCACGAGATCGTCGTCGAGGACCGGCTCTTCGCGACCCTCGACACGCTGACCCGCGAGGTGGATGGCGGCGAGGGAGTGCGGGTGCGCGTGACCGACACCGTCGGATTTATCCGGAAACTCCCTCACCATCTGGTGGCCAGCTTCCGCGCGACCCTGGAGGAAGCCGGCGAGGCCGACGTCCTGCTGCACATCATCGATGCCAGTCACCCCGAATGGGAAGAGCAGGCCCGCGTGGTCGAGGCCGTGCTGGGCGAGCTGGAGCTGTCGGATCGCCCGGAGATCATGGTGTTCAACAAGATCGACTTGCTGCCCGACCCGACCGCCTTCGCCGCGCGGATCCGGGAGCTGCATCCCGACGCGGTCTTCGCGACCACGATGCGCACCGACGGGCTCGATGCCCTGAAGGCCGCGCTGCGCGAGCGGGTCCGCGCGGGGCGGCCCACCGTGCGGGTCGTAGTCCCGGCCGGCGACGGCGCCCGGCTGGCCGCGGTCTATCGCGCCGGCGAGGTGCTGAGCCGGGAAGAGACGCCCGAAGGTGTCGTGCTCACGGTACGAATGGAGGGCTGGCGAGCCCGGCAGCTCAGCCGCGGCAACGGCGCCGCGTGAGGGAAGCCACCGACGTCTTCGTGCGTAAGCCGGTCACCGGCGGCCGCAAGATCCGCTTCGCGCTGGTGGGGTGCGGCCGCATCTCCGCCAATCACTTCGAGGCGCTGGAGGGACACGCGGACGTTTCGGAGCTGGTCGGAGTGGCCGACATCAACCCGGCCGCACTGCAACGGGCCGTGGGCCGGACCGGAGCGCCCGGATTCTCCTCGCTCGATGCGTTGCTCGACGGCTGCGATCCCGACATCGTCGTGCTCGCCACGCCCAGCGGGCTGCATGCCGCACAGGCCATCCGGGTGGCCCAGGCGGGCCGCCACGTCATGAGCGAAAAGCCGATGGCGACGCGGCTGGAGGATGGCAAGCGGATGGTCCAGGCCTGCGACGAAGCCGGGGTGCATCTCTTCGTCGTCAAACAGAACCGCAAAAACCCTACCCTGCAGCTGCTCAAGCGCGCCATCGAGGCCAATCGCTTCGGCAAGGTGTACCTGGTAACCGTGAACGTCTTCTGGAGCCGGCCGCAGTCCTACTACGACAGCGCGCCGTGGCGGGGCACCTGGGAATTCGACGGCGGCGCGTTCATGAACCAGGCCAGCCACTACGTGGACATGCTCGACTGGCTGATCGGTCCGGTGGACAGCGTGCAGGCCTACACCGCAACGCTGGCGCGGCAGATCGAAGTCGAGGACACCGGTGTCCTGGCGCTGCGCTGGCGCGCCGGCACCCTGGGCTCGCTCAACGTCACGATGCTGACCTATCCCAAAAACTTCGAGGGCTCGGTCACGGTGCTGGGCGAGGCGGGCACGGTACGCGTCGGGGGCGTGGCGGTCAACCGGATCGACCACTGGCAGTTTGCCGAGCCCGATCCCATGGACGAAGAGGTGGAACGGGCCAGCTACGAGACCAACTCGGTCTACGGACACGGCCACCTGCGCTTTTACGAGAACGTGCTGCAAGCGCTGCGGGGAGAAGCCGCGCCGGATACCGATGGCCGCGAGGGCTTGCATTCGCTCGAGATCCTCATCGCCACCTACCTGTCCGCCCAGGACGGCCGCCGGGTAGCCCTGCCGCTGAAATACTGATTTCCCCCGTGGACGCCGAGCTCGACGCCCTGCTGCGCGGCCAGAGCGTCCTGGTCACCGGGGCGGGAGGCTCGATCGGCAGCGAGCTGTGCGGCCAGATCGCAGGGCTCGCCCCCGCGCGGCTGGTGGCGCTTGGTCACGGGGAGAATCCGATTTTCGAGCTCGCCGCGCGGCTGCAGGAGCGCTTCCCCGCGCTCGAGGTGGCCCCGGTCATCGCCGATATCCGGGATCGCGGCCGGCTGCGCGCTGTGTTCGAGCAGTTTCGCCCGGCCGTGGTGTTTCACGCCGCGGCGCACAAGCATGTCCCCCTGATGGAAGCCAACGTCGTCGAGGCGGTCACCAACAATGTGCTGGGGACCCGGCAGGTCGTGGAGCTCGCCGCCGCGCATGAGGTGCCCCACTTGGCGCTGATCTCGACCGACAAGGCGGTCCGGCCGTCGAGCGTGATGGGGGCGACGAAGCGAGTGGCGGAGCAGGTGGTCCAGCACGCCGCGCGCCGGCATCACCGGCATTACGTCTCGGTGCGCTTCGGCAACGTGATCGGGACGAGCGGGAGCGTGGTCCCCACGTTCGCGCGGCAGATCGAAGCCGGCGGGCCGGTCACCCTCACCCATCCCGAGATGCGCCGTTACTTCATGACGGCTCCCGAGGCGGTCCAGCTGGTGCTTCGCGCGGCCGCGCTCGGCAAGGGCGGGGAGATCTTCGCGTTGGACATGGGCCAGCCGGTCAGGATCCTGCAGCTCGCCGAGACCATGATCCGGCAGGCGGGCAAGGAGCCGGGGAAGGACATCGAGATCCGGGTCACCGGGGTGCGCCCGGGCGAGAAGCTCCATGAAGAACCGTATTTCAGCGCGACGGATTCGGTGCCGACGGGACACCCCGGCATCCAGCGCTCGCGGCCCACGGCGTTGCCTCGGCGCTTTGCTTCGCGATTACGCGCGCTCCTGGGAGCGGCGCAGGCGGGCGCGCCCGAGGTGGAGCTGCGTGGCCTGTTGGGAGAGTTGGTGCCGGACTACGCTCCGGCCGGAGAGCGGGCGGCCACCACCTGACGCCAGAGCGCCATGGTCTGCTCGGCGATCGCCGCATCCACGTAGTGCTCGAGCACGCGCTGTCGCGAGGCCGCGCTGAGGGCGCGGCGCTCTTCGGGATAAGCCAGCAGGTGTTGCAAGGTCATGCCCAGGGTCTCCTCATCCTGCGCGGTCTTTCCCGCCGCCCCGACGACCGCATGCAGGATGCTGCCTTCCATCACGACGGGCACGACGCCGTGCGCCATCGCGTCCACCAGCACCGTGGACCAGCGCTCCACCCACTCGCCGCTCCGGCGCCCGGGCAGCACCAGGCAATCCAGCGCAGGCCAGAGCGCCTCCACGTCGGCCCGGCTGATGCCGCCCAGCCAGCGGATCCTCGAGGCGAGCCCGAGCCGCTGGGCCAGCAGCTCCAGCTCCTCCTGTTCGGGCCCGGTGCCGGCCACGGTGAGGATCCAGGCGCCCATGATCATCGAGCAGGCGCGCAGCAGCAGGTCGACCGCGCGCTCGGGCAACAGCCGGCCGACGTAGCCGATTGCGAGGGTCTGGTGCGGGGCGCGCTCGACCGGCGGAGGAGGCGCGACCCCGAATTGCGGCAACGACAGGATCGGAACCCCAGGCAGCTCCAGGCGCAGCCGTTCCGCGGCAAGGGCGTTGCCGCCGATGCCCGCGCGAGCCGCCTTGAAGCTGATGGCGGCGCGCCGGCGCTCCAGGTACCCCCGGCGATTGGCGCTGCTTTCCCAGCTGAACAACACCGTTGGCACGCCGAGCCGCAGGGCCTCTGCCGATGCGGTGGCGGCGAGCTGGGTGTCCGGCTCCTCCTCGATCTGAACCACATCGGGCCGCGCATCGGCGAACAAACGGCGCAACGCGCGCTGGTTCCAGTGCAACGACTCGGGGTTTTCGGGGTCGCCGCGTACTGGGATGGGCGCCAGGCGAACTCCGGCGTCCTCCTGGGTTACTCCGCCCGGCACCGCGGCGATTACGGTCGCGCCCTGACCGGCGAGCGCACGCAGCTTGCCCCGGCGGTCGGAATCGAGATAGACGTGGGAGAGAATGATGGCGCGCACTTGCGAACAACTTAACGGCGGGGCCACCTGATGCTAGCTTAGAGGAACGCGGGCCCTTAGCTCAGCCTGGTTAGAGCAGCGGACTCATAATCCGTCGGTCGCAGGTTCAACTCCTGCAGGGCCCATGACAGCAGTGACCAGTAGCCAG